>DAINDD010000001.1:0-14945 GCA_036732045.1 Chloroflexota bacterium
CAGAAGGGCTGCGCCCCTCTGCACTCCCGGCTGGACTCGCCATCTCCTCTCGCCCGCGCACGGGAGAGGGGGCGGGAGTGAATGGCTTCCCACGCCTCGCTATCGAGCTACGCCAGAGAGGGCGTCTCCCCCTCCGCGCTTCCTCAATCAGCGAGACGACGGGCGAGCGGTGGGCCGGTGCTACGCCGCATCTGAGGCCTGGCCAACGGCCGCCGGCTCCATGCCGGCGGCCGTTGATTGGCTGTTTCTTGAGTTCGTCGCCGGGTACGGGGCGGCTGCAGAAGAACCCTGATACTCATCACAGTCGCGCGATTTCAGGAACTCGAGATCCTCTTGCTGGACCGCGAGGCGGATCTCGTTCGTTGGGTTAGTGAAGTAAGGCCTGGTAAGAGCGTCATCTTCCAGCCAGCTGGTGGCGACCTCCTGAGAGAGGTTCGCGCTCTCATAGTTCTGGGCGGCCTGATCACCCTAGGAGTGCTGTCGTTGGGGCGACCCAACCAACGGCGACCGCCGCGAAGAGCAGAATCACGACCCGCGGGCACCAATACGGCGGCGATGCGCCCGCCAGCGGTCGCTGCCACCAGGCGGGGTTGTGCACGGCGTCCCGATACGTCACTCACAACGGGGAAGAGATGCTCGAGAGAGGTGCATGGTCACACAGCCCAGAAAAGCGAAGGGCGCCCGCCATAATGGCGGACGCACCCGGGGCGCTCGCTTTAGGACACCCGAAGGGTCCTACTTATCGTTCTTGTGAGGCTACTTCCTTTTGGCTGGCTTCTTCGCCGCCGCCTTCTTAGCCGGGGCCTTCTTGGCCGCCGTCTTCTTGGCCGGAGACTTCTTTGCTGCTGGCATAGTCCTCACCTCCTTTCGTGAATGGCTATCCGCAGCCCGTAGTACTTCCGCAATTGTCGCACTTATAGCACGTTCCTGCACGCGTCATGATCCATCCGCAATTCGCGCAGGGAGGTGCGTCGGTCTGAGTTGTGTTGCTGTGGCCGTTGGTGAGCGGGATGCCGGTCACGGCTTTGCCGTCGGCGGTGAATTCCTGGGCCATCATCTTCGCTTTGACCGCGGCAGAGAGAACGCCGAACTCTTCCTTCTCGTCCTCGCTAAGGAACTGGGAGGCCATCCAGCGGAAGATGTAATCAACGATCGATTGGGCGACGGGGATCTCCGAATTCTCGGTGCGGCCGGACGGCTCGAAGCGCATGTGCGAGAACTTGTTGACGAGGTCGCGCAGCGGCACGCCGTACTGCAAGGCGAGCGAGATCGATGTGGCGAAAGCGTCCATCATTCCAGAGAGCGTGGAGCCTTCTTTGGCCATCGTCAGCCAGATTTCGCCGGGCGATCCGTCTTCGTAGAGGCCGGCCGTGATGTAGCCTTCGTGGCCCTCGACGGCGAACTTGTGGGTGACCGAAACGCGCGTCGGGGGGAGGCGGCGGCGGACGGGACCGGCGGGCGCGGCCTTCGCGGAGCTGTCGTCCTTACTGGTCGAGAGGACCTGCGCGCGCTTGGAGCCGTCGCGGTAAATCGCGAGGGCTTTGAGGCCGTGCTTCCAGCCTTCGATGTAGGCCTGGTCGATGTCTTCGACGGTGGCGTCTTCGGGCAGGTTCACAGTCTTAGAGATGGCGCCAGAGACAAAAGGTTGCACTGCGCCCATCATTTTGATGTGGCCCATCCAGTGGATTGTGCGCGATCCGTTCTGCGCTTTGAAGGCGCAATCGAAGACGGCGAGGTGCTCTTCAGTGACGTGCGGCGCGCCTTCGATCGTGCCGCGGTCGTCGATGAAGGTGAGGATGTCTTCGATCTGCGCCCGGGTGTAGCCGAGCTGGCCGAGCGTGCGTGGGACGGTGCTATTGACGATCTTCATAAGGCCGCCGCCGACCAGAGTCTTGTACTTAACGAGGGCAATGTCCGGCTCGATGCCGGTGGTGTCGCAGTCCATCATGAAGCTGATGGTGCCGGTCGGTGCGATGACGGTGGCCTGCGAGTTGCGGAAACCGAACTGGCGGCCTCGATCGCCTGCGTCCTTCCACGAATCTTTGGCGCCGGCGAGCAGGTAATCGGGAACGCGCGTGGAGTCGATGTCGTCGCAAGCGGCGCGGTGCTTATCGATGACGCGGAGCATCGGCGCGCTGTTCTTGTCGTAGCCGTTGAAGGGGCCCATGCGGGCGGCGATCTCGGCGGAGGTGGCGTAGGCCTGGCCGGTCATGACCGCGGTCAGCGCACCGGCCCAGGCGCGGCCGTCGTCGGAGTCGTACGGAACTCCGAGGCACATCAGGAGTGCCCCCAAGTTCGAGAAACCGAGTCCGAGCTGACGGTAGTCGATTGCATTTTGCGCGATCTTTTCCGTGGGATAGCTGGAGTTCCCGACGATGATCTCTTGAGCCATGATACTAAGTGCGATCACATGTCGATACGCTTTGACATCGAAGTCAACATTTTCGTCTAAAAATTTCAGCAAGTTGATCGACGCGAGATTGCACGCACTGTCATCGATGTGCATGTACTCCGAGCAAGGGTTGGATGCGTTGATCGGACCGGTGACCGGGCAAGTGTGCCAGTCGTTGATCGTTGTGTGGTACTGGATGCCGGGGTCGGCGCACTCCCAGGCGGCCTGCGCGATCTGGCGCATGAGGCCGCGCGCGTCCTTCTCGTCCGCGACCTCGCCGGTGGTGACGTAGCGGGTGTACCACTTGCGTCCCTCCAGCGCGGCGTGCATGAACTCGTCGGTGACGCGGACGGAGTTGTTGGCGTTCTGGTACTGGATGCTGATCCAGGCCTCGCCGTCCAGCGACATGTCATAGCCGGCCTCGCCGAGGGCGTAGGCCTTCTTCTCTTCCTTGGCCTTCGACCAGAGGAACTCTTCGATGTCCGGATGGTCGATGTTGAGGACGACCATCTTGGCCGCACGGCGGGTCTTGCCGCCGGACTTGATCGTGCCAGCGACGGAGTCCGCGCCGCGCATGAAGGAGACGGGGCCTGAGGCGAGCCCGCCGGCGGTGACGTGCTCTCGCGAGCTGCGGAGCCTGGAGAGGTTGATGCCGGAGCCGGAGCCGCCCTTGAAGATCTTGCCTTCCGTGCGGTACCAGTCGAGGATCGAGTCGATGGAGTCGTCGATGGAGAGGATGAAGCAGGCGGAGCACTGCGGCACTTCCTCGACGCCGACGTTGAACCAGACCGGCGAGTTGAAGCAGAGCTGCTGGTGGACGAGGGCGTACTTGAGCTCGGCGGCGAACGTGTCGCGCTCTTCCTCGCCGGCGAAGTAGCCGTCCTTCCAGCCCCAGCCGGTGACGGTGTCGACAACGCGGTCGATGAGCTGGCGGACGGAGTGCTCGCGGACATGGCCATCCTTGGGCTTGAGGGGGCCGCGGAAGTACTTGGAGGCGACAACGTTGGTGGCGTTCTGGGACCAGGAGGCGGGTAGCTCGCAGGCATGTTGCTCGAAAACGGGCTTGCCGTCGGCGCCGGCGATCACGGCGGAGCGGATCTCCCAGGTGATCTCGTCGTAGGGGTCGATCTCCGGGCGGGTGAAGTGGCGGCCGATCGGCAGCCGCGCCTCGCCGTTGCGGACGACGTTCGGGGCGGCGGGGTGTGGTGCGATGCCCGGGCGGCTTTCGGGTGCGAGCGTCATGTGTCCCTCTCCTCTGTCCTCTCTGATCTGGCTGGTGTTGTTGTCTTTGGCGAAAGTTGTTCCGAGCCTGGAAAGGCTCGGCTACGACGAATGTCTACCCCTCAACGCAGCCGAGGCTTTCGAGCCTCGGTCTATCCGGTGATTTCCTGGATGCGCATGATCTGCGACTTCGGGACGTCGAAGATTTCGTCGATGTGGTCCGGGGTGGTGTGGGTGAAGAGCACCACGCGGTCGTTGTCGGAGTCGACGCGCCAGCCGTCGGCGTATACCTCCTCGGTCTTGGCCGAGAGTTCGCTGGACCAGGCAGACGGCCGGTACATGACGCGGTACTTCTTCATCGCGACACCTCCTGACGTTCGGAACTTGTCACGGGACGTCATGGCCTTTCTCGATGACCAATGTGATTGGCGCGGGACCCAACCGGCTCATCCTGCTGAAGAGTTGCTCAGCCTCTCGTGCCAACTGATCCGTTGTGTACGGCTCCTTCAACGACTTTAGGCTTCTCTCTGCCGCGCTGAGGCATTGCGATGCAAGATCAGTCGAGTTGCTCATCTCGCCTTCCTCTCACGCTGCTCGTCCGCTGGGAACATCACGACCGGCGCGTTGGGGTTGGCGCGCGGACGGCGGGGGCGCTTGCGGGGCGTCGGGGCGCCGGCGCTGACGTCCGGCAGCAGGGCGAGCTGGTCCGGTGGGACGTCGCTGCGACTCCAGCCCGCGCGCAGGGCGGTGAGCTCGCGCTCCAGCTCATCGACGTCGGCGAAGGCGCGGTAGACGCTGGCGAAGCGGATGTAGGCGATGTGGTCGAGGGCGCGCAGGCGTTCCATCACCATCTCGCCAACGAGGGTGGAGGGCACCTCGGCTTTGTTGAGGGCGACGATGGCCTTCTCGACGTCGTCCGCCAGCGCTTCGATGGCGCCGGAAGGGATGGGGCGCTTCTCGCAGGCCTTGCGGACGCCGGCGATGATCTTGCCGCGATCGAACTCCTCGCGTCGGCCGTCCTTCTTGACGAGCGAGACGCCGCCGAGCTCCGCCCGCTCGACGGTGGTGAAGCGCTGGCCGCAGGCGAGGCATTCGCGGCGGCGGCGGATGCCGTCGGTGTCGGGGCGGGAGTCGGTGACCCTGGTGTCGGCCTGGCCACAGAATGGGCAGTTCATCCTTCGAGACCCTCACGATGAGCGGGTTCCGGGGAAGGGGGAAGGGCGAAGGAGGAAGGACGCGGGCGACTGGGGGAGGCGTGAACGTTCCCTCTTCCCTCTTCCTTCTTCCAGCCAGGTCGTGGTTTACAGAACATTTACAATTTTCTGAAAGTCGATTACGCCCACCAACACGGTGGGCGCAAGGTGAAGTTACTACCAGATGTTGGGGTTGTCAAGGGTCTGCGCCACCATAACTTGTAGAAAGTTGTGCACAGCGCCGTCCACATCGGCAGTGGCGGAAATCGACAGGTTGTGCACAGCGGAGGAACAGTGACGGGCACCTTAGGGGCGCGACTGCCCGCACAAGGGGACGCCGCGGGGACGTCTGGGGGGGGATCTCAAACGGCCCTGCGGCGTCTGGGTCTCCGCCAGAGGCGGAGACGAATGCCGGATGCGGGAACGGGGCTCGATCCGCGACCGCGGGTGATGTTGTCTGTTCAGTTATCGCATCGAAACGGGCCGGCGAAGAAACGTGGGGAGGTCGGTGTCGTCCCTGTTCTCCGCGGCGTCGTGGCGAATGCGGTGATACTCCTCGTCCTCGAACTTGGACTCCCAGCGCTGGGCGGGCGCGCCCGCGAAGCCGACGGCGATCAGCGTGATCTTGACGTCCTCGCCCAGTGAGGCGTCGGTGCTGGTGCCGAAGATAATCTCGGCGTTGGGGTCGACAACCTCGGCGACGACCTGGGCCGCCATGTTCAGCTCGTGCAGGCCCATGTTGCCGCCGCTGGAGACGTTGAAGAGGATGCCCGTGGCGCCGTGGATGTTGACGTCGAGGAGGGGGCTGGCGATGGCGGCCTGCGCGGCTTCGACGGCGCGGTTTTCGCCGGTGGCGCGGCCGATCGCCATCAGGGCCGGCCCGGCGTCGGACATGATGCGCCGCACGTCGGCGAAGTCGAGGTTGATGTCGCCGGGCACGGTGATCAGCTCGGAGATGCCCTGGATGCCCTGCCGCAACACTTCGTCGGCCATCTTGAACGACTCATCGACCGTCGTCTTCTGGTCGCAGATGGCGAGCAGACGGTCGTTGGGGATGACGATGAGCGTATCGACTTCTTCGCGGAGGCACGCGATGCCCTGCTCGGCCTGCTCGCGGCGACGTGCCCCTTCGAAGGAGAAGGGGCGGGTGACGACGGCGACAGTGAGCGCGCCGAGGTCCTTGGCGATGCCGGCGATGACGGGCGCGGCGCCGGTGCCGGTACCGCCGCCCATGCCGGCGGTGATGAAGACCATCTCGGCATCGCGGAGAATATCCTTGATGTCCTCCCGCGACTCATCGGCGGCGGAGCGGCCCTTCTCAGGGTCGCTGCCGGCGCCGAGGCCCTTGG
This sequence comes from Chloroflexota bacterium, assembly GCA_036732045.1. Lineage (GTDB taxonomy): Bacteria > Chloroflexota > Dehalococcoidia > SM23-28-2 > RBG-16-64-32 > DATKKM01. The sequence goes on from DAINDD010000001.1 coordinate 6,156, forward strand.
TGATGCGCTCGCCGATGCGGATGCGGTCATTCGCCTCGCATCGAGCGAGAGCCTGCGCGTCGGTGTTGACGCCGACGAAGTCGACGCCGGTGATGCGCGCTTCGACCATGCGGTTGATGGCGTTGCAGCCGCCACCTCCAACGCCGACGACTTTGATCGGCGGTAGTCCGTCCATGTCTTCTTTGGCCATGTCCCGGTGCTCCTTTCCCCCTGGTGCTGGCGCTGGTTTAGATGCGTGGGCACAGCGAGCCGCGCCCCTACTTGGGTATGAGGGTTTTCAGCCAACGGCCGGCGGCGCCGATGAAGCCGTTCACGTTGACGTTGACGTTTGGCAGCTTGATATTCGGCCGGCGGCCGTTGCCGGACGGGGCGGCCTCGGCGGCGGCCCACTGGAGGAGGCCGACGCTGGTGGCGTAGCCGGGGCTGTTGAGCGAGTCGGCCAGGCCGTGGATGCGCCTAGGCACGCCGGTCCGCACGGGCATTCGCAGCACTAGCTCGGAAAGCTCGACGATGCCGGGGATGCCGGCGGTGCCGCCGGTGATGACGAGCCCGGCCGCGACCATGTCGTCGAAGCCGGCGCGCTTGACGTCGATGTAGATCATCTCGAGGATCTCTTCGACGCGGGCCTGCAGGATCTCGGCGATGCGGCGGCGCGGCACTTCCTTGGTGCGCTGGCCGCCAAAGGCGTCGATGTCGATGATCTCCTCGGCATCGATACGGCTGGGCATGCAGGAGCCGTGGTTGAGCTTGATCTCCTCGACGGTGGAGTAGGGCGCCCGGAGGCCGGCCACGAGGTCGTGGGTGAGGTGGTAGCCGCCGACCGGGAGCACGGTGGTGTGGAAGACGGCACCCTCCATGAAAACGGCGATGTCTGTCGTACCGCCGCCGATATCGACGAGGATGACGCCTTGCTCCTTCTCTTCGCTCTCCAGTACGGACTCAGCAGCGGCGAGGGGGGCGAAGACGAGCGCTTCCACCTGGACGCCGGCGCCTTCGACGCACTGGGTGAGGTTCTGGATGGCGGTGACGGAGCCGGTGACGATGTGGCAGTCCATATCCAGCCGCTGACCGAACATGCCTACAGGGTCGGTCACTTGCTCCTGCCCGTCGACGACGAAGAAGCGCGCGATGCTGTGCAAGACTTCGCGGTTGGTCGGCAGGTTGAGGTTGCGGGCGCCCTCCAGCGCCCGGTCGATGTCTTCTTCGGTGATCGGGCGCTGCTTGCCGGGAATAGTGGCGATGCCGCGGTTGTTGAGCGATTGGACGTGGTTGCCGCCGATGCTGACGTGAGCGGAGACGATGCGGCTGCCGCTGGACTTCTCGGCGCGCTCGATGGACGTGGATATCGCCTCGGTGGCCTGCTGAATGTTGTCGACCATGCCCTTCTTGACGCCCTGCGCGGGCGTCACGCCGACGCCGAGAATGCGCAGCTCGGACTCCGGCGTCGTCTCAGCGACGAGGGTGCAGATCTTGCTGCTCCCTACGTCGATCGCTGCCAGCGTGTTCTGACCCATGACCTCACCTCCCTTACTGGAACGAGGGGCGCTCTCCAAATCGCAGGTCCAGCACGTGTCCCGCCATGCTGTCCCGCCCGAACTCGGTCTCGACTCCTTGCCAAACTGCGAGCTTGTACTGCATGTTGGCGCTGTCGCCGAAGACGACCTTGTAGCCGACATCGGTAGTTACAGTGACACCGGAGTTGGTTGACCAATCGATCTCTGTGAGGTTCACGCCAAGCTGCGTCGGCACCTGCTCGACGAGCGAGTGGGTGAGCGCGAGGGCGTCCGCGTCGACGTGGTCTCCCGGTTGGAGCAGCGCGGCGCTGGCCGGGGCGTGGATGATGGGTCCGGCGTCGGCCGCCGTTGTCGCCAGGACGACGCCGGTCTCGTCGATCGTGTAGGGGGTCGCGCCCGCCGTCCAGGTGGCCCATGGCGCACGCTCGGTGACGGCGATCTTGATTGTGTCGGGCCAGTGGCGTTGTATCTGAACGGAGCGCACTTGCGGCAGCGCGGCGACCCGGGCTTCGGCGCCGGCGAAACTTGATGAGACCATGCTGTTTCCGTGGATGTCCGCCAGAGTGGCGACATCCTCCGGGTTGAGGGCCGAAGTGCCGGTCACTTCGACATGCTGGACGCGAAGAATCGGCGAGATGTACAGGCCAATCACGGCGGCGACCAGGCAAATGAGCACGCCGATCCCGATCATTCGGCGTTCCTTGCGGCGGCGCAGCTGCCGCTGGTCGTAATCGTCCAGCAGCATCTCGCCGCGGAGGGCTTTCGGCACGCCCTGGCCGCGCCGCTGGCGGAAGCTTGGACCACGTTTAGGCACGCGGCCGCTCCTGGTAGCGTTCGAGGCCCAGCTCGATTAGGCGCGTGATGAGGTCGCGGTAGGAGAGGCCGCCGTACTCCCAGAGCTTCGGGTACATGCTCATCGGCGTGAAGCCGGGGATCGTGTTGACTTCGTTGAGGAAGAAGCCGCCGTCCGGCATCACGAAGAAGTCGACGCGCGCGAGGCCGGCGCAGTCGATCGACTTGTAGGCTTCCAGCGCGGTCTGGCGCAGGCGGTCGGACAGCGCTTCCGGGACGTCCGCAGGGATGTGGAGGACGGTGGCGGGATCGTCGTACTTGGCGCGGTAGTCGTAGAACTCGGCGTTAAAGGTGATCTCACCGCAGAGTGACGCCTCGGGCTCGTCGTTCCCAAGCACGGCGACCTCGATCTCGCGCGCGCCCTCTGCGGCGTCTTCGACGAGCACTTTGCGGTCGAAGCGGAACGCTCCGGCGATCGACGCGTCGAGGTCCTCGCGGGAGCGGGCCTTTGAGGTGCCGAGGCTGGAGCCGCCGTTGGCCGGTTTGACGAACGCCGGATAGCCGATCGTCGCCTCGGCGGCGCGGACGACCGCCTGAGGGTCGCGCGCCCAGTCGGAGGCGCGGACCTGGATGTCGTTAACCACCGGGAAGCCGTGGTGGCGGAAGAACGTCTTCTGCAGGCCCTTGTCCATCCCCAGCGCGCTCGCTGCGACACCCGCGCCCACGTAGGGCACGCCAGCCAGCTCGAGAAGCCCTTGCAGCGTGCCGTCTTCACCGTTGGTACCGTGGATGAGCGGGAACACGATGTCCAGTCGCCTGAGGCCGGCGAGCGCTGCGGTGCGGTAAAGCAGTCCGTCGCCGAGCGGCTCGTCCAGGCTGCGCAGGTGCTCCGAGCGGAAGCGCTGGAGGGCCAGCTCGGTCTGGGCGGGCGTGAGCCACGTCCCCTGGCGCGTGACGCCGATGGGCACGGGCTGGAGGCGCGCCGTGTCGATCGCGGACATCACGCCCTGTGCGGAGACGACGGAGACTTCGTGCTCCGCTGAGCGTCCGCCGAAGAGGACGCCGACGCGGAGGCGCTTGCGGCGGGCGTTCATTCGAACTCTCCGATGAACATGACTTCGGGGATGAGCTCGACGCTGAAGCGCTCGCGGACGCGCTCCTGGGCGAGGGTGATGAGGGCGCGGACGTCGGCGGCGGTGGCGCCGCCGAGGTTCTGGATGAAGTTCGAGTGCTGTTTGGAGAACTGCGCGTTGCCGATACGGTGCTCGCGCAGACCGACGTCATCGATGTACTGCCAGGCCGAGCGCTCAGCCGGGTTCTGGAAGACGGAGCCACAGTTGCGCCCGGGGGGCTGCGCGCCGCGCCGCTGCTGGTCGAGTTGGCGGACGCGCTCCTTCAGCTGCTCGGGGTCGCCGGCCTGCACGCGCAGGTCGACGGTGAGGACGATCTCCTCTTTAAGTTTGCCGTGTGTGAAGGCGCTGTTGCGGTAGCCCAGCGCGAGTTCGCCGGGCGTCATCTCAATGATCTCGCCTCGGGAGTCAGTCAGCCGGGCGCCGACGAGGACGTCGCGGAGAGAGTGGCCGTAGGCGCCGGCGTTGGAGACGACAGCGCCGCCCATGCTGCCCGGAATGCCGCAGGCCCATTCGATGCCCGCGAAGCCGCCGGAGGCGAGACGCCGGGCGAGCGCCGCGAAGCTCATGCCAGAGCCGACGCGAATCTTGTAGCCGTCGCCGTTGCGTTCCGGGCCGATTACCTCGTTGTTCTGGTTTTCGATGACGACGCCGCGAATGCCGGCGTCGCCGACGAGGATGTTGGAGCCAGAGCCGAAGGTGAACACGTCCACGTTGTGACGGCGGGAGATGGCGAAACTCATACGGAGCTGCTCCTCCGTCTTGACCGCCAGGAAGATGTCGGTGGGGCCGCCGACGCCGAATGTGGTGTGCCGGGCCATCGGCTCGTTCAGTTTGACCGGCGCGACCTTGCGCAGCTCGGAAACCAGCTCTGCGTTCATGACTCTTTCGATTGGTCTCCTTCGCTCCTTCGACGGCGGCTGCCGCCCGGGTCGGGATCAGCGGGTCGAGTAGCAAGCAATCGCAATACTTCCGGGCCTCCCTTGTCCACATCGCCGGCGCCGACGGTGAAGAAGACGTCTCCCGGCACGAGTGCTGCGGCGACCGTCTTCGCCGCGTCCATGACGCTGCCGGCGTAGACTGCCACAGGCTCGGTTGTCTCTGCGGCGAGGGCGCGGGCGTCCATGCCGGCGCTCGGTTCCTCGCGGGCGGCGTACGTATCGGTGATATAGAGCGCGTCGCAGTTGTAGAAGCAGGCGCGGAAGCCGTCCAAGAGGTAGGTCGTGCGGCTGTAGGTGTGCGGTTGGAAGAGGGCGACGAGGCGGCGGCCGGGGAAGCGCAGGCGCGCGGCCCGGAACGTCGCGTCGATCTCCGTCGGGTGGTGGGCGTAGTCGTCCATGACGGTGATGCCGGCCGCTTCGCCTACGAGCTCGAAGCGGCGGGTAGCGCCACGGAACTCGCCGACGGAGGCGATGATGTCAGCGTGGGAGAGGCCGAGAATCTCGCCAACCGCGACGGCGGCAAGGGAGTTCGCCACGTTGTGGACCCCTGAAAGCTGCGTTATGAGTTCCCCCCAGAAGCGTTTGTGTAATTTTACCACAAAAGCTAACCCGTCTACACCCTTTGACTCTATGCTTTCTGCCGTCCAGTCGGCAGCTTTGTGGAGACCGTAGGAGACGACATGGACGGGGTTGAACATGTCGTCTCCTACGGTCGGGGGAAGGAGCGCCTGTCGTCGCGACAGGCAGGCCCGAACGGGGGGGGAATCCGTGCAGGCCACGATGTAACCGGAATTTTCAACTTGGGAGAGGAACTGGTCGAACGCTCGCACCAGCTCATCGAACGAGCCGTAGATGTCCAGGTGGTCTGGCTCGATGTTCGTGACGACCGCGATGTGTGGGTGGTAGTTGAGGAAGGCGCGGTCGTACTCGTCCGCTTCGACGACGAAGTGCGGGCCCTCGCCAGGCATGGCGTTCGTCGCCAAGTCGCGCATCTCGCCGCCGATCATGAAGGTCGGGGCGAGGCCAGCGCGCCAGAGCATGAAGGCGATGAGAGAGGTCGTGGTCGTCTTGCCGTGCGCCCCGGCCACGGCGATTACCTGCTTACCGTCCTGTAGCCAGGCGACCATCTCGGCACGCTTGATCGCCGGGATGCCGCGCTTGCGTGCCTCGATCAGCTCGGGGTTGTCTTCGTGCGCGGCGGAGGTGTAGACAACGAGGCCGGCGTCGTCCACGTTCGCGGCCTGGTGGCCACGATGGACAGTGACGCCCAGCCCTTCGACCTTCTGGGTGAGCGGTGATGTCTGCAGGTCGGAGCCGGTCACGGTGTGGCCGCGGTGGCGCAGGATCTGAGCAATGCCGGACATGTGTACGCCGCCGACGCCGATCAGGTGCACGCGTTTCGGGATCGTGCGGAGGGCGTCGCGCGGGTTGGCGGGCAGGGCGGTATCGTTCATGCCGGCGACTCCGCGGCGAGGTCAAGCAGGATGCGGCCGATGCGGCCGGCAGCGTGGGGGCGGGCCAGGCGGCGCGACGCCTCCCGCATCGAGCGAAGGCGTGCCTCGTCGTGCAGCAACTCGCCGACGATCGGAAGCAGGGTGTCGAGCGCGTCGTCTTTCAGGACGAGAGCGGCTCCCGTTTTCTCCAGGTAGCGGGCGTTGGCGCGCTGGTGCGCTCCAGCATAAGGATACGGAACAAGGACCGCGGGCAAGGCCACCGCAGGCAACTCGCCGAGCACGGATGCACCGGAGCGGCAGACAGCGAGGTCGGCGGCGGCCATCGCCCATGGGACCTGTTCGTACATGTAGCCGTGCAGGTGATAGCGTGAACGCAGCTCGTTGGGGAGGCCGTCGCGGATCTCCAGCAGGCGCTGCTCATCGGCGCTCCCGCAGAGGTGGACGACTTCACATAACTGGAGAAGGCCGGTGAGGTCGGAGGCGATCGCCTGGTTGATGCTGTGTGCGCCGGACGACGCGCCGGTCACGAAGAGAACCTTCTCCTCCGGACCGAGGCCGAGGCGCTCGCGGCTTTTGGCCCGGGTCGCGGTCCAGAATTCCTCACGGACGGGGTAGCCGGTCACGATCGTCTTGCCACTCGGCAGGCGGCGCAGGCTCTCGATCGCGGTGACGGCGACGCGCTGGGCGAGGCGGGCGATGGCGCGCACGGCCCAGCCGGGGTTGAGGTCGGGAAGGTAGACAGCGAGCGGGACGGAGCGGCTGCGCGCGGCCATGGCGACCGGAAAGCTGGCGTAGCCGCCGGTGGAGAGTACGACGTGCGGGCGGAAGTCACCGAGGACGCTGCGGGCCTGCGTGACCCCGACGGCGATCTTGCCGCCGTTGGCCGCCATCTCCCACGGCATGCGTCCGCGGATCGGGGCCGCGCTGACCTGTCTCATTGGGAAGCCGGCGTGCTTGACGATGTCGGACTCCTGGCCGCCGCTGCCGACGTAGAGGATGTCCAGCGGTTCGCCGGCGGGCAGGTCGCGCCGGAGCGCCTGGGCGACCGCCAGCGCCGGGTAGACATGTCCACCTGTGCCGCCGCCACTGAGCACGAGTCTCACGCCTCACCGCTCTCGAAGACGGGGCCGGCGCGGCGGCGCTTGCGACGCTCGCCGGAGCGGACAGGCTGACGGAAGCCATCGCGGGCGGAGGCGTCGCGTTCGACGTAGCTTGTCTCGGAGGTGAATCGCGAGATGCTGAGCAGGACGCCGACGCCGGCCATTACCATGATCAGCGCCGAGCCGCCGTAGCTCAGGAAGGGGAGCGGCACGCCGGTCAGCGGAATCGTGCGGGTGATGCCGGCGATGTTGATGATCGTCTGGTAGCCGATCCAGCTGACGATGCCGATGCCGAGAAGGAGGGCGAAGTTGTCGCGCGCCTTGAGGGTAACGCGCAGCCCGCGGATCAGGAAGAAGGCGAACAGCGCCAGGATTGCCAGGAGGCCGATGAACCCGAGTTCCTCACCGAGGATGGCGAAGACACCGTCGGTCTGGGAGCCGGGCACGTAGAGGTGCTTCTGGCGGCTCTCGGCCCAACCGAGGCCGAAGGGGCCGCCGCTACCCAGCGCGATCAGCAGTTGCAGGATCTGGAAGCCGTTGCCCTGGGGGTCGGCCTCCGCCGAAAAGAAGGCCGTGAGGCGGGCGAGCTGATAGTCCTTGGTCATGATGACGCTGGCGCTGAGCAGGGCGCCCACGCCGAGCAGTAGCGCCAGGTGGCTGAGCGGCGCGCCCGCGACGAAGAACAGCGTGCAGGCGACAAGCACAATGATGATCGTGGTGCCCATGTCCGGTTCTGAGATGATGAGCGCGCCGATCGTGCCGAGCAGGATGACGAACGGCACGAAGCCCAGCGAGAACCTGGTGATGTCGCTGCCGCGGGAGGAGAGCCAGGCCGAGATGTAGACGATGATCGCCAGCTTGGCGAACTCACTCGGCTGGACGGTCAGCGGGCCGAACTGGAGCCAGCGCCGCGCGCCGTTCTGCGAGACACCGATCGGTGTCAGCACGAGCAGCAGCCCGACGAGCGCCACAATCAGCATCGGCACGCTGAGTCTGCGCAGATGGTTGTAGTCCAGGCACATGAAACCGACCAGCGCGCCAAGCCCGATCAGCGCGAAGATCGCCTGGCGCTTGACGAAGAAGTTGGCGTCGCCGTATTCGGCGTAGCCGACGGCGAAGCTGGACGTGTACACGGCGAGCAGTCCGACGATCAGCAGCATCACCGTGGCGACGAGCAGGAGATAGTCGATCTGGCCCGGCCGCACCCTGCCGGCCCGGCGCTCAGAGGTGTCAGTAGCCGCTTTGGCGGTGGCGCCGAGCGTGGCTATAGCCGCACCTCCTGGACGAGCTCGCGGAAGTGTTCGCCGCGCCGCTCGAAGTTTTCGTAGGCGTCGTAGCTTGTGCAGGCGGGCGAAAGGAGAACGACGTCGCCCGCTTGTGCCATCTGGCGCGCGGAAGAAGCGGCATCCGCCAGCGTTTCGACTCGCGCGATCGGGACGTTGCGCTTGTTCGGTAAGCGGCCGAGCGCTTTCTGGAGCAGGCCTGCGGACTCGCCGAAGAGGACGACGCCGCGGCAGCGCTTCAGCGCCTCGCGGGCCATGTCGTCGAGCGGGAGCTGCTTGTCGCGGCCGCCGAGCAGTAGCACGATCGGCTCTTCGAACGAGCGAAGGCCAGCAAGCGTGCGCTCCGGTGTCGTGGCGATGCTGTCGTTGTAATACTTCGCGCCGGCCACCTCGCCCACGAACTCAAGGCGATGAGGGACGCCACGGAAGGCCGCCACGGCGACCGCGATCGCGTCGGGCGACACCCCGCAAGCAACGGCGATGGCGGCGGCGGCGACGGCGTTCTCCTGGTTGTGCCGGCCGCGCAGGGCCACGGAAGCGAGCGGGAAGAGCGGCACGTCGCGGCCGTCGTGGCGG
>DAINDD010000001.1:14955-37350 GCA_036732045.1 Chloroflexota bacterium
GGCGGTGGCGACGCCATGGCGGACGTAGACGCCTTCGCCGCGCAGCTTCGCGTCCATGGTGAACCGGAGGAGCCGGCCTCTCACCATCGATCCGAGCGCGCGAGTTTCCGGGTCGTCGTAGCCGAGGATGGCGATGTCCTCCGGCGCCTGGTAGCGAATGAGGTTGCTCTTGAGGTGGCAATAGTCGTCCCAGGAGAAGCGGTCGAGGTGGTTTGGCGTGATGTTGAGCACGGCGGCGATGTGCGGGCTGCGATCGACGAGCTGCAGCTGCGTGTGGCTGACCTCCAGCACGGACCAGGTGTAGGAACGCAGCGAGGGCAGGTGCTCGAGCAGGCCGACGCCGATGTTCCCGCCGACGAAGACGGGCCGCTCATCGGCGCGGAGCATCTCGGCGACGAGGGCGGTCGTGGTTGACTTGCCGCTGGAGCCGGTGATGCCGACGACGGGCCCGGGCGCCAGCTCCAGAAAAAGGCCGACCATCGAGTGCAGAGGGATGCCGCGCTGGCGGGCCTGGCGGATCGCCGGCAGGTCAAGCGGCACGCTCTGCGAGACGAAGACGGCGTCGGCTTCGGTGACCGCTGCGTTGTCATTGCGACCGAGCGAGAGGCTGACGGGCAGTCCTTCGACGTCGTGCAGGCGGTCGGCCAGCTTGTCGGGCGGCTTGGAGTCGGAGATCGTGACGTTTGCGCCGCGGCGGGCCAGGTAGCGCACGAAGTCGACGCCCTCGATGCCGAGGCCGACGACGGTTACGTTCTTGCCCGCGAAGTCAAGCCGGTCCAGCTGCTTGAGGTCGATCACGAGTACACCTCCAACGCCAGCGCGGTGCCGATGATCGCGCCGAGCGCCTGGATGACCCAGAAGCGCTGGGTGACCTGCACCTCGCTCCAGCCGATCTTCTCGAAATGGTGGTGCACGGGCGCCATCTTGAACAGGCGCTTGCCGGTCAGCCGGAAGTAGCCGACCTGCAGCGCCACGGACAGCCCATCGATGACGAAGATGACGCCGACTAGCGGCAAGACAAGCCACTGGCCGGTCATGAAGGCCGCGACGGCGAGGCCGCCACCCAGCGCCAGCGCGCCGGTGTCGCCCATGAAGACACGTGCCGGGTAGGAGTTGTGCCAGAGGAAGCCGAGCAACGCCGCGACGACCGTCAAACAGAAGGCGGCGAGGTACGTCTGGTCCTGGTAAATGGCGATGAAGGCGTAGGCGCCGTAAGCGATGGCGCCGCAACCGGCGACGAGGCCGTCCAGGCCGTCGGTGACCGCGACTCCGCCCGCCGTCAGCACCACGACGACGATGGCGATCGGGACATAGAGCCAGCCGACGTTGTGACGGCCGTCGTACGGCACGTTGACGGAGTGGACGCCGAGGTAGTGGTAAAGACCGATCGATGCGCCGATGCCGATCGCGATGAAGGCGACGAGCTTGACGCGCCGCGTGAGGGCGCGCTGCTCGCGCCCCTGGAGCGAGCCAAGGTCATCGACGAAGCCGACCAGCGTTAGGCAGCCCATTGTCAGCAGCGGCAGGCCGATCGACCAGCGGTTGACGAGGTCGCCGCCGATCGTGAAGACGGCGATCGACAGCACGATGAGCAGGCCGCCCATCGTCGGCGTGCCGGCCTTCACCTGGTGGCTCTCGGGGCCCCACTCGCTGATCTCCTTGCCGACCTTACGCCTGCGCAGGAATTCGACGAGCGGATAGCCCGCGACGATTGTAGCCGGCAGTGTAATCGCGGCGAGCGTGAGCGCGTAGATCATCGCGCGACCACCGTTTCGACCACGCTCTCCAGACCGACGGCGCGCGAGGCCTTGATCAGGCAGACGTCGCCCGCACGGAGCTCCTTGAGGAGAGCTTCGGCGGCATCTTCGGGCGCCGGCAGCCAGCGCACGTCGCGGTGGCCGGCACTGCGGGCGGTGTCGGCCAGGAGGCAAGCGTCTTCGCCGACGACAATCAGGATGTCGCAGGTAGCGGCGGCGTGTTGACCGACGCTGGCGTGCCCCTCGGCCTCCGCTGTGCCGAGCTCACGCATGTGGCCGAGGAGCGCGACGCGTCGCCCCTGCGTCTCGGCGAGCAGGTCGAGCGCCGCGATCATCGAGGCCGGGCTGGCGTTGTAGGAATCGTCGATGATGGTTGAGCCCTTGGGGCCGGGGCGCACGGTTAGCCGCAGGTCGAGCTTAGACTCGCGCAGGCCCTCGGCGATCTCGGCGAGCGACATGCCGTCGTTGAAGGCGACGGCGGCGGCGGCGAGCGCAGCGTAGACGTGGTGCTTGCCGGGGAGCGGGCAGTCGATCTGGATGGCCCTGTCCCCTGCCCCAGCGTGAGGCTGAAGCCTGACCCCCGGAGAAATTGAGAGGCGGAACGAGAAGCCATCCAGGCCGCGGCCGATGAGGTCAGTGGCGCGGACGTCGCACTGCTCGGAGAGGCCGTAGAGGAGGCTGCGGGCTCGGGTGCGCGTCGCCATAGCAGCGACCCGGACGTCGTCTCCGTTGAGGACAGCCAGGCCGTCGGCGGGAAGCGCTTCGACGAGCTCCGCCTTGGCCGCGACGATGCGTCCGAACGACCGCACACGCTCCAGGTGCACGGGCCCGACGTTGGTGACGACCCCGACGGTTGGGTGGGTGATGCGGGCCAGCAAGGCTATGTCGCCCGGCTCGTACATTGCGAGCTCGAGGACGGCGCGCTGGTGTTCGGCGCGGAGGTTGAGCAGCGTCAGCGGGATGCCGATTTCGGTGTTGAGATTCGCCTCGCTCTTGAGGACGCCGTAGCGGCGCGCGAGGACGGTTGAGATCAGTTCTTTGGCTGTGGTCTTGCCGACGCTGCCGGTGACGCCGATGACGCGGACGTCGTGACGTTGGCGCCAGCTCGCGGCCAGGCTCTGGAGGGCGGTGAGCGGATCGCTGACGTGGTAAACGATGGCGCCGGGAGGCGCTTCGACGGGCCGCGCGACGACTGCGCCGGACGCCCGCGCCGCGAACGCCGCCCGGACGAAGTCGTGGCCGTCGGCGCGCTCACCGCGGAGAGCGAAGAACAGATCGCCGGCTCGTACCTCGCGGGAGTCGATGACGCCGCGCGCGAAGAAGCCGACGCCGGTATCCCACGAGCCGGCACTGGAGGCGATGAGCGTTCCGCTCAACCCTTGCCAGACGTCCGCGACCGAGAGCATCGTACTCATACTAAATAGATTATGGCTGACTACTAACGAGCGAGGCGTCGCCCGGCGGTATGTTTAGGTACGGGAGCACCTTGTTGGCGATGGCGCTGAAGACAGGCGCGGCGACGGCGCTACCGGTGAGCCCGTCCTTCGCCTCGTCCACTTTAACGATGACTACGAGCTGCGGGTCTTGCAGCGGTACCACCCCCGCGAAGGAGGCGATGTACGAGTTCGGCTTGTAGCCTCCGTTGGGGTCGGCGACCTGCGCTGTGCCCGTCTTGCCTCCTACCTGGTAGCCGGGGACGTTCAACAGATTGGTCGAGATGCTGTCTGCTACAACGCCCATCATGTTCAGCAGGGTGCGGGACGTAGCAGGTGTGATCACCTGGCGCACCGCTTCTGGCTGCACAGGCTGCGCGCCGGCGGCGCCGTCGATCTCCTTGACGAACTGAGGCTTCATGAGCGTGCCGCCGTTGGCTATGGCCGAAACGCCCATCGCGAGTTGCAGCGGCGTGACGGTAATCCCCTGGCCGAAGCTGTTGGTGGCCAGTTCCAGGGGGCCCCAGTTCGCGGGGTCGTTCTGCGGCGTGTGGACCTCGCCGGCGGCTTCACCGGAGAGGCCGCTGCCCGTCGGCGCGCCGAAGCCGAACGACTGGACATAGTTGTAGAAGTTGTCCGGCCCGCACAGGCTGGAGATGTAGGCAGCACCCGTGTTCAGGCTCTTGGTGAGGAGGTCCTGCATGGTCTGGTCGCCGTTGGCGGAGAGGTCCCAGTTGCGGATCGTCCAGTTGCCGTAGGTCACTTCGCCGGAGTCGTACCAGTGCGTGTCCGGCGTGACGAGGCCGAGGTTGAGCGCAGTCGCCATCGTGAAGAGCTTGAAGACGGAGCCGGGCTCGTAGGTGTCGGTGACGGCGCGGTTGCGGAACGCAGCCTCATTGGAGGCGTTGCTCAGGTCGGGATTGGTGACGTCGAACGTAGGGCTGCCAGCGATCGCCAGGATCTGCCCCGTCTTCGGCTGCACGACGACGACGGAGCCGCCGCTCGCGTGATGCAGATCGATCGCTTTCTGCAGCTCCTGCTCGGCGACTTGCTGAACGTAGCGGTCGATGGTCAGGACGACGTTGGAGCCCGGCTGGGGCGGCGTCTCTGTGCGATTGCCGAGGGCGAGCTCCTGGCCAGCGGCATCACGCTCGTAGGTGAGCGTGCCGCTCGTGCCGCCGAGGACGTTGTTCAGGTCCGCTTCGAGGCCGGTGAGCCCGTTGCCGTCCTGACCGATGAAGCCGAGGAGCTGCGGGGCGAGGCTGCCCTCCGGATACGTTCGAATGGGGCTGTCCAGCAACCGCACGCCCTTCAGGTCGAGGGCGCGGACGGCGACTGCCTGGTCGTAGTTCAGTCCTTTGGCGACGGGCACTTCGAAGACGTCCACTGAGTTGACGATATCGATCATCGTTTGCGCGGGGACGCCGGTCGCCGCGGCGAGCTTGGCGGCGGCGCTTCCGGCGACGGTGGGGTCGCTCCAGGCATCGCGCTCCACCATGACGTTGTAGGCGTCCTGGCTGGCGGCGAGCGGGTAGCCGTTGCGGTCAAGGAGTGCGCCGCGCCGGTCGAAGATCGTTTCCTGGCTGATGTGCATGAGCTTGGCGGCTTCGGCGTACTGCGGATGGTCAAGGATCTGCAGCTGGACGAGGCGCGCCACGATGGCGAAGCCGCCGAGCGCGATGACGACGATGACGGCCCAGACCCGCCAGGTGGAGTTTGACCAGCGCTTCTTCCTCCCTGCCATCGTTCGTCCTAGAACGGCAGCCGGTCGATGATGTCTTCCCAGAGGGACTTGCCCGCGGCCGACGGTTGCTTTTGCTGCGGAAGGAAGTGGGAGGGCAGAGGATCGGGCGCCGGCGCCGGCGCGTCCACCGTGATGTAGTGCTTTTCCGCCGGCTCCACCATCTCCAGGCGGGTAGTCGCCTCACGACGGATCGTGTTCAGGCTGTTGAGCTGGGCGACCTTGGCCTGCTCTTCCTCCAGACGCGCCTGCCAGTCGTCGTGCTGCTGCTGGAGTTGAGTGATGCTGCCCGACGTCGTCGTCGCCCCGCTGGACTGAACAAGCGGCAGGAGAGCGGCCAGTCCGACGATCATTGCCGCGAAGAGGAGGATCACCGGCAGGCTGGCGAATCCCCACAGAGTGGGAGTGGCCTGTACTTCGCGGCGCTGGTTGGAGGCCATCAGCTGGCCTCCGCCAGGCGCTCGGCGGCGCGGAGCCGGGCGCTGCGGCTGCGGGGGTTACGCTTCAGTTCCTCGGCGCCGGGGGAGACCGGCCGCTTGGTGAGGATGCGTAGACTCGCCTTGTGGTCGCAGGTGCAGGTCGGCTGCTCGGGCGGGCAGATGCAGTCGCGCGCTTCCCGCTGGACGAACTGCTTGACGATGCGGTCTTCGAGGGAGTGGAAGCTAATGACGACGAGCCTGCCGCCGGTGCCGAGGACATCGCCAGCCTGATCGAGGGCGCTGGCCAGGGCAGCCAGCTCGTCGTTGACGGCGATGCGGAGGGCCTGGAACGTACGGGTGGCGGGATGGATGCGGCTGCGGCCATCCGGCATCGCGCTCCGGATGACGTTGGCGAGCTGGGTCGTCGTGGAGAGCGGCCGCGCCCCGACGATGGCGCTGGCGATGCGCCGGCTGTGACGCTCCTCGCCGAACTCCCAGATGAGGTTGGCGAGGTCGTCTTCACGGTAGCCGTTGACGATGTCGGCGGCGGTAAGTGTCTGCGTATCGCTAAATCGCATATCCAGCGGCGCTTCCGTCTGAAAGCTGAAGCCGCGGCCCTTCTCGGCCAGCTGCATGGAGGAGAGGCCGAGGTCGAAGAGGACGCCGTGCACGGGGATGAAGTTTAGGCGTGCGGCGATCGCTTTGAGGTCGCGGAAGTTGCCGGTGACGAGGTGGACGGAGTCGGGGTACTCCTCGAGACTCACGCGCGCGAATTCGACTGCGTGCGGGTCGGCATCGATGCCGAGGAGAAGTCCGCCGGGCTCGGTCTCGCGCATAATTGCCAGCGCGTGGCCGCCGGCGCCGAGGGTGCAGTCGATGTAGCGGCCGCCGGGCTGGACCGCCAGGAACTCCAGCGCTTCGTCCAGAAGAACAGAGGTGTGGAATAAGGTATCCCGGGGGGATGAGATTGCAACCACCTCTTCCTTACTCCTCATGCCCCTGTGCCTCGGGCGAATTCGCTTCGGCCTGTTCAAGCTCGCGCTCCCAGCGGCCGGGCTCCCAGATCTCGAGGCATTCGCGGTTGCCCGCGACGACCACGGTCCCATCGAGTCCGGCGTGCTGACGGAGGCGGGCCGAGATCAGGATGCGTCCCTGGCGGTCCAGCTCGGCGTCGAAGGCGGTGGCATCGAACATCCTGCGCAGGCGACGGCCCTGAACCGTCGTGGCGGGTGTCGAGGCCAGCTCTTCGGACATCTTTTGGAAGGCGGCCTCGGGGAAGACGCGGAGGCAGCCTTCGGGTGAAGGCGTGATAACGGCGAGGTTGTTGGGGAACTGGTCGCGGTACTTCGCTGGAATCGCCACGCGACCCCGGTCGTCCAGCGTATGCTCGAAGCTTCCCCGAAACGGCATGTGCCAATCCCCGCTTGTGTTCCGTATTCACTGGGGTTAGAATCGGCCCGACCGGTTAGCGACGACTGGATCCTGGACAACCGAAAAGGGCCGAAGGGGAGGTTCCCCATCTCTCCCCATTGCGCCCCACATAATGCCACCATGCCCCATATGCCGTCAAGGGCTTATACAATAATTTTCCGAATTTCCCACATCATGACGTTTTATGCCCTTTTCCGCCGCCGTCCTCACCGTCTCCGATAAGGCCGCCGCCGGCCAGCGCGAGGACACTTCCGGCGCAGCCATCCGCGAACTTCTCACGTCCATCGGAATCGAAGTGGCGCGCTACGAGATCGTCGCGGACGAGCAAGACGTGGTCGCGGCGCGGCTGCGTGAGTGGGCAGATGGCGGAGCGGTGCAGCTCATCGTGACGACAGGCGGCACCGGCCTCGGCCGGCGGGACGTGATCCCGGAGGCGACGAAGGCTGTGCTGGAATACGAGGTACCGGGGATCGCCGAAGCGATGCGGGCAGAAGGTTTGCGCTACACGCCGATGTCGATGATCAGCCGGGCGTTGGCTGGCGTGCGCAACAGGATCCTGATCATCAACCTGCCGGGCAGCCCCAAAGGCGTCCGCGAGAACCTGGCGGTTGTCTTGCCTGTGTTGCACCACGCGCTGGAGCTGCTGGCGGGCGAGCGGTCGGAGCACTGGTAGTCTCACAGCGGATTGCCTTCGGCGAGCGGATAAACGTATTCGTCGCTTCGACGCCCGGCACTTTTCGCTGCTGTAACCTAGGGCCATGCGAATCGATATCCTGACGCTGTTCCCGGGCATGTTCCGCGGGCCGTTCGACGAGTCGATCGTTAAGCGAGCGGTGGAGGCAGGTGTCGTCGAGATCCACGTGCACGACATCCGCGATTGGGCGGAGGGCAAGCACCCGGTCGTCGATGACTACCCGTACGGCGGCGGGCCGGGGATGGTTGCCAAGCCGGAGCCGGTATTCGTGGCCACCGAGGCTGTGCTGGCGATGTCGCCGGAGCGCGGGCCGATCGTGCTGATGACGCCGGTCGGGCGGCGGTTCGATCACGATGTCGCGGTGGAGCTGGCACGCGAGAAGCGGCTCGTCATCCTGTGCGGACACTACGAAGGGTTCGACGCGCGCGTGCACGAGCGGCTCGCGACGGACGAGATCAGCGTCGGCGACGTCGTACTTTCGGGCGGCGAAATCCCGGCGATGATCGTCGTCGACGCGGTCGTCCGGCAGCTGCCGGGGGCGCTGGGCTGCTCGCAGTCGAAGGAGCAGGAGTCGTTCGCGGACGGGTTGCTGGAGGCGCCGCACTACACTCGGCCGCCGGAGTTCCGCGGCTGGGCGGTGCCGGAGGTGCTGCTCTCCGGACACCACGCGGAGGTCGAGAAGTGGCGGCGGCGGCAGAACCTGCTGCTGACAGCGCGGCGGCGGCCGGAGCTGCTTTGGGGCGTGCATATAAGTAATGAAGAGCGCGAGTGGCTGGCCGAGCAGGGGATCGAGCTGTGACGGACGCCCTCGACGAGCTGCGGAAGATCTGCCTGGTGCTCCCAGACGTGACGGAGGGCATGGCCTGAGACGTTTTTCCCAACTCTACGAACGCTACTTCGATCGCGTCTACGCCTTCGCGCTGACCCGGACGGGCGAGCGTACAGCCGCTGAGGACGTTACGGCGGAGACATTCCGCCAGGCGCTGGAGAACCTCTCGCGCTTTGAATGGCGAGGCGTCCCGTTCTCCGCCTGGCTGTTTCGGATTGCTGCGAACGCAGCTGCTGACCATTTCAAGCGCGCCGCGAGAGAGCAAGCGCTGCCAGAAACGGTTCGCGCACCAGACGAATCCTGGGAGACCCGTCTGATCGAGGTGGAGACTCGGGGGACATCGATGCGTTGAGAGCCCAGCTTTCGGCAAACCGGGCCAGGGCGCATGCTCACGCGAGTTCCAGCGCCAACAATGATTCATAAGTCAAAAGCATAGTTAGTCGCGGGCCAGCCGACAGACCTGACTTTCGCATTCGCAAATGGGGAGGGCTGCGCCCAGCGGGAGGTCTTTGCGATGAGCGCACACGTGGAAGCCAACTCTGTTCAACCGACTGCTAAACGGACGGGGAATTTCACAGCTCGCATCCGAAGCCTGCCGGTCGTTTCCTGGGTCATCGGCGACCGCGACTCCGCGGCTGCCGGCGCGGGGTGCGGGCTGGTCGGCGGCGCATGCTGCGCGGGCGGTGCGCTCCTGACGGGACTCGGAATCAGTAGCAGCGCAGCGGTCTCTGCCTTCATCGGCGATACACAGATGTATTTCATCGCCGCGAGCGTGCTGATGATGGGCGCCTGGATCTTTTGTGTGGCCCGGCGAGTGAACTTCAAGATGCAGACGCTCGCTCCCATGCTCATCCGCCAGGGCACCCGTATGGGCGTCATCTACGGCGCCCTCCTGCTCGCATCCATGGGTCTGGCAGGGCTTGCCGGCGTGTCTATGTAGCCGGACGTCAGAGGGAGGCCGCTTGATGAAGAGTCACAAGTCGTTCGCCGCTGTCTATAACCGCATGTCTTCCCGTAAGAGAGAGTTCTTCGGGAGCAATCGCGGATCCACGCCCTTGAGTCGTTACCGACAGGATGGGGGAGATAAACCATGAAGTGGCTTCTAGTTTTCATGCCCGCTCTGCTTTTCGGAAGTCTGTTGCTCTACGGCCGGCGTCGCGTCGCGACGGCTGAAGCATCTTTCCCGCCGATGGGATCCTTCGTCCTGGCCGCCGGCGTGCGACTGCACTACGTCAGCAGAGGCTCCGGGCCTCCCGTCGTCTTCCTGCACTCTGGAGGCGGCTTGCTCCTTGATTTCGTGCCGAACCTCTTCGACCTGGCTGCACACGATTTCCAGGTGCTGGCTTTCGACCGGGCGGGCCTCGGTTACAGCGAGAGGCCGCCGGGAACTTTGAGCCTAGGGATACAGGCGCGACTGCTCCATGACGCTCTCCTGGCTCTGAATGTCCAGCGCCCTGTCCTGGTTGGACATTCCTATGGTGGCGCTCTCGCTCTCAACTATACCTTGGCGTTCCCAGCCGACGTCTCCGGCATAGTGCTCCTCGCGGCACCGGCATTCGCTGAGGGGCTGGGCTCTCAGAACATCGGACCGGAGGCATATATCCCGGGAATCCCCGTGCTTGGAGACTTGATCATGCAAACGCTGATCATTCCCGTCGGCCCGATCATGGCCAAGTCCGTGATCGAACGAGCTTTTTCACCCGATGCACCCAGTTCGGCTCCTCCCGGCTTCCGAGAGTCGTTCACGGCCCTCCTCTTCAGGCCCGGGCATTTCAAGGCTAACGCGGAGGAGGTCGGGGGTATTAGGACCGACCTGGCCAAGATGCAATCAAGGTACCAAGAGATATCCACGCCTACCGTCATTGTGACCGGCGATTCTGACCGAATTGTGAATCCCGATCTTCACGCGCGGCCTCTTCACCGCCTTGTTCCCCAATCCAAACTCGTAGTTCTACCTGGAACCGGTCACATGATCCCTCAAACCAGGCCGAAAGCGGTGATGGAGGCCATACACGTGGCCATGGAAGGCCGGCGTGTGAAGGCGCGGCCTCAGAAGGAGGAGAGATGAAAGGACACAAGTGGTTCGCCGCACTATTCGACAGCATGAACCGCATAGACGGCACCGAGAAATTCCTCGCCGAACACCGTCCCTATCTCGCTGGCGAGGTGCAGGGTCGGGTGCTCGAGGTCGGTGCGGGACGGGTGCCAACCTCCCCTACTTCAGCCGGACTGCCGAGGTGATCGTCAGCGAGCCCGATCCGTTCATGCTGGAAAAAGCGAAAAAACGCCTCCAAGAACTCGGCCCAACGAACATCGAGCTGGTACAGTTCCCGGCCGAGAATATCCCGTATGAGGACGGCAGCTTCGATCACGTTGTGAGCTCAATGGTCTTCTGCTCGGTCGGGGAACCCAAGCGCGCGCTGGCCGAAGTGAGGCGCGTCCTCAAACCGACAGGCACGTTCCGCTTCATCGAGCACGTCAGAGCACGGAATCCCGTCTGGGGACGGTTGCAAGACTTGATCGTCCCGTTCTGGAGCTGGCTCGGAGCTGGTTGTCACCCCAATCGCCGCACACTGGATTCGATGACAGAGGCCGGCCTCGAAGTGACGGAGAGCCCGGCGCCAGGCACTCGATCGTACCGGTCGTCGTTGGCGTGGCCGTTCCGGCGGCCGTGCCCGTGAAGCAGGATCTCCGGACGTGAAGAGCCAAGGGGGTCACTATCCTCGCCGTAATGGGCGGTTTTGCCGCGATCTTTCTCCTCGTTGCTGGAGCCCTCGCCGCCTACGACTCGATGTCAGACAGCCGCGCCATGGGCGATATGTGGGACATGATGCAGAACATGGGCGATATGCGGGGGATGATGGGCGGCGGCAACGGAACGCAGACGACCGGCTCAGCGAGCGGCACCGGGCACGTAACGATCTCCGGCTTCCGGTCCGAGCCGACGGTGCTCACCGTCACGCCCGGCACCGTCGTGAGCTGGACCAATAACGACAGCGCCCCGCATACAGCGACGGCGCGCGATCAGAGCTTTGACACCAGCCGCCTGAATTCCGGAGACGAGTCGAGTCAAGTGAAATTCGATACTCGCGGCACGTTCGAATATTTCTGTACCTATCATCAGTCGATGGTTGGCCGGGTTGTCGTCACGACGGGACGATGACGAGTAGCCGTATGTGGAGGGCCGAATGACCGAATCCTCGATCGTCGCGCAAGGGTACGACGCCGTCTACGAGGCGATGCCTCGCAGTCCTACACTACTTGAAATCTGGAAAGACCAGGTCGCCGGCGATGACTACCCAGATGACTTCCTATCACATCAGCTTCCTGACGTTTCAAGACTTGCGGAATCTGGCAGCTGAACTGAAGCTGTCTCCGGGCGCGAGCCTGGCCGATGTGGCCTGCGGGATGGGTGGACCGGGGCTCTGGATCGCGAAGGAGACGGGAGCCAACTTGCGCGGTGTGGATTTCTCTCAGGTGGCTGTCTCGCAAGCGGAAAAGCGCGCTGGTGCGTAAGTCCTGGGGTCCACCGCTACGTTTTCCGTCGGCACGTTTGATCACAACGGGCTGGATGCGGGGTCGATGGACGCGGCAATGACTGTCGATGCGCTGCAATATGCTCCGAGCAAGCAGGCTGCATTCGAGGAATTCACCCGGATTCTCCGCCCCAATGGAAGACTAGTGTTTGCGGCGTTCGAGCTCGACCCAGGCCGGACGGTGGGACTGCCGTTGATTGGTGAGGATCCAGTCGAAGACTACCGGCCGCTACTGGAGAGCCAGGGCTTCGACGTGCTTACCTACGAGCAAACTCCGTGCTGGCGAGATCGGCTCACCAATGCATATCGCGCGGTCATCGCGGCCCAAGAGAAGCTTCAGGAAGAAATGGGGCCTCTGGCTACCGCTGCGCTTCTGAGCGAGATGACGTTGACCCTAGAGCGTGACCTATATCGAGGAAGAGTCTTCGTAGTGGCGGTGCGCAAAGACTAACCCCGTAACTGACTTCCGGGCGAAAGACCCATCACATCTAACCCAACTCCGGCGTGAAACGTCACATTTGGCAGTGCTGGCGGTCCAGCGAGTAGCGCTCGCCACGAAAATACACGACCCGGCTCAGAACTGATGTCTAAACCGGGTCGAGTAGGGTAGCGCTAAGTTAGCGGGGCTGCCCGAGGCCTGCTGCGCGTAGCGTTTGCTCGTCGATGCCGGGACCAGCGCAACAGTCCGCTAGCTGCCCGTCGATCGCCACAGCTGGCACCCCCGTCATGCCGCAGGCGTAAGCGAATTCGCGATGCAGAGGGCGGCTTGCTGCGCCCCTGCGCCTGCTAAAGCGCCTGGAACACCCGCCGGTTGCCCGAACGGACGATGCGCCCGAAGCCTTCGCCGGGGAAGTGGCAGAACGCCGCGATGCCTCGCTCGCTCTCAAGCCGCTCGATGATGCGCTTGCGTGACGCAGCCGACATCTTCGGATCATGCTCCCAGGCGGGGCTCCACTCCGGATGATCCACTTGCGCCGGATGGTGAGCCAGATCGCCGCTGATGATCGCCATCTCGCCGCTTGACGCCACGAGCACACTGGCGTGACCGGGCGTGGGCAGCGTCGTCACGTTCCGCGCCAGGCTGACCTCGCCGGAGTACAACTGCAAGCGGCCCAGCCCCTTGAGCGGCGAGACCTGCGCCATCTGCGGATTCGCCTGCATGTTCTCGGAGAACAACTCAAAGTCGGCTTGCGGTGCGTAGTATGTCGCGTTGGGAAACGTGGGCGTCTTGCCGTCGGCGAGATTCCAGCCGACGTGGTCGAAGTGCAAGTGCGTGTGGACGACAACGTCGATGTCCTCAGGCCGTACGCCTTTCGCTGTCATGTCGTCGATCATCGTGCCCTGGACACCGCCGAGTTGCTCGATCGGCCCCGGCCCGATGCCGGTGTCGACGAGCACCGTCCTGGCACCGGTTCGCACCACGTAGGCGCCGGCGTCGGTCGCGAACCCGCGGTCGCCCCAGCACTGCGGATAGAGGTCGCGGTACGTCTCGATCTCTTCGAGCGGGATGCCGACGAAGAACATGGCCCACGGGAACTGCATATGCGCGTCGGTCTGCGAGATCAGCTCGCAGTCTCCGACAGTAGTCTTGTAACCGGGCATGGCGCTCCTCCTCCAGCAGGGGTTGGGGCTACTAAACCGCGCGGAGGGTCAGGGGTCAAAGGGTTACGGGTTCGAGGGAAGAGGCGCGCTAGTTCCTTTACCAACGGAGTCATCGCACCGTCAGGGTCCCGACCATGTACGGGTGGATCGTGCAGTAGTACGCGAACGTTCCCGGCGAGTCGAACTCGATCGTCTTGGACTGGCTGTTGTGAATGATCTGTGTGTCCCAGGATCCGTTGTCCTTCTCCGTCGCCGTGTGGTCCTGGTTGTCGTCGTTCAGCCAGGTCACTTTGGCCCCGCGCGGCACCGAGATGTTGCTCGGATGGTAGGCGTAGCCCTGGATGTCGATCGTCACCTGGGAATCGTTGACTGACGTCGGGCCGGCGCTCTGGTCGCCGCTACCGTCGCTGGTCGTTGAGAACTGGATGCCGATGAAGGCGACGACGATCATTGCTACGATCGCGCCAACCACGATGGCGATCGGTTTTCGCGAGGAACGGCGGCGCGGCTCTTCCACGGGAATAAGGGTCAAGGGTCAGGGGTCGAGGGTCAAGGCAACCCTCGGAAGACGGGAAGGGGAAAGAAGCAAGGACCCGCCCCTACGCGAAGACTTCGCGCAAGTCGAAGCGCGGGCCGTCGCGGCAGACGAGGCGCACGCCCTTGCGCGTGAAGACTGCGCAGCCATAGCAGACGCCGGTGCCGCATCCCATCCGCTCTTCGAGCAGCGCTTGCACGGGCTTCCGGCTGCGCGCGCCCTTCACCACGTCTGCCATCGAGGCGAACATGGGGTTGGGGCCGCAGGCGAACGTCTCGTCTGCCCAGGGCAGGTGCTCAGCGAGGAGGCCGGTCACGAGGCCGTGGTGGCCTGCAGAGCCGTCGTCTGTGGCTGAGACGGCCTCGACGTCCGTTGGCAGGAGGCTGTGCGGGAAGAGGAGGCCCTTCGTGCGCGCGCCCTGCAGCAGCGTGACGGAGCGGCCGGCGGCGATCGCCTCGTCGGCCAGCGAGATGACGGCGGCGACGCCCATGCCGCCGGCGACAAGCAGCACGTTCTGCGCGTCGCCCGCCAGCTCGTAGCCGCGGCCCAGCGGCCCGAAGACGGTGATCTCGTCGCCCGGCTTGCGGCCGGCGAGCCAGGCCGTGCCGCGCCCCCGAACGTCGTAGAGGATGGCGAACTGCCACTCGCCGGCGGACTGGCGGAAGCGGTGGAAGGACATCGGCCGGGGTAGCAGAGGGTCGAGCGAGTCTGAGCAGTGGATCATCAGGAAGCGTCCGGAAGTCGCGCCTCTGGCGACGGCCCGGCAGGAGAGCCACATCAGGAACATCCCCTTGGCGATCTCCCCGTGCTCAACGACGCGGGCGCGTTCGAGCCGTAGTCCGGACGTGCTCACTTGGCCAAATATTCCCGGATCGGCTGGATCGTGAATCCGTCTTCGGCGGACATGCGCGCACTGACGGCCGCCATGGCCGTGTCGAGCGAGGTCAGGCAGGGGATGCGCTTTTCGGCGGCGGCGCGGCGGATGTGGAAGCCGTCTCTCAGCGTCTCGATAACGAGCCCCTCTGGCACGTTGATCACCGCGTCCACCATCCCCTCGCGGATCGCGTCGACGACGTTCGGGTAGCCCTGGTCGAGGCGCTTCGTGATCATCTCGACCTCGATGCCCAGTGCGGCGATCATCGAGGCCGTGCCTTCCGTCGCATAGATGCGAAACCCGGCCGCCGCCAGCGAGCGGACCAGCGGCACCGCCTCCGCCTTGGCCCGGTCGCCGATGCTGAGCAGCACCGAGCGGTCGCCGGAGAGCGACATGTCGGCGGCGATCAGCGCCTTGGCCAGCGCCGCCTCGTACGTCTTGTCGACGCCCATCACCTCGCCCGTCGACTTCATCTCCGGCCCGAGGTATGTGTCGACGCCGATCAGCTTCGACATCGAGAAGACCGGCGCCTTGACGGCCACGAGATCCTGCGCCGGCCACAGCCCCGGCTCGTAGCCGAGCTCGCGCAGCGTTTTGCCGAGCATCACCTGCACGGCCAGGCGCACCATTGGCACGCCCGTCACCTTCGAGATAAAGGGCACGGTGCGGCTGGCGCGCGGGTTGACTTCGATCACGAAGACGTCGCCGTCGCCTTCGCCGCTTTCCGGGCGCATGATCACGTACTGCACGTTCATCAGGCCGCGCACGCCCAGCGCTTCGGCCATGCGCCCCGTGTACTCCACGATCAGTTCGCCCTCGCGCTGAGTGAGGCCGACCGCGGGGTAGACGGCCATCGAGTCGCCGGAATGGACGCCCGCGCGCTCGATGTGCTGCATAAGGCCGGGGATCAGGATTTCGTGGCCGTCGCAGATCGCGTCGACCTCGGCCTCGATCCCCTCCAGGTATTTGTCGATCAGCACCGGCTTTCCGGGCGAGATCGCCGCCGCCTCTCGCACGTAGCGGATGAGGTCGGTGGCGTTCTGCACAATCTCCATCGCCCGGCCGCCGAGGACGTAGCTGGGCCGCACGAGGACGGGGTAGCCGATGCGCTGCGCTGTGGAGAGCGCGTCCTCGATCGAGTGGACGCCGGCGCCGGGCGGCTGCGGGATGCCGAGCCGCTGCAGCAGGTCTTCGAAGCGCCGCCTGTCCTCCGCGAGGTCGATGGCTTCGGCGCTCGAGCCGAGGATGGTGTGGTTGGCGCGTGCCAGCGTTATCGCAAGGTTGACCGCGGTCTGCCCACCGAACTGCACGATGACGCTGGGCGCGTTCGCCGGGCCCGTGCCGTTTGAGGTCTCGTTGTCGAGCAGATCGAGCACGCCTTCTTCATCCAGAGGCTCGAAGTAGAGGCGGTCGCTGGTGTCGAAGTCGGTGGAGACGGTCTCGGGGTTGGAGTTGGCCATGATCGCCGCGACGCCGGCCTCCTTGAGCGCCCAGGCGGCGTGAACGGCCGAGTAGTCGAACTCGATCCCTTGCCCGATGCGGATCGGACCGCTGCCGATGACGAGCACCTTCTGCCCGGGTAGCGCGGGCGCCTCGTTCTCCTCGTCGTACGTCGAGTAGAAGTACGGCGTCTCGGCCTCGAACTCGGCGGCGCAGGTGTCCACCATCTTGTAGACGGGCAGAACCCCCCACTCCTGGCGCAGCGCCCGCACCTGGTCAGGCAGGCGGTCGGCCAGCGTTCCGATGACGCCGTCCGCCAGCCCCATCCGCTTCGCCTCGCGCATCAGTTCCGGCGTCAGCGGCTCGGCGAGCAGGCGCTGCTCCATAGCGACCATGCCCTGCATTTTGCGCAAGAACCAGGGGTCGATGCCGGACATCTGCGACAGCTCGTCCACGGTCGCCCCGCGACGAAGCGAGGCGAGCACGGCCCACAGCCGTTCGTCCGTGGGGATGCCGACGTAGTCGCGCGGGTCGATGTCGCGCCAGGCTGGGTCCTCCCAGAGGAGGGTGCGCCCGCCGAACTCGAGCGAGCGGACGGCCTTGCCCAGCGCCGCCTCGAACGTCCGGTCGATCGCCATCACCTCGCCTGTCGCCTTCATCTGCGTGCCGATGCGTCGCTCGCCCAGCGGGAACTTGTCGAACGGCCAGCGCGGAATCTTGACTACGACGTAGTCCAGCGCAGGCTCGAACGCGGCCGTCGTCTTGCCGGTGACGCGGTTGGGAATCTGGTCAAGCGTCTTGCCCACGGCGATCTTTGCCGCAACACGCGCGATCGGGTAGCCCGTCGCCTTCGAGGCGAGCGCTGATGACCGCGAGACGCGAGGGTTGACCTCGATCACGTAGTACGGCGTGCGGCCATCGTCGCGCATTGACCAGTCGGCCAGCTCGTGCCGCGGGGCGAGCGCGAACTGGACGTTGCAGCCGCCCTCGATGCCCAGCGCCCGGATGATCTTGAGCGAGGCCGTGCGCAGCATCTGGTATTCCTTGTCGGAGAGCGTCTGGCTGGGCGCGACGACGATGGAGTCGCCGGTGTGGACGCCCATCGGGTCGAAGTTCTCCATGTTGCAGATCGTGATGCAGTTGTCGGCGCGGTCCCGCATCACCTCGTACTCGATCTCTTTCCACGCCTGCAGGTAGCGCTCGATGAGCACCTGGTGGATCGGCGAGGCAGCGAGGCCGCCGCGCGTGTAGTGGTCGAGCTCGTCCCAGCTGAATGCTATGCCGCCGCCCGTGCCGCCGAGCGTGTAGGCCGGGCGGATCACCAGCGGCAGCCCGATTGCCCTGGCGGCGCGGCGAGCCTCGTCTACGCTCGTCACGATTTCGCTCTCCGGCACCGGCTCGCCTATCTCCCCCAGGAGGCGGCGGAAGAGGTCGCGGTCCTCGGCCTTGCGGATCGTCTCGATCGGCGTGCCCAGCGTGCGGACGCCGTACTTGTCGAGTACGCCGGCGTCGGCCATCGCCACGGCGAGGTTCAGTCCCGTTTGCCCGCCGAGCGTCGGCAGCAGCCCGTCCGGCCGCTCGCGCTCGATTATCCGCTCGATGACGGGCACCGTCAGCGGCTCGATGTAGATGGTGTCGGCGATTCCCTCGTCCGTCATGATCGTGGCCGGGTTGGAGTTGACGAGGACGGTGTGCACGCCCTCCTCCCGCAGCGAGCGGCAGGCCTGCGACCCGGAGTAGTCAAACTCCGCCGCCTGCCCGATGACGATGGGCCCGGAGCCGATGATGAGCACGCGGGAGGGTTTAGGGTGCTGGTTCATGCCAGCCATCCACCCGGTGGCTGGTACTGGGCCTTGGTCAATGCTTTCCACGCGAAAGCATCCAAGCTGACATATGGAGACGGGTGATGATAAAGGATCAAGAAGGGATTCTCGGCACCGTTTGTCGCCTGGGTGTCAAACTGAGCCACGGCTGATATTCGTCGATGGCTTTGGTCGCCCAGCAGACTCTGCTTGGTCTGCACGCCGCCCGGGACAGCAATCCTGAACGGCTGGAAAAGCCCCGATACGAATTCCTCAGGCGCGGGAGGTGCCATCAGTTGACTGCAGACTACGACGAGATTTGGAGACTCTCGATCAAACTTATTCTCGGCTTCGAGCACGCTTGCCCGAATGTACTCGGAATCGTGAACCCACCCGCCCGTCGTCGGCATACAAGCAAGAAAGTCGGGCTTGTGCGGAGGTGCATAGGTGACAAGCGCGGAGAGGCCACTCACATCTCTATAGACCTCGTCGAATTTCTCGCCAAAGACCGTCTTCGGGAGAATTGTGTTTCGAAGGAAAGCCTTGAAGGATCTCGGTGTGAAGTCAGGAGCCTCTTTGTACAAGACGACTCCGTAAATGCCTGGGTGGCCCAGGGCCTCGACTTCGGCACATAGACGATGGGCTACCTGATCCTGTGCTTTCTCGCTTGGGCGCGGGAAAAGCGTCTTCACTTCAACAAAGGTTACTTGGGCTTCCACAGTCGCTAGAAATTCGCCAACAGAACGTCCAGCGCCGGACGGTCGGAAGCTGAGTCGGACACCGCGTTTCTCTAGATAACGGGCGACCTGTAGCTCACTAACGAAGCCCCAAAAAGTAGTCTCTGACGACGAATCGAGCCGCGAACGGGCATCCGCATCCAGAATGCGATGCCCGTCAGCTAGTTCTACCAATTCCTCGAGATTCGCTCGCTGTTGAATTGCCCAGTCGTCGTCTTTGGTCAGCGCTCCATTTAGGTACCGGTGAACCATCGAACCAGCCTTTGGGTTCTGGCTAGCGCTAGGAAAGAAAGTCGCAAGGTGTTCCGTCACAGCGGCAGCTCGTACTCCATGCCCTGGCCCACGATCTGCGCGATGCTGCCGAAGTCGCCGAAGAAGCCCAGCGCCGGCTCGTTGCCCTCCGGGATGATGCCGCGCAGGCGTTTGTAGCCCGCCTCGCGCGCGAAGCCTGTCGCCAACACAGCCAGCTCGCGGCCGATGCCTTTGCCGCGAGCCTCTGCCAGCAGCCAGACGCCGACCACGGCATCGCTGGGGTGGCTCACGTCAGGCTGCACGATCGCGAAGCCGCACGCGCCGTCGCTTTCGCAGACGAAGAATGCCCCGCGCGCCCCCAGCTCGTCGACCCGCACGCGCACGCCGTCAGCCGTGATCCGGCCCAGGAGCCCGCTGCGCTCGCCCAGTTCGTCCCACACCGCCGCACCGACGGCAGCGATCGCGTCGGCGTCTGCGGGCGTGGCCTGGCGGTAAGTTGGTTCAGGCATGGGCGCCTCCTTTCCAGTCGTACAGGCGAAGCCCCGGAACACGTTGGAAGTCCGGATCGAACGTGAACAGCTCATGGTCACCTTCGACCGCAATCGCAGCGATGATGAGATCAGTCAGGGGGACTGCTTGCCCTGATCCCCGCAGTTCTCGCGATAGTCGCCCAGCCCTGACCCAGGCAGCCCTGGTGACTTCGACGTACGCCGCGGCCTCCAGGGCTGATTCCAGCCTTACATGATCCCGCTCACCGCTCGCGCCTTGGAGTACTTCGGCGAGCACGACGCCGGTCATCAAGACCTCGTGACGTTCCAGCAAGTCGTCCAATCGGCGACCCGCATCGCTATCTGTGCGCCGGAGGTAATCGATCCAAACGCTGGAATCTACGACTACCACTCAGACTTCCGCATCTTCTCGAGCTCCAACCGCTCCAATTCGTCGAGATTGTCTTCTAGGTCGATGTTCCCTCGCAGTGCGCGCAACTCTTCGAGCCGTTTATAACGCATAAACGCAGCCATAGCTGCATTCACAGCTCTGCCCCGATCCTTCTCGCCGGTAGCACCCACCACCTCGTCGACAAGCTTTTCATCGATATTCAACGTCGTGCGCATCACATCACCTCATCAATATATGATGCTCGTATTGTACATCACTTCCCGAACTCTTCCATCATCGCCACGAAGCGATCGAACACGTAAACGTTGTCCATCGGCCCCGGTGACGCCTCTGAGTGGTACTGGATCGAGATCACCGGCTCGGTGCGATGGCGCAGGCCCTCGCAGGTGCCGTCGTTGAGGTGGACTTGCGAGACCTCGATGTCCGACGAAAGGCCGTCGGGATCGACCGCGTAGCCGTGGTTCTGCGCCGTGATGTGGACGCGGCCGGTCTCGACATCTTGTACCGGGTGATTCGCGCCGCGGTGCCCGAACTTGAGCTTGAACGTGCCGGCGCCGAACGCGCGCCCCAGCACCTGGTGGCCGAGGCAGATGCCCAGCACCGGCGCCTTGCCGATCAGCGCGCGGACGGTCGCGACCTGGTAGTCGAGGAAGGCCGGGTCGCCGGGCCCGGGCGAGAAGACGATGCCGTCCGGTCCGCCTGGGGCGGACGCCAGTATCTGCTCAGCGGGCGCGTCAGGCGGCACGGCCGTCACCCGGCAGCCGCGCTCGGCGAGGAGGCGCATGATGTTGTACTTGACACCGCTGTCGATGACCACGACGTGTCGGTCAGGCTGAAGCCTGCCCCCCCGATCTGATAGGGGGTCGGGCTTTGGCCCGACTCTCCCAGCGATAGGCCAGTCGTACGGCTTATCGGTGCTGACCTCGCGGACGAGGTCGGTCTCGCCGTAGCGGGGCAGCGCGCGCAGGCGAGTCAGCGCTTCGTCGACCGTCTCGTCGGTGGTGATTGCGCCCATCATCACGCCGGCGGTGCGCAGCTTGCGGGTTAGCGCGCGCGTATCGACGCCCGCGATGCCCGGGATTTCCCCCGAGGCGAGATACTCGTGCAAGGTCATGTCGGAGCCCCAGTGCGACGGCTCGCGGCACTCCTCGTGCACGACGAGGCCGCGCACCTGTATGCGCTTCGACTCGACGTCCTCGCGGTTGATGCCGTAGTTGCCGGCGAGTGGGTAAGTGAGTACCAACACCTGCCCAGCGAACGACGGGTCGGTGAGCATCTCCTGGTAGCCGGTCATCGCCGTCGAGAAGACGACCTCGCCGCTGGAGCGCGCGCCGGCGCCGAAGGCCCGGCCGCGGAAGACAGTGCCGTCTTCGAGGACGAGAACCGCGGGCTTATCCGCCATTGCGCGCCTCTTCGATCAGCTCCCGCAGTTGCGGGAAATATTCCCGGACTTGCTCCGCCGGTCGGTAAGGGAACGGCGCCGCGAAGAGCAGCGTCTCGCCGATGCGGTCGCCCAGCAGGCCAAACTTCCGCGTGTACTTGCGGCCGGTCATCACCTCGAGCGTCTTGCGGTAGACGGAGCAGACGATCTTTGGCTGATAGCGTTCGATCTTATCCCGGAGCATCGCGCGGCCTGCCGCGAAGTCCTCGCGTGTGAGGGCGTCGGCGCGCGGACTCGGGCACTTCGCAAGGTCGGTGATGCCGAACTCGTTCGCGAGCAGCGTGTCGTCGACAAATGCGCCCTTCTTCGGCTCCGGCAGGATGCCGTAGGTGATCAGCAGCCGCCAGAACTGCTGTCCGAGGACGCCCTGCAAGTAGTGCCCCTTCTGGACGGAGACGACGCTCGGGTTCAGCCCGACGAAGACGCAGACGAGACCCGGCTCAAGGATGTCGGCGAGCGTCTCGCAGGTCTGTCCGAGCCAGGTGTCGGTCACGCGGTAGGAGGTCATCGGGGGATTCTCTTCGTTTCGTTAGCCGAGTGCTGCCAAAGAGCTTTGTCGATATCTCTACACGTAAGCTTCACCCCAAGGCGTGCGCACTCCTGAGAAACACATCTCAGGAAGGTCTCGTAATAGTCAACTTCGTCTGCGAGAAACGCTCCATTCTTCTTGTTGAGGTGAGGCGCAACCGCGACGAGGCATGACCAAGCCCTGCGATCGAGAATCCCAAAATCGTTTGGGGAAAACGAGGTCAGTATTGTGGTAGCCATTGGTACTCCAACACCTCGTAACGTGCAGAGTACTGCCACGGCGATGGACGGGAAATTCGGCGTCGAACGAACAGCGTCGAAAGCTGCTCCCGTTACGGCCGCGACCTTCTCATTTGCGTTTTCGTGCAGGCGATTTATCGCAGCACGGTCGCCCATGTTGTCGCGGAGGTCGAGTTTCCACCTCCCAATCTTGATGAGGTCTTC
>DAINDD010000001.1:37450-60817 GCA_036732045.1 Chloroflexota bacterium
CGCCCATGTTGTCGCGGAGGTCGAGTTTCCACCTCCCAATCTTGATGAGGTCTTCGAAATTCGGCAGAGGACCGGCTTCGTAGTCCCATCTCCCGGTGAGTTCCTCTAGTTCAACTGCAGGAAGTTGTTCCAGGAGCAATGCGGCCGCCTCAGGAGCTGTCCTCGTCGACTCACTCACGCCCGCCACACAACCTTCCCGGCGTGGACCGTCGCCGTCACGCGGCCGCGCAGCGTCCGACCGGCCAGCGGGGTGTTCTTGCCCTTGCTGGCGAACAACTCAGGCTCGACCGTCCACTCTAAGGCCTGGTCGATCAGCGCGACGTCGGCGGGCGCGCCGGGGGAGAGCGTGCCGAGTCCCTGGATGCGGCGGTCGAGGCCGAGGGCGCGCACTGGGGCTACGGTCAGGCGCTGGACCGCTGTCTCGATGCCGAGGGCGGTCAGGCAGAGGCCGAGCGCTGTCTCCAGGCCGCTAATGCCGAACGCCGCGGCGTCGAACTCGCAGAGCTTGTCCTGAGTGGCGTGCGGGGCGTGGTCCGTGGCGATGCAGTCGATCGTGCCATCGAGCAGCCCGGCCATGCAGGCCGCGACGTCTTCGCGTGTGCGCAGGGGCGGGTTCACTTTGGCGTTGGTGTCATAGGCGAGACCTGTCCTGAGCGCGGTGGCAACCGCAGTCGAAGGGGTCGTCAGCGATTCGGCGGGGCCGGTGAGCACTGCTTCGTGCGTCAGCGCCAGGTGGTGCGGTGTGACCTCGGCCGTGACCGCCACGCCGCGTAGCTTCGCCTGGCGGATCAGCTCGACGGAGCCCGCGGTGCTGACGTGCGCGAGGTGGACGTGCGAGCCCGTCTCGGCGGCCAGGGCGATGTTGCGGGCGACCATCGTCTCCTCTGCTGCGGCCGGGACGCCGCGCAGGCCGAGCCGCGTTGCGACCCAACCCTCGTGCATGACGCCGCCATGCGCCAGCGCCGGGTCCTCGCAATGGTCGATGACGGGCGTCGCGAGCATGCCTGCGTACTCCAGCGCGCGGCGCATCAGACCGGCGTCGGCAACGGGCGAACCGTCGTCACTGAAGGCGACGGCGCCTGCCTTCGCCAGCTCGGCGAGCTCGGCCAGTTCCTTGCCCTCGCGTCGCTTGCTGACGCAGGCGATCGGCAGCACGCGCACCAGGCCAGTCTGCGCCGCGCGCCGCAGCACGAACTCGACGCCGCCGGCCGAATCGGTGGGTGGCTCGGTGTTGGGCATCGCGCAGACGGTTGTGAAGCCGCCGCGCGCCGCGGCCTGGGTGCCCGACTCGATCGTCTCCTTGTGCTCGAAGCCGGGCTCGCGGAGGTGCGTGTGGATGTCCACGAAGCCGGGGGACACGATGAGACCGGCCGCTTCGATTGTTTCGCTCGCGTCCGCGCCCGCGCCGGGGCCGACGGCGTCGATGCGTCCGTCTTCGATGAGGACGTCGGCTGTCGCGTCGAGGTTGTTCGCCGGGTCGATGATGCGGCCGCCGCGGATGGCGAGACTAGACACTGGCGAGCCCCGCCTTGTCTGGGTGGAACTTGTGCAGATACGACTCAATTGCCTCGTTCACGGTCTCTGCCCGAAACACGCCACCTAGGTCGATCAGTTGGCGACCGCGTGCCACTGGTGCACTAGTCGTCGGTATGTCCACGAATTCAACAGCGTAGGAATCAGGCTGAACGAACACACAGGACAGCACACCCAAGAACAAGATCCGTGAACCCACAACGATGTCTCTTCTGTTCGAGTACGAAACCGGATTCCAGAGAAAGACAGGGCTTCCGCTGGATCCTGGGAAGATAGATGCGTCGATCAAGAACTGCTTCTTGCCCGCGTAGTCCAAACAAATCGGAGTGGCTGTCGTCCCTCTTCGCGCAACCGGTGTGAGATTCACTTCGTCGTACATGCCGTTCGGGTAGCCTATGAAGATCAAGTCCTCTATCGCGTCGACCTCTCGCATCTGATCCGGAGTCGCGCAGATTGTTGACGGGATCGCTCTGAAGAATACTTCGGTTCCTTGCTTTCTGATCTCGTCCAAGATTCCAAGCGGCATGACGGCGATGTCGATATCTGGGTCCGGGTGAAAGTGCCATCCGTGGCTGAAATCATTTAGGACGACAGTGAAGCGTTCCCCTAGCAGCGGTTGCCCATTCTTTGACTTCGTGAAAAAGAAGGATCCGCGATCAGCTCCTTCAACGACATGCCTGTTCGATACGAGAAATTGGTAGTTCTCTTTCGAGTAGTTGTATACGAATGATGTGCCCGTGCTGACTGAGTCCGCTGACCTAGCCTCTATTCTCACTGTCGTGAAGAAGAGTTGCTCTGCTGGCGTCTCGACTAACATTCCTGGTCTGAGTGTCATCCGTTTCGCCCCCGGCAGATCAGGTAGAGCACTGCCATTCGCACGGCGACGCCGTTGGTCACCTGCTCTTCGATCACGGACTGCAGGCTGCTGGCGACGGCGGGGGCGATCTCGACGCCTTCGTTCATCGGGCCGGGGTGCATGACCAGCGCGCCAGGCGCGGCCTTCGCGAGGCGCTTTTCGGTCAGCTGGTAGAGGTTGGCATACTCGCGCGTCGACGGCAGCAGGCCGCCGGACATCCGCTCCTTCTGCAGGCGCAGCGCCATCACGACATCCGCGCCTTCGATCGCGACGTCGAGGTCTGTTTCGACGGTTACCGGCGGCAGCGCGAGCGGTTCTTCGGAGCCGCGGTCAAGGCGGGGGCCCTGACCCACAAAGCGGGGTCGCAGGCCCGCGGGGAGCAGTGTCGGGGGCGCGCAGACGGTGACGTTCGCGCCGACGGCGGCCAGCGCCCAGATGTTGCTGCGGGCGACGCGGCTGTGCGCGATGTCGCCGACGATCACGACTTTGCGGCCGCGCAGATCGCCGAGGTGGGAGCGCATCGTGTAGAGGTCGAGGAGGGCCTGCGTCGGGTGGGCGTGCCAGCCGTCGCCGGCGTTGATGACAGACGACTGCACATGCCGCGCGACAAGGTACGGCGCGCCGGAGGAGCCGTGCCGCATGACCAGCGCGTCCGCCCCGACGGCCTGCAGAGTGCGCACGGTGTCGATCAGGGACTCGCCTTTCTCGACGCTGGAGCCACTCGCCGCAACGTTGATGACGTCTGCGCCCAGCGCCTTGCCGGCCAGCTCGAACGAGGCGCGGGTGCGAGTGCTGGCCTCGTAGAAGAGCGTGACGATTGTGCGACCGCGCAGGGCCGGCACACGTGGGACATCGCGGCCGAGGACTTCGGCCATCGCCTCGGTCGTCTCCATCAGAAGCTCGATCTCGTCGCGGGTCAGGTCGTCGACGTCGAGGAGGTGGCGGCGCGTCCACTTCGCGTCGGTCTCGATGCGTGGTGCTGGCGCGGGTTCGGTGGTCTGTCTCATCGTTCACCTTCCAGCTGGACGATGCGGACCTCGTCCTCACCGTCCATCTCTGCGAGCAGCACTTCGACCTCCTCCTGGAGCGATGTCGGGATGTTCTTGCCAACGTAGTCGGCGCGAATCGGCAGCTGCCGGTGCCCCCGGTCGACGAGGACGGCGAGCTGTATCTCCGCCGGCCGCCCGAAGTCGGTCAGCGCATCGAGCGCGGCGCGGATGCTGCGTCCGGTGAAGAGCACATCGTCGACGAGGACGACGTGGCGTCCGTCGACGCCGGCGGGCATGTCAGTGGGTTGGATGCGCGCCCGCAGCTCGGTCGAGCTGAGGTCGTCGCGGTAGAGGCCGATGTCCAGCGCCCCGACGGGCGGCCGCTCACCCTCGAACTCCTCGATCGCCGCCGCCAGCCGCTCGGCCAGCGGGACGCCGCGCGTGCGCAGCCCGACCAGCGCGATTCTTGCGGGCCCGTGATTGCGCTCGACGATCTCGTGCGCGATGCGGCGAACGGCACGGCGGATGTCGTCGGCGGTGAGGACGACGCGCCCGGTCAAGAAAATGCCCTCTCGCACGGAGGAGAGGGACATGCTGACACGCGGTCGCGTATACAGTCAGGTGTGACGCTCGGGTACGTCAGCGCTGTTCTCCTTCGCGGCCTCTCTGGACCGCCTTAAAGGTTTCGACGGATCTCGTCCGCTTGAGGCATGGTAACACGGCGGGAAAACGGTTACAAGAATCGATTTGGCGGGCGCGGGCCGGTATGATTCACGTACACGCACTCAACATCAGAAGGAGAATACCGAATGGCTGACTTCGTCCCGATTGCCAGCACGAATGACATACCGCCCGGCGAGATGACGATCGTCGACGTCAATGGCCAGGAGCTCGTGATCGCCAACCTCGGCGGCGAGTTCGTCTGCTTCAGCAACGAGTGCACGCACAAGCAGGGCCCGCTCGGCGAAGGAATGCTGATCGGCGAAGTGGTGGAGTGCCCGTTCCACGGCGGGCAGTTCAACGCCCGCACCGGCGCCGTCGTCCAGGGCCCGCCCACGGAGCCGATCGCGACCTATCCCGTAAAGGTTGACGGCGACAGCATCAGCGTCGCCGTGGGGTAGGCGCAAATGCTCATGAGATATACTCATTTACTGGTTATGTGGTATAATTAGGATAGAAATAACAGAAGGGAGGTGGAGTAATTGGGAAAGACAACGACAGTCAAGGTCGTTCGCGACGCTCGAAACGGACAGTTCGTTCCAAAGCGCGAGGCAACGCGGCGACCGGCCACGACAGTGACGGAAACCGTAAGACGCCCATCTAAGTAATGCTCGCCCCCCGATAATCGTCGCAGTGGGGTCGAGATGCCGCGATAAGACCAACGACACCGTTCCGTGGGACGGTCTCCAGAAGGATCGGTGTCGGCTTGGTCGGCGGTTTGGGCTACGAACCGCCGCCGAGCCAGCTGAAGTACTGCTGCAGATCAGGCAGAGCATCCGCCGACTTGAGGATGAAGAACACTCCGATCAACAGGCTGAACACCGCCGCGAACAGTCCGGCACCGACGTACACCCACTGCCGCTGCCGCGAGGATACGAAGCCCATACTGCTGATCACCGTCACGACCGAGTTGGAGATGAGGAGCCCGACCAGAAAAGCGCAGAGCGCAACCACCCCGAGCAGCTGACTGTTTGCTCCGACGGCCGTCGCGATGACGAGCGCCTGGGTGCCGGTCTCGGCGCCGACGCCGTGGATCATCCCGATCCCAACGGCCGTCCGCACCCCGTAAGACTGCGAGGTGTGCACGTGCTCGCGGGGCCGGCCGAAGACCTTCGCGCGGAGTCGTTCATGGAGGTTCCTGACCCCTG
Organism: Chloroflexota bacterium; assembly: GCA_036732045.1. Classification (GTDB taxonomy): domain Bacteria; phylum Chloroflexota; class Dehalococcoidia; order SM23-28-2; family RBG-16-64-32; genus DATKKM01. The sequence goes on from DAINDD010000001.1 coordinate 42,697, forward strand.
CGAAGACGATCATCCACCGGCTGCGCATCTTGAACTCGCCCTGTCCGCGGAAGAAGCGATACAAGGAGTAGAACAGATAGGCGGCAAGGAAGATCAGAGTCACCCCCACGACTCGCTCCATGATCGGGTCGATCCAGGCTGGCAGCACACCTCGCGCCAGGATCGCCGCGAGACCGAGCATGAAGACGACGCTGCCGTGACCGATCGCGTACATTGTCCCGAGCACGAGGGCAGGCCGCTGGCGCCTGGCAAACGACGACAGCCCGTTCAAGTGGCCGTTCCTGGAGGGTGCCGCGCCCTTTCCGTTGCTTGAAACGTGCGAATGCCAGTAAGGCGGTGCGGCTCCGCCGATCGCAGGAACAGTCGTCTCGGCGATTTTGACGGATACGCTGACGGCTGTAGCGCCGTGCGCCAGCGTATGGTGCGATTCGTCCGTCAGCATCAGGCCGGGCTCGCTCATGAGCCATTGCTCCTCGCCCTCCACGGCGTTATCGGAAGCCGTGCTCGTGATGTCGGTGATTGCAGCGATGTGGTCCCAGTCGATGCCGTGCCGGAAACCGAGCGCCATTGAGGCGCTGATGATACCGACTGACCCGGTGACCGAGAGCGCCGGCAGGGCTATCGACAGGATCTCGTTCATTGGCCCAGCTCAGCGTGGCAATGCTTGCAGACGCCGAAGATCGCGAAGTGGCCGAGGTCAGCCTGGAAGCCGATCTCTTGGTAGAGAAGCGAGGCCAGGCCGTCGAGGTACGTGTTGTCGAGAGACGTCACTTCCCCGCAGTTGCGGCAGATCAGGTGATGGTGGCGGTCGCGGCCGATCCACTCGAACTCGCTCTCGCCGCTGCCCATGTCGGTCTCGCTGACCAGCGCCAGGTCATTCGCCGAGGCCAGCGTCCGGTAGACGGTGGAGACGTCGATGTAGGGATGGTTATTGTGCAGCGCGTCGATAACGCCGGACGCGGTCACGTGCGCGCCGGAGTGGCGGACGGCGCAGAGAATGAGTACGCGCTGCGGCGTGACCTTCTGACCGGCCTCGCGAAGGAGGATCGCCGTATCCTTCTCGCATGACATAGCAACGCCATGTTAATGGCAACTGCGAACGTTCGCAAGTAGTGATTGGCGGAGAACGAGTTAAGGCTTGCCGATCAGCCGCCGGCCACCGGTGGGATCACCGACACGCGGTCGCCTTCTTTCAGCGACTGCGACGCGTCGATCGCCTCGTCGCCGATCGTGATCACCGAGGCCAGTTCCTCGGGCACGCCGAGCTTGCGGATAAGGTCCGCCACGGTGGCGCCGTCTGGCATCTCGTAGGTGAAACTGCCCCCGTCGCCGGGCGCATAGTCGCCGAGGTAAGCCTGAAGTTCAACGCGGATCTTCATATTGGCTATCACTCTCCCGCATTCGTCGAGCGCTGTCCACCAACCCTTGGCTCCCGAAGTCCGTTAGTCCTGCTATACTCGCGGCGCCAGGAGGTGAGCGATGCCCTACGCGAAAGTCAACGGACTCCAGATCCACTACCGGGACACCGGCGGCGACGTCTTCCCGTTGGTGCTCGCCCATGGTTTCACCGGCAACTCCCGCAACTGGGCGCTCACGGCACCTGCCCTGCGCGACAAGTTCCGGCTGATCTCGCCTGACCACCGCGGTCATGGCCTCTCTGACAAGCCGACTGAGCGCGAGGACTATGTGCTGGACAACCTGGCCGACGATCTCTACCAACTGCTGGGCGGCATCGGCGTGGAGCAATGCTACCTGGTGGGCCACTCGATGGGAGGCATGGTCGCCCAGATGCTCACGCTGACGCACCCAGAGCTCGTTCGCGCGCTGGTGCTCGTGGATACAGCAGCGGAATTGCCCGCCTCGCTGGCCGCCCGCGAACGGTATGAAGAGCGGCAGCGGCTCGTTCGCGTAGTCGAGGAGCGGGGGATGGAGGCCGTCTTCGAAGAGCAGCTCAAGGCAGCCGACCCACGCGTCCGTGAGAATCCGCTCTTCGTCCGGACCTGGCGCGAGCAGTTCCTGATGACCTCTCCGCACGCATATATCCACGGCGCGCACGGCATGGCGACACGCAAGTCAGCCATCGACCGGCTCGGCGAGATCAAGGCGCCGACGCTGATCATCTGCGGCAAGAAAGACGACCCGTTCGTCGAGGCGTCACACAAGATGCACGAGAACATCGCCGGCAGCGAGCTGGTGATCATTCCGGGCGCAGGTCACAGCCCGCAGATCGAAACACCGGCCGAGTTCAACCGGCTGTTGCTCGGCTTCCTTTCGCGGGTCCAGGCCGGCGCACCCGTCTGAGCGATGGCCTACGACATCGACGCCGTCCGCGAGAAGTACATCGGATTCCAGACGGCGAAGGCGCGCGGGCGCTATCCGGTGGAGCACGATCCGATCCGCCGTCACTGCCACATGGTGGAGGACAACAACCCGCTCTTCATCGACCCCAAATACGCCGCGACGACTGAGTTCGGCGTCAACCTCTGCCCGCCGTCCGGCTGGCTCGCCCTCTACTTCGCGAGCCTGGGGCCATGGCCGGCCGCGTTCGAGCCGCTGTTTCCGATGGTTCCGACGCCGGGCAAGCGCATCGTCAATATGAGCCAGGAAGTTGAGTGGTCGGCCCGCATCAAGGCCGGCGATCAGCTGTCGGTTGTCCGCCGGGTCGCCGATGTCTACCAGAAAGGCATCACGATCGACGCGGAGGCAGTCTGGATCGTCGCCGAGGCGATTATCACCAACCAGCACGACGAGACGGTCTGCGTTATTCGGAACACACTGCTTACCCATCGCACCCCGGAGGAAGTGGCGGCGAGTGATTAGTGGACCGAGAGCGAGCGTCACCCCTCGCCCGCCGTCCGCGTCAGGCGAAGAGAGGGGCCCGGGGTGACGACCCGGCAGATCTTCCACGAAGATGTCACTGCAGGCGATGAGCTGCCGGAGATCGCGCTCGACATAAACACAAAGCGCCTCTTTCTTCAGGCGAGCGGCACCCAGGACTGGTACCCAGTCCACTTCGATCCGGCCTACGCGCGCAAGGCCGGACACGTGGATGTCTTCATGAACACCGGCTGGGTGCAGGCGGCGCTGGTCCGTCTGATCACGGACTGGATGGGCGATGCCGGATTCCTCCGCCGCCTGAAGTTCGAGATGCGGCGCCAGCACCGGCAGGGTGACACCGTGCTCTGCCGGGGCCGCGTGGTCGCCAAGACGGAGCACGACGGACTGCCCTGCGTCGACCTGGAGGTGTGGCTGGAGAACGAGCGTGAGGGCGTCGCCACACCCGGCGAAGCGACGGTTGTCCTTCCTCGACGGAGCTAGGGGCCGAATCGGTTTCTGCGATTGTCGCCGAGTTGTTGACGTTCTACCTACGCTCTGCTACAAGTGGCGAGACAACCACTGATTCTGCGTTCGGAGAAGTAACTATGGATCGCGAAGACTTGCTCAAGAAGGTGCCCCTATTTTCAGAGCTGGGCAAGGGGGACCTGAAGCGACTGGCGAAGATCATGGTGCCACGCTCCATCAAGGCCGGCGAGACTATCATCAAGGAGAACGACCAGGCGGCCGGGTTCTTCATCGTCAGCGAGGGCAAGGCGGAAGCTGTTCGCGGCGCCGATACTGCCAACCCGCACGTTCTGGGCACGTTCGGCCCCAGCGATTTCTTCGGCGAGATGGCTCTCTTCGAGGGCTTCCCGCGATCTGCCACGGTTCGGGCCGTTGAGGACACGGAGTGCCTGGCGATGACCCGCTGGGACTTCATGGCCGAGATGAAGAACCACCCCGAGATCGCCGTTGCCATGCTGCCGGTGCTCGTCCGGCGCCTCCGCGAAGCCGACGCCAAGCTCGCCGAGTAGGCTCACATCGCGGCAGCCCTTGGGCTTTCTGAGCGTTGTCCGCGCTTGGTATCGGCCAACGATTTCCAGCGAAGGAATCTGAGGAGCTTGGGTGTCGTGGGTCACGACGCGAGGCGGTCGCGGTGCGGCCGGCGTCCGCCAACCCACGCGATGCTCTGTGGGATAGAGCGTTCCGTTTTCGCACTGAGCGACGTTGGTAAAGACGTCCCGCCGGGACGTCTTTACGGCCGTTACGCGAGTATAGCGCCCTGCTCCCGCAGCTTCGACTGAAGCGCTGCCACGTCCACCTCAGCCGCGGCGATTTTCGCCTGCGCCGCCATCGCCGCGGCCGTACCCGCCGCCTGGCCGGTCGCCATGCAGGGGGGAATCTCCTTGGTCGCGTGGTGGACGCGATGATCGACGGAGATGCAGCGCCCGGCCACCAGCAGATTTGAGACGCCCGCCGGCAGCAGGCTGCGGTACGGGATGTTGTACGCGCAATCGTACTTCGTCCAGTGGCCGGTGCGGGCAATCGTATCGTGGAAGCCGCGATCGAGGTCGTCGCGAGCCATCACGTAGCATCCCAACAGGCGGCGCGACTCGGTGATGCCGAGCTGGTCCGCCATCAGCGAGACGTAGGCGTCTTGGAAGCCGGGCGCCGACGTCTTGAGCCGAGACGCTTCCTCCATCACCATCTGGCGGCACTCGAGGAGCGCCTCCGAGACTTCGATTGGGTCGGTTGCGTCGATCTTGTGGCGCACGGTGGCTTCGCCGCCCCAAGGGACGAGGACGCGGTCGCGGCCCGGCGTCTGGAAGTACAGACCCCTGCCCGCAGCGAACGCCGCCTCGACGTCGACGCCGCCCATCTCGAACCAGAGCCACGGGTGCACGCGCTCCAGCTCGAACGGCTCTCCGGCGCCGGCGAAGATGTCGCCGTCCCCCGTCGCGTCGACAACCACGGAAGGCGCGATCGCCTGCCTGCCGGCCTTGTTTTGTATGACGAGTGCGGTGACTCGTCCGCCCTCGACGACCGGCTCGCAGGCCCAGGTCTGATAAAGGACGCGCACTCCGGCGTCGGCGAGCATGCGGTCCGCCGCGAAGACGAACTCGTACGGCTCAAAGGCGACGGAATAACGCACGCGGTGTGGCCCGCCTCCCCAGACCAGTCCCCAGCGGGCGTAGTGCTCGACGAGCTTCGGCTCGGGGTCGTTCCACTGGTCTCGCGGCGGATAGTAGACGCCGCCGCGGGCCTCCATCCGCTCGACGATCTCCTGGCAGAGGCCGCCGACAGCCTGCTTCCCCGCCCCGTCGTCCATCGTTAGCAGGAGGATGATCATTCCGCCCGTCGCCAACCCACCCGTGTAACTGAAGCGCTCGACGAGTAGCGTCTCCGCGCCGTTCCGGGCGGCGGCCACCGCGGCTGCGACTCCGGCCGACCCGCCACCGACGACGAGCACGTCCGGCCGCGCTGCGATGGGCACTCGCGCTTCGGGGAAGGTGACGTAGTCCGCCATTACGGCGGAAGCATAGCAGGTGCTACTGAAGGTTCACCGATACGTTAGCTCAGCGGAGGTCCCGAGGCGGGCGCCGCTGCTCTCGCTTGGCCCGATAAGAGTTGCCGTAATGAGTGACCACAAGGAAGGCTACCCCGAAGGGGAAGCCGACTAACGCAACGAGCAAGCTGCCTGACACAACAAGAAAAACGACAGAGAAGACGATCCCCATCCAAATCGCGAGAACGGCTATCTTTTTAAACTCGAGAGCCGGCCAAGCCAATTGGCAACCGCTGCTTTGCCGTCCTAACCTAAGCAGTCTTGCGCCACTGGCCCTTGCCGTCGTGGGAGCGGCGGGAGGCCTGGGCGTGGAGGACCGTTCCCTCGGCGACGACTTCGAATGCGTCCATCTTGCTGAAGGCGTAGGGAAGGAAGGCGCCTGGGTCCACCTCGGCCAGGATGCGGCCGTGTGTGTAGGCGTGGCCTTCGGTGTAGACCGCCTCCAGCACCTGGTGTACAGGAATGTCGCTCACCGGGTCGTGCGGCGAATCGCGGAAGACGAGTTCGCCGCGGCCTCGCCGGGACTCCATTACGGTCGTATCATGCGTCACGTTAACCAGCGCCGGAGCGCTGTCGAAGCCGGAGCCGTCGGGGCGGGGCAGGAACTTGAAGAAGAACAGCGAATTCTCCTGGCGTCCGGCCGGAGCGGGGTCTTCGCAGCGGCCGCGCATGCTCAGGTAGCGGACGGCATGGCGCTCGGCGGCGCCCCAGACGTGATCGCCCTGCTGTTCGAACGTGACCTTTGCCAGCTTGCGCGGCTCGCCGTACAGCTCGCGCCCGAAGGTGACGGCTTCCGGGGTCGTGACGGCCATCGAGAGGCAGTAGTTGCCTATGAGGTCGCCGTAACGAGCGCGAATGGCCAGTCCGGCGGCGTTGTAAGGGCCGACACAAGTGGAGTTTCCGATCTCCGACACCCAGGCCATGCCGACGTGCGCCGGCGCCGGCTCCAGCGGCGGCGGCAGCAGCGCGCGAATGGCGGCGGGCTCCGTTTCGAAGTGCACGGTGAGCGTCTTGACGCCGAGCTGGTGGCAGCGGGAGTAGATTCGCTGGATGCTATCGATTTCGCCGGCCGTTTTCACAAAGCGCAACGCACGCCTCCTACCTGTATACATAGATAGGACGCCTAAGGTAAGCCTGCGTTTCGTCTTTGGGATGCGATTGGCTGGATATTTCTGTGGAAATCGGCGGTGCGGCTAGTCCGGCGAGTTCAGAACTGCCGGGTCCAGGTCGCTTGGCGTGCCAAGCGGACTCAGATCGTAGCGCTGATTGCTGTACAAAAATCTGACAAGGAGGTCGGTCCCTCCGACGACCACGTCCCACGCGGTGCTGACCACAGCGGGACTGGGATCTGTTATACCCATCGCGGTGGGTTCAAACTGGCCATACGCTACGATTACCCAAACGCGATTACTGTCCGGAACGCCCAGTCGCCTCGGTATTGTAAGTCGCCGAATCTACGTGGGCGACAGCGAGAGTGGATCCTTGCCGGTTAAAAATAGTCTTTGAAAGCCGGATCGCGTCGTCAATGTTGTTGGCGATGAACCGGGTGGGTTGCGCTTGCGCTCTATTCCATGGTGTGGCGGTCGGGGTCGGCGCGACGGTGCGCGTAGCGGACGGCGGCGGTACAGGCGAACCGCAAAGCGAGACTAGGACAACCAGAAGGACAGGGATTACTGCGAAGACTTTCACCTGCTATTGAAACGCCAGCCGCGCGGTGCCGTTGCGGGCTGCTTGTAGGAGTCGCGGGTCGCCACCGTTCGCCACCGTATCCGCATTTCGCTACCGTGCTCGCTCTGCCATAATGCTTCCCACTTAACCCTTCCCCAGAGCGTGAAAGGACTGCTCTTGTCCGCCGAAGTGCCCGAAGGCGTCGTGACGGCGTCTCCGGCACTGATCGACGAAGAACATCTCCTCCAGTCCGTGATCCGGCTGGCCTGGCCGGTCGTCGCCCAGCAGATCAGCTTTTCGATGGTGCAGCTGGTCGATACCGCCCTCGTCGGCCATCTGGGCGATGATCCGCTCGCCGGCGTGCGCCTGGCGGGGCAGATCCTCTGGTTCGGCCAGACGGGGATCATCGCCGTCGGCGTCGGCGCCACCGCAATCGTCGCGCGGACAGTAGGGGCTGGCGAGAGGCACCTGGCTTCGCGGGTCCTCCAGACGGCGTTCGCGCTGGCGCTGGCCTGGGGCCTCGTGATGGGTGTGCTGATGTGGTTTCTGGGCAGCTGGGCGCTAGGGATGCTTGGCGCCGAACCCGGCGCAAAGGAGGCCGGCACTGAGTGGTTGCGCGCCGCCTCGGTCGGGATGCCCTTCCTCGCGCTCTTATACGCGGCCAACTCCGCGCAGCAGGGCGCCGGGGATACACGCGCGCCGATGGTTATCGGTGTGATCATCAACGTCGTCAACGTTGTCGTCGCTTACGCGCTGATCAACGGAGCGTGGTTCGCTCCCCGGCTTGAGGTCTGGGGGTCCGGCATCGGCTTCGCATCGGCAGACATCGTCGGCTGCCTGCTCGTGCTGATCGTCCTCGCCAACGGAAGGCGCGCGCTCTCGTGGTCGCCCCGAGAGGCCTCGAGCTTCGATGTGGTGGCGGCGAGACGTGTCATCAAGGTCGGTGGGCCGGCCGGGCTTGAGCAGATGCAGTTCAACCTGGCCTTCATGATCTACACGCGGATCATCGCCAGCCTGGGCACGGCCGCGCTGGCGGCCCACGGAGTCACACTGGGCATCCAGAGCCTGACGTTCAACATTGGCTTCGCTCTCGGCGTCGCTTCTACGGCCATGGTCGGGCAAGGACTGGGGGCCGGCCGACCCGATCTCGCTGAACGCGCGACGTATCTGACGATGCGCGCCTCACTCGTCTTCATGAGCTGCCTGGGGTTGGTCATGATCCTCTTCGGCACTCCCATAACGAGCCTGTTCGTCGGCGGTCAAGACGCTGATAAGGTCACGCATATCGGCGGCCAGCTACTGTTCATCTTCGCCTTCGCCATGCCGGGAATGGCGATCAGCCTGGCGCTGGGCGGCGGCCTGCGCGGCGCCGGCGATACGCGTGCGGTGCTCTTCATCATGGCCGGCGCTACCTGGGTTGTGCGCCTCGTGCCGGCGTATCTGCTCGCGATCACGTTCGGATTGGGCGTGCCCGGCGCCTGGATCGCCGCTGTAATGGATATCAGCACGCGCGCGGCGCTGATGGCGATTCGCTTCCGCAGGGGTAAGTGGAAGCAAATCAAGATTTAGCAGGCTGATAGAATTGGGGGCAGGAGGAACGTCCGCCCGTGGCTGTTATCGTCTACACGCTCAAAAACTGCGCCACCAGCGAGAAAGCTATGACGGCGCTCCGCGAACGCGGCGTCGACCTGGAGGAGCGCCGCGTTGACCAGAACGCCGATTGGTGGAACGAGGCGCTCAACTACTCGATGACTGTGCCTGTGATCCTCTGGGACAACGGCGAGGTGGAGATAGGTTGGGACGGAGAGCATGGGTGAGAGATCACCTGATTTAGGGAAGCGGTCCGTTGTCCCTCCACCTTCGAAGGCTCAAATGCACAAAGCAGCGCCATCATCGATGCCGCCACTTCGCGTGTATAACACGCTGAGCCGCCGCGTCGAACAGTTCGCCCCGCTGGATGCCGGCCGCGTCAAGCTGTACAGCTGCGGCCCGACCGTCTACCGCGACGCTCACATCGGGAACATGCGCTCGTACCTGATGGCCGACTGGCTGCGACGCTTTCTGGAGGCGCAGGGTTACAGCGTCGCGCACGTCAAGAACATTACGGACGTCGGCCACATGCGCGAAGAGGTGCTGGACCGCGGCGAAGACCGCGTGATCGCCGCCGCCCGCGCCGCCGGTCTGTCCCCGCAGGCGATCGCCGCGCACTACACCGACGCTTTCCTTCGTGATGAGGCCAAGCTCGGCATCTTGCCCGCCGGCGTCTTCCCGCGCGCCTCGGAGTCCGTTGTGGAAATGGTCGCGATCGTCCAGCGCCTGGTCGAGAACGGGCACGCCTACGAGTCCGGCGGCAATGTCTACTTTGACGTCGCCTCGTTCCCGGAGTACGGCAAGTTGTCGGGTCAGCGGACCGAGGAGCTCGCCGAAAGTGGGCGGGTCGTCCCTGACCCGCACAAGCGCAACCAGAGGGACTTCGCGCTCTGGAAAGCCGCCGAGCCGGGCCGCCCGCTGAAGTGGCGGAGTCCGTGGGGCGAAGGCTTCCCCGGCTGGCATATCGAGTGCTCGGCGATCGTTTCGCGCTTTCTCGGCGAGGAGATCGACTTCCACACAGGCGGCGTCGACAACATCTTCCCCCATCACGAGGACGAGATCGCCCAGAGCGAGTCGGCGCTCGGCCGACGCCACGTGCGGACGTGGGTGCACGGTCAGCACTTGCTTGTGGACGGGCTGAAGATGGCGAAGTCGACGGGCAACGTTTACCTCGTATCGGACCTGGAAGAGCGCGGGTTCGATCCGCTCGCCTTCCGCTACCTCTGCGCAGGCGCCCACTACCGGACACGCCTCAACTTCACGCTGTCCTCCCTGCGCGCCGCCCAGCGCGGCCTCGATCGGCTGCGCGCCAAGCTGCACGAACCCGACGGCCGCGTCACAAAGAAAGCGCTGACCGCCGCCGAAGCCTGGCGCGACCGCTTCTGGGCCGCGGCGGCGAACGACCTCAACGTCCCGGCTGCGCTGGCCGTTGCCTGGCGGGTCGCGCGGTCCGATATGCCCGGCGCCGTAAAGCGTGAGCTGCTGCTCGACTTCGACCGGCTGCTCGGCCTCGACCTCGGTCGACAGCCGGCGCGGCCAGCGCCGCTCCCACAAGACATCGTCGTTTTGCTGCGCGAGCGCCAGGCGTTGCGTGCTGGCAAGGACTACGCCCGGGCTGATGAGCTCCGCTCGGAGATCATCGGCCAGGACTACGAAGTGCACGATCGCCCTAACGGGACGATGGCCGCGCCGATCGCCGCCTGGCGCCGCGACGAAGAGGCGATTTCCTCGAGTGGCGACGTCGACTCGCTTCTCGCCCGCGAGCCCCAGATCGAGTTCACTATCAGTATCGTGGCCCGGCAGGGCTGCCGCGAGCTGGAGCGCTGCGTCGAATCTGTCAAGACATGGCTGAAGGACACGCCGGCCGAGATCATCGTCGTCGACAACGGCTTCGATGAAGCCTGCCACGTCTTCGTCGATGAGATGGCGGGCGGCGACGGCCGCCTGCGGCTCTTCCACGCTGACCACTTCCTCGGCTCGGCCGCCGCACGCAACGTCAGCCTCCGCCAGGCGCGCGGGCGCTATGTGGTCTTCATCGACACCAGCGTCGAGCTGCGCGGCGACATCTTCACGCCTCTCCGCGATTTGCTCGCCAATCCTACCGTGGGCATGGCCGGGCGCTGGGGCGTCGTTACAGATGACATGCGGACTTTCCGCGAGGCCGAGAAGTCAGGCGATGTGCACGCGGTGGAGGGCTACCTGATGGCGTTCCGCCGCACAGTCCTGCGGGAGGCCGGCTTTCTGGACGAGAAGTACCGCTTCTACCGCCACCTCGATCTCGACTTCAGCTTCGCCGTGCGCAACCGCGGCTACCGCGCCGTCATCGACACGAGCCTGCCGGTGCGCCGACACGAGCACGTGGACTGGGAAGCGATGCAGCCGGAGGAGCGCGACCGCCTGAGCAAGCGCAACTTCTACCGTTTCCTGCGCAAGTGGCAGAAGCACCCGGAGCTGCTATCGGCGGGGCGCTAAGACATGCGCACGCTCGTTGTCGCTCTAGTCGCGCTCGGAGTGCTCGTTGGCACGGGCTGCGGGGCGGCGACGATGCACCAGGCAGTCCGAACCCGACTCGCAGGCCGGAAACTTCGCCCCGACCCTGATTCAGCAGCGAGAGTTCTTATGCGGGGACCGACGCCCGTCGACACGCGCGTCCCGCTCGACAGGCCGATCCCGTTTCCGATACCCATCCACATCGGATCCCGAGAGGTGATGCTCCCTACAGGCTCAACGGTGGAGGACGAACAGAGCGACCCCGGCGGCGAAATCATCACGGTGCGCCGTGGCGACTCGCACGCCTCCTTCGCCGCAGACACAGGCGCGATCCTGGAGTGGGACATTCTTCCCGAGGACGAGCTCGATCTCGAGCCGCGACGGCCGAACTAAAACGGCTCGCGTCCTACTTGTCTTTGCGCAGGCGCTTGTCGACCTCGGCGCGGACGCGCCACTGCTCGCGGCGTAGAGCGGAGCGGACGGCGGCGACGCGGTCACCCACCGGGTACTTGATCGAGCGCCAGCGGGAAAGGTGAGCCGGTACCGCAGCTCCCCAGCGGATCGTCAGCGCGGCCCAGGACAGCCCCGCGCCGAAGCTCGCCAGCACGAGGTTGTCGCCCGCCTTCACGCGGCCGGACTGAATCGCCTCGCAGAGCGCGATCGGGATTGAAGCCGCGCTGGTGTTGCCGTAGTCCTCGACGTTGGAAAACACCCTGTCGAGCGGAACGCCGAGCCGCCGCGCCGTCGTCTCGATGATGCGGAAGTTGGCCTGGTGTGGGATGAAGAGATCTACCTGCGATGTCTTGAGGCCCGAGGCGGTTATCACCTTTTCCGCCGCCTTCGCCATCATCTGTGTTGCCCAGCGGTAGATCTGCGGCCCGTTCATGCGCAGGTAGTAGTCGCCGTTGGCAGCCGCGTGGCCATTTGAGCCCGCGCCGTTGTGACGGTTGCGCGAGCCCGCCCGAATCGTCAGCAGGCGCGCCCCCGCGCCGTCCGAGCCCATTGTCGTCGCCAGGACGCCAGGTTCGGAGGCTACCTTAAGGACGACGGCGCCCGCGCCATCGCCGAAGAGCACGCAGGTCGAGCGGTCTTTCCAGTCGAGGTGGTTCGAGAGCTCGTCCGCGCCGACGACAAGGACGTTGCGGGCGCGGCCGGACTCGATGAACGCCGTGCCTGTATTGAGCGCGTAGACAAACCCCGCACAGGCGGCGTTGAGGTCCATCGCTCCGGCGGCCTTTGCGCCCAGCCGGTCCTGCACCAACGAGGCGGTAGACGGCATGATGTGGTCGGGGGTGCAGGTGGCCACGATAACGAGGTCAAGCTCGGCGGCAGTCATCTCGGCGACGTGCAGCGCTTCTTGCGAGGCGCGGACCGCCATGTCGGAGGTGGACTCGTCGTGTGAGACGATGTGGCGACGTTCGATGCCCGTACGTGAGGATATCCACTCGTTGGTTGTGTCGAGGCCCATCTTCACGAACGTGTCGTTGGGAACGACGCGCGAAGGAACATACATCCCCCAGCCGGTGATCTGGGCGTACTTTTGCGCGGCCGGGACGGATTCCGCGCGGTGGCCGTCTCCGTTAAGGCTCATTGGTTGTATACGGGAAAGTGTTGCGTCTTCCGCCGCCCTCGTTATGCCCCGTCGCTCGTGGAGTGGGTTGCCATCTCCCAGATCTCCTCCGGGGTGAAGAAAGTAGTGCGGTATCCCAGGAAGTGGCCCGTCTTCTCGTCCCAGGTACCGTCGTAGGCGTCCTGGACCTTGTCGTAGATCTCCTTGACCACGCGGCTCATCGTCGTGTATCGCGCCTCGATGCCGCGTTGCTCCGCTTCCTGGTTGATGATCGACACAATCCCCTCGGAGCCGGACATCGCGCCGATCACTGTGCGTTCGGCCTTGGTACGGCCAACGAGGGCGGGGTCGTACGCGAGGTAGATGAGTCCGCCTGGCGCGTCTTCCTGGCGAGCGACGCCGGCCTGGTGGATGCCGGCCTGCGTCGAGAAGACGTCGCCGATTACAGGCGAGTTGGCGGCGATCGGGACAAATCGCTCGATCAGGCGCTTCATCTCCGGCAGGACCTGCAGGTTGAACCCGGGGTCCCCGAAGAGACGGATCAAGCTAAAGATCATCTGCTCGAGCGATGTGTTGCCGGTGCGCTCGCCGAGCCCGCCGAAGGCGACGTTCACCTTGCGGCAGCCCCAGCGCCAGGCAGCGATCGAGTTGGCGGTAGCCAGGCCGAAGTCGTTGTGGCCATGGAACTCGAGTTCGGCGCCGGTCTCGCTCAGTACCGTCGAGACCAGCTTCGGGATGCCGAAGGGCAGCGCCGCGTACGGGTCCGGCGAGCCCCAGCCGATCGTGTCGCAAATGCGGAACTTCGCGCGCCCCTCCGTCTGCGCCAGTACCGTGCGGATAAAGGGGATCACCCAGCCGAAGATGTCGGCACGGGTGCAGTCCTCCAGGTGGATGCGCGGCGTGATGCCGTACTCGCAGGCGGTAAGGATCGGCTTGAGGTACTTGTCGATCGCCTCTTCCTTGGAGTGATAGCCCAGCTTGTCGAAGATGTGGTGGTCAGAGGAAGAAGCCAGCATGCCGGTCTCCTTCACGCGGCCCTGGCTCAGGTTGTACAGCTCCTTGACGTCCTTGGGGTTGGCGCGGATCCAGGTCGTGATCTGCGGATACTGGTACCCGCGCTCGAGGAGCCTGTCCAGCACCCAGGCGTCGCGCTTGTGGTAGATAAACGTCTCGATTGCCGAAATGCGGCCCGTGCCGTTGTCCAGCTCGTGCAGCAGGTCGACGTAACGCAACCGGTCTTCGTTGGGGAAGAACGGAAAGCGGGAGTCCTGGGCGCCGTCCCGGAGGGTGGTGTCCGTGATCAGCTTCGGTTCGGCCTGGCCGGCCGGGACGACTGCGGGCTCCGGATCAAGGGCGATGGGCGGGATGTGCCCTTTGTAGTTGTAATAGACCCGTTCGGAGTTAACTGTGTCCTTTGTTACCATGCGCTCTTTCTTCTATTCTGCCTGGGCCAATACATCCATTGTAGCGGCACGCCGGTGCGCCTGCTACTTCACGTGTGTTACACGCCCGTCACGCACGAGCGGCAGACAGCTGCTAAGAAGGCGTTGGTGTCTGATCCCTCACGGTGTAAGTGCCGGATTTGGTAATGGAGACGCCATTGTCCTGGAGGATTGTGTTTCCGGAGCAGTCCACGATCAGTATGTCGTAGTCGCCGGTAGCCACCTTCAGCGTGTGCGAAGAGCCGGACGGTATGGTGACGCCGGAGCCGAGCTTGTCGCCGCCCCAGTTCTGGGCCTTGATCGGCGAAATCGCGGCAGCGCAGATCTCGGTCGAGCCCTGGTTATCGATGTTGAGATCGACCACCTTGTGGGCGTCGCCGACGTAGAGCGCGGAGGCCGCCTGCGGATTGCCTTCGACCTGAAGCACGACCTCGTAAGCGCCATCGGGCAGGCCTTTCTGGTCCGTCACGCAAACCCACCAGTTGCCGCTGCCGCCGCCCGCCCAGGTGTTGCCGATGATGCTCCCTTGCTTATCCAGCGTCCGATCGATGTACCAATCGGCGTCCCAGCTCATCCCGTCTTGCATCCCGGAATAGTCCCAGAAGGCGCAGACGTTCTGCGGGGCAGACGGGAAGCTGACGACGGTGTCAACAGGTTGCATTGCTAGTCACATCGAAAGAAAAGGTGATGTTCTTAAAGGAGATATTCGAAGTGTCGAAGGTGCCGCCCACCGGCGTCGCCTGGGCGCCGTTGTTCTGCTGATATGGCGAAACGTAGGAGGTACCGCTCTGGGCATCAGCGATCAGGTCCTTCGCCAGGTTCACCGGCCGGATGCCGTTGATGAACCCTCCCACCGGCACACAGGTGTCCTTGCTGTCGATCGTCCCGTCGCCGTTTGTGTCCTCCAGGAAGCGGCAGTCCACTGTATTGCCTTGTGCACCGGAGCCGACAGTCGAAGGCACGCCGATCAACTCGCTGGCGTTACTAATGGCCAGGCCGCCGCTGTTGCCGCCGGCGATTGTGGCGTCCGTCTTGATCCAAGCGCGGTTGCCGACCGAATGCTCGGAGGTGAAACCAGTGACCGAGCCGCGAGTGAACGTGATTGTCTCGCCGCCGATGCCGGGGTATCCCAGGATCTGGAGGTCGTCCCCGATGTTGACCTTGTCCGAATCGCCTACCTTGACGAAGGGGAACGTATCGTGGACTGCGTTGTCCCCGATGGTTTTAGTGATCTTGATGACGGCCAGGTCGATCGCGTAGTCAACTGTCTGGACCTCCGCCGTGTATTTGACGTCCGGCGGCTCATCCGTGACGACGGTCAGCGCGATCTGAAGTGTCTCGTATTCGTTCTTGCGGTTGTCGATCACGTGGCCGTTCGTCAGGATCAGCCCGTCGGCTGAGATCAGCGTGCCGGAGCCCGACCAGACTGGGTTGCCGCTGGAGTCCACGGCGATGATCTCGACGACGGCATGCGCCAGGTCGCTCACGCCTTCGACCGTGGGTGCCGGCGTCGGGGAGACGGAGGCGCGGCGCCGGTTGGCGTGGCCGTCGTCGTGTTGTCGCCGCCACCGCAAGCGGTTGCCAGGGCCAGCACACCAACTAGCGTCAACGATATGATTAGCCACGGTGAACGAATAGACTTACCTCGGAAAAGTGTCGCCGTGTCCGCCGGCGTAGATGGCGCAATTGTCCCGACTTGCGCACATAACGTCAACGCACACCAGGCAATGAGGAAGGGAGGCCGACGTGTCAGGTCGCTGGGATTCGATTAGAGTCACCGAGGGGGACATGCGCTGCTACATAGGCCGGCCCAACGCGGGACGATCGCCTGCGGTCATCGTCGCCCAGCACGCTGGTGGCGTGGACGATTTCATCTGCGGAATGTGCGACCGGTTCGCCGAAGCCGGACTCGTAGCCGTCGCACCTGACCTCTACTACCGGGAAGGGCCTGGCTCCGCGGACGACCCGATGACTCGCATGGGACGTCTCCGCGATGACCAGATCGTGCGCGACATCGATTCCGCGGTGGCTCACGCGAAAGCGTTGGGCGAAGTGGATGGGGAGCGGCTCGGTGTCACCGGTTTCTGTATGGGCGGCCGTGTCGCCTACCTCATGGCGGCGAGCAGCTCTGCCTTCAGTGCGGCGATCGTGTTCTGGGGCGGCAACATCATGAACGCCTGGGGCGACGGCCCGGCGCCCTTCGAGCTAACTGATCGCATCAGCTGTCCGGTGCTCGGCATCTTTGGCGCGGACGATCCAAACCCAAATCGGACCGATGTTGCCAAGATCGACGCCGAGATGACGCGGTTCGGCAAAGCCCACGAGTTTCACAGTTACCCCGGCGCCGGCCACGCGTTTATGAACGAGCGACGACCGAGCTACCGCCCGGAAGCCGCCGCCGACGCTTGGCGCCGCTCGGTCGAGTGGTTTGACCGCTACCTCAAGCGATGAACGAACCGCTGCCCGGCCTCCGCTGCGTCGTCGCCTGGTCCGACCGGCGCAACCTCTGCTCCATCGTTGGTGATGAGCTCCGGTCGATCGTCCCGGAGGCCGAGCTCCGAGGAATCGGCGACGACACGTATCTTGTGCATACGGCTCTTTCCGCCGACGAACTACGAAACCGCCTCCGGCGAACGCTCGCCAAAGAGGAGGGCCTGCTCGTAATCGACTTCGAGCGCTGGTCTACGTACGGCGAGGCGGTGGACGCGCGCTGGCTGCTGGCCCGCGGTCACTGACCGCCAGGACGCGATTCTGTCAGACGACTGTTTAAGGGTTCCTCACCTCGGCTTAGGCGCTGTTCGGATGCGACGATGCATCATGAATCGCGGACAACGAAGCTAAGGACTACTTAGATAACGCTGCTTTTCATCATCCTCGCGATTCTGCGTCTGTTGGCATTCGCCGGCCTGGCAATCTTCGTCGCCAAGCTCTTTCTGATCGGCATTCTGATCGTGCTGATCGCCTCGCTCGTCGGCGGGATCAGGCTCCGGCGGCAACACTTAATCCAATGGCGGCGTTCAGCGCTGGCCTTCGCTGACGGCCCGCCACAGCTCGCGGTCCGATTTCAGGAACTTCAGCAGCTGGCTTGTCGTCACCCCTAACGCGCGCGCGGCATTTGCGTAGCTTCCGCCCGCGGCCTCCAACGCATCGAGCGCCGTCGCCGCGATCAGCGGGAAGTTCGGGTTCTTCGGGTTCACCGCCAGCGTTCCCTCGCGGCCGCGTTGTACCGCGAACTCCGGCGCGATCTTCGGCGCATTCAGATCGAACGGAGTGCGGACCGTGAAGGCGATGCGCTCTCGCAGTCGGGCCACCGCGTGCCGGCGATTCTCCTCCTGGGAGCGAGTCTCTTCTCCGTGCGACGTCAGGCCGCTGGGGCCGTGGTGCAGGCGGACAGCCGTCTCCACCTTGTTGCGATGCTGGCCGCCCGGGCCGCTCGCCCGGTAACGCTCCTCCCGGCACTGGCGCAGGAGCTCGGCGTCGGACAGCCGCAGCCAGCCGTTGCGTGTCGTTACGTCGGCGTTCATGCCGCGAGTATGGCATGGTTGAGGAAGCCGGGAACGATGACGGGTTAACCGGAAGGCGTGGGTTCCTGTACCCAGTTCCCTGTTCCTGCCACAATCTGACCAGGGTAGGTGATGATTCTGGTAGCTGGCGGTACAGGCTTCGTCGGGAGTGGCATCGTCCGCGAGCTCGCGCGGCGCGGGAAGCCCGTCGCGGTGCTCACTCGCAACGCCTCTCGCGCCAAACGTTCCCCTGGCCTCGATGTGGAGTACCGCGAGGGCGACGTCACCCGGCCGGAGTCACTCGCCCGCGCGATGAATGGAGTCGAGGAGGTCGTCGGCTGCCACCAGTTCCCGAACTCTCCGATCGAGAACCCCGGCAAAGGCTACACCTTTGAGAAAGTCGACGCTGAAGGCACCGAGAATCTCGTCCGCGCCGCAAAGGCTGCCGGGGTTAAGCGCTACGTTTATCTGAGCG
>DAINDD010000001.1:60827-122729 GCA_036732045.1 Chloroflexota bacterium
TGTCGCTCGACGCCTACACGGTCGAGCTGGCGGTGCGTGAGCGGCTGAACCTCGCCGCAGTCAAGGTGCGCGACCTCACCACACCGCTGCTCGACCTCGAGGCGGCGATGACCGAGGAGAGCACCCGCGGGGCGTTCATCCGCGCCGCAAAAGCTGCGGGGGTCAAGCGCTACGTTTATCTGAGCGGCGCCGGCGCCGCGCCCGAAGGACCGCACTGGTTCCGCGCCAAGTGGCGCGCCGAGACCGCCGTCCGCGAGAGCGGCCTAACGTACACAATCCTGCGTCCGTCCTGGGTGTACGGGCCCGAAGATCGCTCGCTCAACCGCTTCCTCGGCATATCGCGTTTTCTGCCGTTCGTGCCGCTGATCGGCAACGCCGGCAAGCAGCGAATGCAGCCCGTCTTCATCGACGACGTCGGCCGCGCCGTGGCCGAATCGCTCGACAATCCGGCGGCTGCCGACCAGATCTTTGAGCTCGGCGGCCCGGACGTGATGTCAATGACGGAGGTAGTGCGGACGGCCTTGCAAGTCGCCGGTCGTAAACGTCTGCTGCTATCATCGCCAAAGCCTATCATGAAGCTCGTCGCCTCCGTGCTCCAGTTCGCCCCCGGGAGACCGCTCACTACCGACGCAGTCGACTTCATCACCGGCGACGCGGTCGGCGACCCGGCCGCGATTCAGCGGGCGCTTAGCCTCCGCCTTACGCCGCTGCGCGAGGGACTCGCCACGTACCTGGGGAAGCCCAAGTAGTGCATCTGCTGGAGCGGACGACGCTGATCAAGGCGCCGCGAGCCGACGTCTTCCGCTTCTTCGAAGAGCCGCACAACCTCTCGCGTATCACGCCCGGCTGGATGAACCTCACGATCAGCGCGATCGATCCACTGCCGATCAAGGCGAACTTCTGCACCGAGTACCGGATGCGCTGGCTCGGCTTCGGCAGCCTCAAGTGGGTGACGCTGATCAGCGACTACCAACCGCCGCGTTACTTCGCCGACGAGCAGGAGAGCGGGCCATACAAGTACTGGCGCCACGTCCACACGTTCGATGAGGTAGAAGGCGGCACGCTTATGCGAGACCGCGTGCAGTACGAGCTTCCGTTCGGTATTCTTGGTGCGATCACGCACAGGCTGATCGTCGCCCGCCAGATCCGCGGCATCTTCGACTACCGCAACCGCCAACTCCGAAAGATCTTCGCGACGGCCAAACCAGGCGCGTAGGGCGCGGCTTGCTGTGCCCTACGGGGCGAGCTGGGCCGGGGAACGCGCGACAACACGATCGGAGGACGCCCATGACCGCCATCGACAGCGAATCGCTCATCGCCGCCCGAGCGCTGGCGGACATCGCCGCGCAGGTCTCGCAGAGCGCCGTCGAGTCCGCGGCCAAGCTCACTGATGGCGGCAAAGCGATTGACGAGCACCAGGTCCACGCCGAGCGCATCGCTCAGCTCGCCACCGAGGCCCGTGCCGCGGCCGAGCTGGTCGCTTACGCCGAGGGCCAGGCCGCAGCCGGGAAGAGCGACCCGATGGCCGAGGATCAGGCGTTCGTGTTCGCGGCCGAGGCGCTGCACAAAGCACACAGCATCATCGAAGTCGATCCCGAGACGTTCGCGATCGACGCCTCGCTGCATGACCTCCTCGCCGGCGACACGCTCAAGCTGATCCGCGCCGGCATGGCGGAGTTGCGCCTGCGGGACATCGGCTGCCGGGTGATCGACGCGCGCGGCGGTTTCACCGCTGAGCTGGACGACGAGATCGCTAACATGACCCGCGGCCACGCCCGTGACTTCGCCCGGACGGAAGTCGCACCGATCGCCCAGGAGATGCACCGCCAGGACCTGCTCGTCCCCGAAAGCCTGATCCAGAAGATGGCAGGTATCGGCCTCTTCGGCTCGTCGATCCCGGAATCGTACGGCGGCACCGAGATGGGTCTGCTGACGATGGCCGTGCTGACCGAAGAGCTTTCGACCGTCTCGCTCGTCGCCGGCAGTCTGATCACCCGCTCAGAGATTCTGACGCGCGCGCTCCTCCAGGGCGGCACGGAGGATCAGCGCAAGACCTGGCTGCCTCGCATCGCCAGCGGCGAGTTGCTCGTCGGCATCGCGGTGACCGAGCCAGACGTTGGCTCTGATGTTGCGTCGCTGACCTGCAAGGCCGTCCCCGGTGAGCATGATGGGAAGAAGGGTTGGATCATCGAAGGTCCGAAGGCGTGGTCGACATTCGCGGGCCGCGCCAACATTCTCGCGCTGCTGGCCCGCACCGGCGATGCCTCTTCCGGGGCGCGCGGCCTCTCGCTCTTCATCGTGCCCAAAGAGCCGTACGACGGACACCACTTCGAGCACCACCAGCCGGAGGGCGGGACGATCACCGGTACGGCCAACCCGACGCCCGGCTATCGCGGCATGCACTCCTACACCCTGGCGATCGACCACTACTTCGTGCCGGAGGAGAACCTGGTCGGCGGCGCGGACGGCCTGGGCAAGGGGTTTTATCTGCAGATGGGCGGCTTCGCGGCCGGGCGCCTGCAGACCGGCGGCCGCGCCACCGGCGTTAGCCAGGCGTCCGTCGAGAAAGCCTGCAACTACGCTAGCGAACGCAAGCAGTTCGGGCGGCCGCTCGCCGACTATCAGCTAACGCAGTACAAGATCGGCCGGATGGCGACGCACACCGCCGCCGGACGCCATCTGACCTACGCCGCCGCCCGCTCGATGGAGAGGGATGACCGCGCTTCAATCGAGGCGGCGATGTGCAAACTCTTCGCCTCTGACGTAGCGGTCTGGGTGAGCCAGGAAGGGATGCTGATCCACGGCGGCTGGGGCTACTCCGAAGAGGACCCGATCTCCCGCTTCACCGTCGATGCACTGGTGCTCCCCATATTTGAAGGCGTCAAACCGATCCTCGAGCTGAAGGTGATCGCGCGGCAGCTGCTGGCTGGGGGTTAACACCCATGCGCGACCGCGATCGCATTATCCTCATCCTCGGTGACCTCGCCGCGTTCGTTGCCTTCGGAGCGATCGGGATGGCCAGCCACGAGGACGGCGTCACCCTGAAGACGGTCGCCCGGGCCGTGCTGCTATTTCCCGCTGCGTGGTTCCTGATCGCGCCGTGGTTCGGGGCGTTCTCGCAGCGCGCCGTTGCCGGTCAGGGCTCGGGCCCTAACCCACGTGGGCTGATGCGTGTCGCTCTGGTGTGGTTGTCGGCCGGCGTTATCGCGCTAATCGCTCGCGCCGCCATCTTCGACCGCGCTCTGTTCAACGCCTTCTTCGTCGTGGCGCTGGTAGGCTACGGGCTGTTCCTCATCGCCTGGCGAGCGATCTACGGGCGTTGGCTCGCGCCGTCTCCTCGTGGCGCTACTGGTTGAAGTAGATCTCGAAGCCCGTGATCTGGCCGGTTCCGTGGGCGCTGGAGTTGTCCGATACGGCCAGGGTCCAGTCGCCCGCGAACGGTTCATTCTGGAAAGAACCCGCACCATCCGTGCTTGTCGACCGATACGCCTTGTGCGTGAGCTCAAAGCGCGCTATCAATAGCGGACGGAGGTCCTTTATGCCAGACGAGACCAGCGACGGTGGCTTCGAGCCGATGCGAATCATCGTCAACCTCGGTGGCGTCGTACTGGTGGGCGGGCTCGTCGTGCTCATCGTGGCGACGATAATCGCCGGTCTCGACTAGCGCCGGAGCTAGCCGCCCATCGGGTCGAAGATCGCGATCTTGCGCGGCCGGATCGTCAGCGAGATCGTCTCCGGTTGCCCCGACCGTTTGGCGTAACGCTTCCCCAACTCTTCGCCGAGGTATCGCACCGATAGGCTGAGGTTGTCCGCGTCCGAGAACGGCGGCCCGATCTCGGCCGTCCCCTGGATCATCACGGCGTAGTACGGCATCGCCGGCCGGTCGATCACGAGGCTAATGTTCGGGTTGCGTTCGATGTTGCGATGCTTCTGCGAGCCGCGATCGGTGTTAATCCGGAAGATCCCATCGTCGTAGAGGTACCAGGCCGGCGCGCCGTGCGGCCGGCCGCGAGCATCCACGGTGCCGAGAACGGCTACGTTTGCTTGTCGGAGGAAGGTTTCGCGCTTGTCATCGGTCATGCGGAGGCCTGCTCCTTTCGAAACTTCTCGAGCGCTTTGCGCACGTCGTCGTGCTTGAGCGCGAGGATCGCCGCTGCGTAGAGCGCCGCGTTCTTGGCGCCGTTGACGGCCATGCAGCCTACCGGGACGCCCGGCGGCATCTGCGCGATCGAGAGCAGGGCATCGAGGCCGCTTACGCTCGACCCGCCCGCCTGCGCGATCGGAACGCCTATCACCGGCAGGCGCGTCCAGGCGGCGATGACGCCTGGCAGGTGCGCAGCCATCCCCGCCGCTGCGATCACCACCTCGAACCCGGCCTCCTCGGCGCCAGCCGCGAATTGTTGGAGCTTCGCCGGCGTCCGGTGCGCCGAGATCGCCTGCGCCGTGTGCTCGATGCCGAGCTCGTCGAGCATCTGCATACACGGTTCCAACGCGGGCAGGTCCGACTTCGAGCCGGTAACGATGGCTACGCGCGGCATGCGGCGATTGTACCTCAGTCCACTCGCGCGTCTTGTGCCGGCGCCGCGATGTCGCGGCGGTAGAAGGCTTGCGTGAAGTGGATGCGTTGCACATTGCGATAGACTTTCGCGCGCGCCTCCGTCAGCGTCGGCCCGCTGGCTACGACCGTAAGCACCCGCCCCCCGCTCGTCACGACTGTGCGGTCGTCGCGTAGCGCCGTCCCGCCGTGGAAAACCAGCACGTCGTCGTCCAGCGAGCTCAAGCCGGCAATCTGGTAGCCGGTCGCGTAGTCGTCCGGGTAGCCGCCGGAGGCGATTACCACGCCAACGGTCGCCTCGCTTGACCATTCGACTTCGGCGTCGGCCAGACGATTGTTCGCCACCGCCCAGCAGATCTCCAGCAGGTCGGACTTCAGACGCGGGATCAGCACCTGCGTCTCCGGGTCGCCGAAGCGGCAATTGAACTCCAGCACCTTCGCTCCGTCCGCCGTCACCATGATCCCGGGGTAGAGCACGCCGCGGTACGGTGCGCCCTCCTCCATCATCGCCGCGATGGCCGCCTCTGTGACGCGCTCGTTGATGAACGGCTCCAGCGATTCGTCCATCCACATCGGCGGGCTATAGGCGCCCATGCCGCCGGTATTCGGCCCCTCGTTGCCGTTGTAGGCGCGCTTGTAGTCGCAGGAGAACGGCATCGGGGCCACCGTGACGCCGTCCGTGAACGCGTGCGCCGACACCTCGCGCCCCACCAGCCGCTCTTCGATGATCACCGTGTTGCCCGCGGCGCCGAAGACCGCCTCATCTCCCATCATCTGCTCGATCGCGGCCAGCGCTTCCTCCGGCGTGTCGCAGACGAAGACGCCCTTGCCTGCCGCCAAGCCGTCCGCCTTCACCACCGCGCCGCGCGTCAGCGTCTCGGCGTAATTTCTGGCGTCAACACGGGTGTCGAACGTACGCGAGGCGGCAGTCGGGATGCCATGACGTTGCATGAGGTCTTTCGAGAACGCTTTCGACGATTCGATGCGTGCGGCGGCCTGCGATGGCCCGAAGGCGGCGATCCCTTCGACGGCCAGCCGGTCGGCCAGCCCGCGGGAGAGCGGGTCTTCCGGCCCGATGATGACGAAATCGACTCGCAGCTTCTTCGCTGCCGCAACGACGCCGTCGATGTCCGCTGCTTTGACGTCCAGGTTGGTAGCGATCGCGGCGGTTCCGCCGTTGCCGGGAGTGACGAAAAGATCGGTGAGACGCTTAGATTGGCGTAATTTCCAGGAGAGGGCATGTTCGCGGGCGCCGGAGCCGATGACAAGGATGTTCATGCGGGCAAGCACACTATATCGCAGCATGCCTCGTCGTTCACACGGGGCGGTTTAGGTGCGTTAAACCATCGCTTAAAGATATCGACCCGTAAATTATGACGGATGGTGTATAGGTCTGGCGCGTCCCCTGCCGTTGAATAGGTGCTAGAGCCGCACCCCTCCCTGCGGTCACAAGTTCGGCGGATGTGCCCCCGTCCGCCGAACTTCCTTTTTGGGGGGTACCGAGTGGTGGATGAGGAGGCCGGCCTGGGGGTGGGGTGCGGCCCTCTGGATGACCTAGCGCTGGCGGATGATTGTCCGGCGCATGACCACCGTCTCGCTGTAAGCCCAGATCGCCGCTTCGGGCGAATCCGCGCGTTCGACAACGGCGCGGCTCTTCTTGCCGGAGAAGGGCATCGAGACGGCCTTTTTCGCCGCCGACCGCAGGAGCCACTCGCCGATGACGCCGGCCGCCACGAGTGCTGCTCCGCGGATGACGACGGGCGCGGCTTGCTGCCAGAGCGGCGCTGGCGGCGGCGTGGGCTCGCGCTTGACGGGCAGGCGGTAGTTTATGCTGTTGCTCATGCGGCCTCCTGGCGATTCGTATCGACCGGCATTATATCGCAGGCGCGTTTCCGCTCACCAACGCCTCAATCTGCTTCGTCAGGTCGTAGCCCGCGATCGGCTGGCCGCCGGCGTCCACCACGCGCTCGCCCTCGATGCGGACGCGGCCGTCGACGAAGGCGCGCAGCGTCTCGACCACGAGTGGTACCTCACGCGCGACGCCTGCCTGGCGGATCGCCTTGAACAGCGGCAGCTCCTCGCCGAGATCGGCGCGCGCTTCGTCCAGCGAACGGCATTCGACGTCGTGCCAAAGCGAGCCGAACTCGGGGCCACGGATGGGGTACGTGCAGTATGTGACGACAGGGCCGCCGTCCAGCTGCGGCGTCGCTAGGTGGACCATCACGCCGGCGCGCTCCGCATTCTGCTCGATCAACTGCCAGATCACGTCCTGCCACATACCGGCCGTGCCGCCGGGCGCTGCTGGGTGCAGGTTCAGCAGGTCCCAGCGCGCGGCCGCTTCCTCGCCGAAGATAAGCATGAAGCCAGCCAGCACGCCGAGGTCGAATTCGTACGGCTCGAGCAGCCGCATCACCTCGCGGTCGTAGCCACGCCGCCACGCGGGGAGGGCCTCGCCCTTGCGTGCCACCTCGCCGCCGAGCTGCTTGCGGAAGTCGCGCGAACTGAGCGTGATCAGCGGTATCCCGGATGCGAGGACCTGCTCCTGGAAGGCGTCCGTGTTCTCATCCTCGCCCGGCGCGCGGTTGCAGAAGACGACGGCTATCTGCGCGTCCAGCCGGCCGGCATCGATGGCCTCACGCGCGGCGGCGAGCAGCTTGCCGGACATCTGGCCGCGTCCCGTGGCAAACCAGGCCAGGCGCAGAGTCATGCTGGCGGTCTCCAGCCGAGCGTGCGGCGCAGCATAGCGTAGCGGCTGACTAGGTGGATCAGCGGCGACGAAAGCCGTCCCCGCAGCTTGCCCGCCCGCAGCGACTCCAGGAACTGCGCAGGCGTCTCAAAGTCCGGCATCTCGACATAACAGCGCCCAACCTCTCGGGGCGAGTGGGCGTCGCTGGCGGCGGACATCGGCAGGCCGTGCGCCTTCGCGTAATCCTGCGCCTGGTCGTTGTTCTCGCTGCGGATCATGCGTGCGTTCAGCCCCTCGATGAAGTCGAGCTTGCCCTCGACGAGGCCTAGCCCCGCTTTGCGCAACCCTGAGCGGTAGGGGTCGAACGGGTGTGGCGCGCCGGCGATCCCGCCCTGTACGTGGATGCGCTCGATCGTCTCAGCCGCGCCCAGGTCGCGCGGGATGTCCTGCGAAAGGAACAGCCCGAGCACCTCGCCATCCGCCGTCCGCACCTCTTCGCTGACGATCACGCGTAGCTCCGGATAGCGCTTCGCCGCCAGCTCCTGCGCCACGAGCCCGCCGCGCACGGTGTTGTGGTCGGTCACGGCGATCACGTCTAGGTCTCGCTCTCGCGCGCGCCGCAGCATCGTTTCCGGTGACAGGATACTGTCCGGCGAGTAATACGTGTGGTTGTGGCAATCGACGCGGATGAGGCCGGGGCCGTCGGTCAATCCACCGGCTCCTCGTCGAACTCTGGCGCTGCGTCGTAGTCCACCGGCTCCTCGCGCAGCAGCGTCTCGTTGAACTGTGACTGCAGCCGGGTCACGCGCAGCTCGGCGTCCTGCAGGAGCGCCTGGCAGCGCTTGGCCAGCGCCGTCCCGGCCTCGTACTGGGAAAGCGACTCTTCCAGCGAGAGGTTCCCCTGCTCGAGCTTCGCCACCGTCTCCTCGAGCTGTTTGTACAGCGTCTCGAACCCCTCGGTCTCGGGCGCCTTCTTAGAAGCCATACTGCCTCGACACCTCGGCCGGGAACTTGCCGTCCTTCACGTACACGTCCAGCCGCTCCTTGCCCTTCACCTGCGCCACACTCGTCACGGCCTGCTTCGAGTCGCGCACCTGCACGACGGCGTAGCCTCGCGCTAGCGTGCTCCGCGGGTCCAGCGAGCGCAACCGCCCGGCGCATCCGTCGACGCGGCCAGACCGTTGCTCCAGCGACCGGCCCGCCGCGCTTGCCGCGTGCCGCAGCAGCGAGACGATGCGTTCGCGGTAGCGCCCGGGGTCGGGAATCGCCGAGCGCATGCGGTGCGCCGCTCGGTCCACGCGCGTCGCTCCCTGGTCGATCCGCCCGCGCACGTCTATCGCTGACGAGATCACCATGCCGTTGACCTGCCGCAGGATGTCGCGGCGGTCGGGCGCCACTGTTTCAGCAGCGGCCGAGGGCGTAGGCGCGCGGACGTCGGCGACAAAGTCCGCGATCGTGAAGTCGGTTTCGTGACCGACGGCGGAGACGACCGGCGCCGCGCTGGAGAAGATCGCTCGCGCGACGATCTCTTCGTTGAACGCCCACAACTCCTCTGTTGACCCACCGCCGCGCGCGACGATGATCACGTCGATATCGCCGGCGCCGTTGAGTTGGCGGATGCCCTCGGCGACGCCGACGACGGCGTCCGGCCCCTGCACCGGCGTCGGTGCGAGGACGACCTCGGCCAGGGGCCAACGGCGTGTGAGCACGTTGCAGATGTCGTGGAAGACCGCGCCCGCCGGAGACGTGACGACGCCGATGCGGCGCGGGAAGCGTGGCAGCGGGCGCTTACGGGCCTTGTCGAACAGCCCCTCGGCTTCCAGCTTCGTCTTCAGGCGCTCGAACTCCGCCTGCCGCGCGCCGACGCCGGCCGGCTGCACGAAGTCGACGATGATCTGGACTTCGCCGCGCTCGGCGTAGAACGAGATGTTGCCGTGCACCAGAACCTGAGCACCGTTCTCCAGCGGCATCCCCCGGTACTGGCGCTGGAACATCACGCAGCGTAGCCCGTAGGCGCCTTCCTTGAGCGTAAAGTAGACGTGCCCGCGCTGGGAGCGGCTGAGGTTGGAGATCTCGCCCTCGATCCAGACGTTGGAGAGGCGCAGGTCGCTCTCCAGCAGCTCCTTAACGTAGCGGCAGACCCAGGAGACGGGGTAGGCGTCGAGAAGTGATTGCGTCACGCCGCTATTGTAGAGGGGTGAGGTGTGAGGTGTCAGGGGTGAGGTGGCAGCGGGTGTCAGCGCTCGAGGAACGCCGCGCTGGCCCAGCCCTGTGTCCCGCCAGGCGTCATCACGCTCACCCAGTCGCCGTTGGTCTGGCCGGTATCGCGCAGCAGCACACCGTCGGCAGCGCAGGTTAGCACCGTGCCGGAGGCAGACGGATCGGTGCGGATGTTGAGGCACGAGCCGGTGCCAGTCACGCGCGCAAACGGCCCGGTCTGCACGGCGTGGACAATCGTGCGTCCAAGGGAGCTGTAGCCCGGCATATCGGACTTGAACGGGCCGGGTATCAAGTTGAAAGTGCCGCTACGCAGATCGAGGATGGCTGGCAGCGGCGACTGAGACCCATAAGGGTGAGTGGAGTCTTCAGGAATGAGGCTTATGACTACGCGATCATCCTTCGCAGACCACCAACCAATGGCTACCAGGTATCCGTCGATCTCCCATTGACGGATTACGTGCGCTGACCCGGCCGAGACATCCAGAGAAGCAAAAGCGTAGCGATCAACGTAGTCTGCGGGCCGAGGAATTGGCATCGGCAGCTCCCAGTGAACGAGCACTTGCCCGTCTTGAGGGTCCTTAAAGTCGCCAAGGACGGAGCCATAGTAGTAATGCGGGTCGCGGTCTGTCGGTGCGAAGATCGGCGTTCCGTCAGCCAGCAGCAGGCGACCATCGTTCGTCGCCCAGAGGATTTCGTTCGATATCGGCACCGGGTATACGCCGTCAGCCGGTGGATTGACGGCCGTATTGTCCGGAAGCAACACGTAGTCGTGCGTCCCATCGTCATGCTCGATTGTCGAAGCGATGACCCTTCCGTCTGCCATAACACCCGCGACCCCGAACGAGGTCCCGCCCCGGCCGACGTCCTGCCAAGTGATGCCGCCATCAACGGAGCGAAACGCCGCGCCTTCTGCGTTAGGATCGTTGCCCCCGAGGCTTGAGAACTGGCAGTCACCTTTAGTGCAGAAGCTGACGGCCATGACCGATGCGTCTTGTGTCATCACTTCGCCCGTAATCGGCGCCAGTAGCTCTTGCGGCCCGGACGGCGAATCGTATGTAATTCTGGGGAGGTTGTTCTCAAACCCTGTGAAGAGCTCTTCTGTCCGTACATCACCCGTCGAATCACACTAAACGCGCACGAGTGGACCCGACGGGCCATCGCAGGCCCAGCAGCCCGGTTCTATGATCATCGCCATATCGTTGGGGAGGTCGATATCAGGGCCCCAGCGGATCAGGTTCGGATCGGGCGTAGGACTCGGACTCACTGAGAGCGTAGGGGAAACGGTCGCGCCGGGCGTGGAGCTGGCAGTCGAGCTCGTCGTCGGCGTCGGCGAACTGGAGTCGTCGCCGCATGCTGAGACGAGTGCGACGATCGCGACCCCGGCGGAGAGCACCCAGCGCATGGCACCTGCCATAACGCCGGGCGTCAAATCTCGGTACGGTTGTGCCTGGAGTCAGGCTAAGAGCCTGACCCCCGAAGTTATTTGCTCGCGCGCTCCAGGTAGGCACCCGTGCGGGTGTCGATCTTCAGCTTGTCGCCGGTGTTGATGAAGAGCGGCACGTTTACCGTGATGCCCGTCTCCAGCGTCGCCGGCTTCGTGCCGCCCTGCGCCGTGTCGCCGCGCATGCCCGGGTCCGTCTGCTTCACCTTCAACTCGACAGCCGCCGACAGTTCGACGCCCACCGCCTCGGTGCCGAACATCAGCAGGTTGACCTCGCTGTTTTCGGTGATGTAGTTCAGCGCGTCGCCCAGCACCGCCTTGCTCACCGGGAACTGGTCGAACGTCGCCGTGTTCATGAAGTAGTGCAGGTCGCCGTCCGCGTACAGGTACTGCGCCGCCTGCCGTTCCACGCGCGCCCGCTGGAACCGCGCGCCGGCCTGCACCGACTTGTCGATGATGTGCCCGGCCCGCAGGTCGCGCAGCTTCATCCGCACCTGCGCCGTGCCGCGGCCCATCTTGTTGTGCTCCAGCTCGATCACCTGGTAAAGGTTGCCGTCGATTTCGATTGTGGACCCCTTCTTGAGGTCGCCCGTCTCGATCATCTGATCCTCGCTTCTGGTGTGTCTTTGGGCCTCGACTAGGGTAGCCGGTCAGAGTGGCCGGTGT
Organism: Chloroflexota bacterium; assembly: GCA_036732045.1. GTDB lineage: Bacteria > Chloroflexota > Dehalococcoidia > SM23-28-2 > RBG-16-64-32 > DATKKM01. The sequence continues at coordinate 72,396 of DAINDD010000001.1, forward strand.
CATCCTCCGGTCGTGACGCAGGCGTAGCATGCTGTGCCCCTACAGCGGTTCGCTGTGCCAGGACGCAACGCCAAACGGCAATCTGCTTATCCGCTCGAATCTGCTGTGAGTCGCATGCCGCCGGTCAGGCTGAAGCCTGACCCCCCGAATAGGCCCAACACAAGCCGGTGCTGGGACGGTTCGGCGAGATCCTTCGCTGCGGCTCAGGATGACGCTTCGCGTCATTTCGGGGCGCGCGACATCACGCGAAGCTTTCCGCCCTCGAAGACGCACTGGTCTTCGATGCGGACCCCGAACTCGCCCGGCAGGTAGATGCCCGGCTCGACTGTCACGATCATGCCGTCGGCCATCACGCTTTTCGACGTGCGAGACAGGTACGGCGCCTCGTGCACCTGCAGGCCGACGCCGTGGCCGAGGCCGTGCCCGAAGTGCTCGCCGAAGCTCCCCTCCGCGATCACGTTGTGCGCCAGCATGTGGCCCTCTTCGCCGCCCATGCCAGCCCGCAAGAGCTCCTCCGCCGTCCGCTGCGCCGTCAACACGATGTCGTACACCGCACGGAACTTCCCGCTGGGCTTGCCGTCGCAGACGACCGTCCGCGTCAGGTCCGAGCAGTAGCCGTCCACTATCACGCCCATGTCGATGACGACCGGATCGCCCTTCTGGATCGCGTAGTCGGTTGGCTGGGCGTGCGGCATCGCGCCGTGTGGCCCGGCGGCGACGATGGTGGGAAATGACATGAAATCGGCTCCGTGCTCGCGAGCGTACTTCTCGATCTCCCAGGCGACCTGTTTCTCCGTCCAGCCCGGCTCGAGCCGTTCCGAGACGTGGACGAGCGCCTCGTCGCCAATATCCACAGCCCGCTGCAGCGAATCGAGCTCGCCTGGCTCCTTGAAGGTGCGCAGCTCGGCGACCAGCGGCGGCGCGGCGAGCAGAGCCGGCCGGTCGCTTTCCGGCATGCCGTCGATGGCCTTTCGCATTGCGTTCAGCGAGGCGACCGAGACGTCGCCCGGCTCGAAGCCGATGCGCTCGCCCGAGAGGCCGCTTTCGCCAATCAGCCGCGCGAACCAGGTGTCCATGCCGCCGCTTGTCGCGAAGAGAGTGAACTGCGGGCACTCCTGCCTCACTTGCTCGAAGTAGCGGAAGTCGACGGCGATGAACTGCGAGTCGCGCGTGATTATGAGCCAGCCGACGGAGCCACTGAACCCTGAGAGGTAGCGCCGGTTCGTGCCCGCGACGTGGAACGTGTCCTCCACCGCGCAGCCAACGAGAAACGCCGCGAGCTCGTGCTCACCCATCTTCTCGCGGAGCTTAGCGATCCGCTCGGTCGTCACTTGCCGTCCTTGAGGATGCCGGCGAGCGCGTCGAGCGCGGCGATGTACCCTCGCCAGCCGAGGCCGGCAACCTGCGCGACGGCAATGTCGGCGAGCACGGAGTGGTGGCGGAACTCCTCGCGGGCGTGGATGTTGGAGATGTGCACTTCCACGAACGGCTTCTGGATCGCCTCGAACGCGTCTCGCAGCGCGAGACCGTAGTGCGTCAGCGCGCCGGCGTTAATCAGGATGCCGTCAGCCTGCGGGCCATGCTCCTGCAGAAAGTCGACGATCGCGCCCTCGGCGTTCGCCTGGAAGGGCACGATTTCCACGCCGAGCTCATGCCCTCGCTTCGTCACCTTGTCAACGATGTCCTGCAGCGTCATCGAGCCGTATATCTCCGGCTGCCGCCGCCCGAGCATGTTCAGGTTCGGGCCATTCACAAGGAGGATTCGCATGAGGATAGGTTACACCAGACGCTAGGCTCCAGACCGCGCCCGTCGCCGCGCCGCGCTCTCCTCGAGGTTGCGGAGCGTCGCCTCGGCCATCTGCTTCCGCGCACGCTCCAGCTTCTCGCGCTGGCGCTCCTCCGTCACGTGCGTGTAGATCTGCGTCGTCTGGGCGCTGGCGTGGCCGAGGAGGTCCTGCACGACGCGGAGGTCTGCGCCGCCGTCCAGCAGGTGCGTGGCGAACGAGTGACGCAAGAGGTGCGGCCAGACTCGCTGGTCGAGCCCGGCCTTAAGCGCGTGCTGGTGGACGATCTTCTCGATCGAACGGCCGGAGAGACGCTTGCCGTCGCGGTTCACGAAAAGCGCCATCTCAGCGCCGGTGGCGAGCTTCGGGCGGCCTCGCGCCAAGTAGCGCCGAATCGCCTTTTCCGCCGGCCCGCCCAGGAGAACGATGCGCTCCTTGTTCCCCTTGCCGCGCACCAGCAGCGTCCGCTCTTCGAGGTCGAGGTGGCGGATGTCCGTGCCGACCACCTCGCTGAGACGGACGCCGGACGCGTACATCAGCTCGAGGATCGCGCGGTTGCGCATCCCCCGCGGCGTCGCCTCGTCAGCCGACTCGATGATCGCCGACAGCTGCTCCAGTGACAGGATCGAAGGCAGCCTGCGCTCCCGCTTTGGCGCGACCAGTCCGGTCAGCGGGCTCGACTCGAGCTTCCCTTCGCGCACAAGGAAGCGGTAGAAGCTGCGGATCGTGCTCACCTTGCGAGTCAGGCTGGCGCCGACCATCCCCTGCTCCTTCAGCGCGGAGAGGTAGCGGCGCAGCATGAACCGGTCGGCGGTCGTTGGCCCCGCGTCGTTCTCCTCCTCGCGCAGATACGTCGCAAAGTGCGTGAGGTCGCTGCGGTAGTTCCGCAACGTCAGCGGCGAAAGGTTCTTCTCCGCGAGCAGATATCTGAGGTACGCCTCGAGCAGTTCGTTCATCATTAGGGATAACGGCGGAACGCGATTTCGGTTTGTCGACTAAACGTCTCCCCTCGCCCGCCGGAGCGGGAGAGGGTCGGGGGGTGAGGGCCGTCTTCGGCGATGCCACCCGACATCGCAGGCAAACCGGGACGCTTGACAGCCGCTGTCCTGCGACATCAAGACATCGCGCAGAACTGAAATGTCCGGCCTGGCGCGGAACGCCCCCGAGACGTCCCGCTGGGACGTCTTTACGCGGGCCCGGTCAGCTCACGCCCGCCGGCTGGGGCGCGGTGGCAGGCGCTTCGCCTCGCCACTCGCAGTCGAGGCATTTCGCCTTGTTGTCCTTCTCCGCGACGACGAGGCCGCCGCAGTTGAGGCAGGGCGTCTCCAAAGGCCGGCTCCATGTTGTGAAGTCGCACTTCGGATAGTTGGCGCAGCCATAGAACGTGCGGCCGCGCTTCGTCCGGCGCTCCACCAGCTCGCCCTGGTCCTTCGGGCACTTCACGCCCAGCGACTTGACCAGCGGCTTGCGTCCCTTGCACTCCGGGTAACGGCTGCAGGCGAGGAACTTGCCGAAGCGCCCGCTGCGGATCAGCATCGGCGCCCCGCACTCCGGGCAGGGCTCGTCCGTCTGTTGTGGCTGCTCCTGCGGCTCTTCGCCTTCCAGCGAGCTTGTCCCGCGGCACTCCGGGAAGCGCGTGCAGGCGAGGAAGCGGCCGCGGCGCCCCCAGCGGATAATCATCGGGGCGCCGCACTCGGGGCAAAGCTCTGTCGTCTCCTCCACCTGCTTCTTCGCCTCGAGGGTCGCCGTCGTCAGCGCTGCCTCTAGCGGGTCGTACATCTCGCGCACGACGGGCTGCCACTGGCGCTCGCCGGAAGCGACTTCGTCCAGCTCCTCCTCCATGCCTGCCGTGAAGCCGGCGTCGACGAAGTTCGGGAAGTGCTCGACGAGCAGGTCGTTCACGACGACGCCAAGGTCGGTCGGCTTCAGGTTTCGGCCTTCTTTGCCGACGTAACCGCGGTCCTGGATCGTTGACATCGTCGGCGCGTAGGTGCTCGGGCGGCCGATCCCCTTCTCTTCCAGCGCCTTCACCAGGCTGGCATCGGTGTAGCGTGGCGGTGGCTCAGTGAAGTGCTGCTCGGGGAAGAGTTGTCGCATCAGCAGGCGGTCGCCCGCGGCCAGTTGCGGCAGTGGGTTGCTGCCCATATCCTCTTCGTCGCTGTCGTCCTCATCGCGCGCTTCGACGTAGACCTGCCGGAAGCCCGCGAACCGCAGCTGCGTGTTTGTCGAGCGCATCAGCAGTGGATCGGCGCCCGAGGCTGGCTTCGCCTCGGTCTCCACCGTTGTCACGTCGAAGACTGCGTCGGACATCTGGCTGGCCACGAAGCGCTGCCAGACGAGAGCGTACAGCCGGTACTGGTCGTTAGTGAGCGAGCCGCGGATGGCGTCCGGCTCGCGGGTGACGGAAGTTGGGCGGATCGCCTCGTGCGCCTCTTGCGCGCCCTTCACCTTTCGCGTGTAGACTCGTGGGGATTTCGGCACGAAGTCTTCCCCGAAACGCTCGGCGATGTAAGCGCGCGCCTCCTGCTGGGCCGAGACGGCGATGTTCGTCGAGTCGGTACGCATGTACGTGATCAGACCGACCTCGCCGCGGCCGCCGAGCTTGATGCCCTCGTACAGCTGTTGCGCGACAGCCATCGTGCGCTTCGCCGTAAAGCCCAGGCGGCGCGAAGCCTCCTGCTGCAGAGTGCTGGTGATGAATGGTGCGGCCGGCCGGCGAACTTGCGGGCGTGTCTGCACGCTCAGGACTTTGTAGGTCGAAGCGCGGAGGTCGTTGACCAGCCGCTCGGACTGGTCGCCGCTGGTGATCTCCAGCTTATCCTTCTTACCGGCATAGCCCGCCAGCTTGGCGCGAAACGTCGGGGTCGCGCGCTCCTTCTCCAGCTCAGCCTCGATCGTCCAGTACTCCTGCCGCACGAAGGCCTGGATCTCGCGCTCGCGTTCGACGACCAGCCGTACCGCGACTGATTGAACGCGCCCGGCGGAGAGTCCGCGCCGCACCTTCTTCCAGAGGAACGGGCTCAGCCGATAGCCGACCAGCCGGTCGACAACGCGGCGGGCCTGCTGCGCGTCTACGAGTTGCATGTTGATTTCGCGCGGGTGATCGAACGCCTCCTGCACGGCTTCGGGCGTGATCTCGTGAAAGACGACGCGGTGGTGCGGCAGCGACCTGAGGTCGGCGGCCTCCATCAGGTGCCAGGCAATCGCCTCGCCCTCGCGGTCAGGGTCGGTGGCCAGGAAGACTTCGCCCGCCCGCTTCGCCGCGTCCCTGATCTCGGTCACCGTCCTCGACTTTTCGCGCGGGATGACGTACTGCGGCGCGAAGTTGGACTCAACGTCGATTCCCAGCTTGGCCTTCGGCAGGTCACGGATGTGGCCGATCGAGGCGCGCACGTCGTAGTTGGAGCCGAGGATGCGCGAGATCGTCCGCGCCTTGGCCGGGGACTCCACGATGACGAGGCTTCGTCCCGCTTTGCCCGCGGGTGCGTTCTTTGGCGCTGCCCGCTTCTTACGTGCGGGCGCTTTTGTGCGGCGGGCCGTTGCCGGCTTGCCGTTTATCTCTACCAACTTGTATTCCTTCTGTCTGCTAGCTTGAGCCGTAGGAGGCGGGTGCCTCGCGGGCCCTGACGTAGGCCTTCGATCCGATCTCCCGGACGAGGCCCTTCAGTTCCATCATGGCGAGGAGGCTGCTTACCGTCGAGATGGGGAGTCCGCTTTCGCGGCAGACCTCATCGATGTGCACCGGCTCTCTCGATATATGACGTAGAAGCTCCGCCTCCGTGTCCGTGGCGGGGCTCAACTCGAGCATTTCAATCTGTTGGGGCGCGGTCTGGAGGTTCAACTCTTCCAGTATGTCGTCGACCTTGATGACGAGCTTTGCCTCGCCGCGCTGTATCTTCAGGTTAGTGCCACGGCTCTGCGTTGAAAAGACGCTGCCCGGGACCGCGAACACTTCGCGGCCCTGGTCGTTCGCGAAGTTCGCCGTGATCAGCGCGCCGCTCTTCACGTCGCCTTCGACAACAAGAACGCCCAGACTCACACCACTAAGGATACGATTGCGGCGGGGGAAAAAGTCTCCGCGCGGCTGCGACCCGAGTGGCTGCTCGCTGATCAAGGCGCCGCGCTCGGCAATCTCAGAGGCCAGTTTCTTGTGCTCTGGCGGGTACACCATGTCGAGCCCGCAGGCCAACACGGCGAGCGTCCGGCCGCCGGCCTGCAGCGCCGCCCGGTGCGCGATCCCGTCGATTCCGCGCGCCAGTCCGCTGACCACCGTGACCAGGTTCCCCGCCAGCTGGTACGACATCTCCTCCGCCACCTGCCGTCCGTACGGCGTCGGCCGGCGCGTGCCGACGACCGCCACCGCTAGCTCGTCCTGCGTCACCAGTTCGCCCTTCAGGTAGAGAAGCGGCGGCGCGTCATCTATCTCTCGCAGGCGAGCCGGGTACGCGGCGTCATCCCAGGTAATCGCCCGCAGGCGCGCCGTCTCCAACCGCTGCCACTCCGTGTCCGGGTCGATGTTCGGCCGCTCGTCCGCGATCTGGCGGACCGTGCGTTGGTCCAGGCCGGCTTCCTTGAGCTCGCCGCGGGTGGCGCGCCACGCCTCGGCCAGCGAACCGAACCGCGCGAGCATCGCCTCGTATCGTTTGGTGCCGACGCCCGCGATGCGGCTGAAGGCGACCCAGAACTTCGCCTCGTCGGCGTTGGTGCTGCTGGTCTTCTTTTGTCTTCGGGCCATGTCAGGCGAGGATGATAGCACGCAAGTCAACAGCAGCAGCTCTGAGAGTGGCACGGCAGAGGGGCGGTTTGGCAACGGATTCTGGCCGGCCAGTAGAAGAGGCTGTTCAACTAGCAGCTAGCGGCCGTTCTCGCCGTCATCCTTCCTGGCCTCATGTTTGACGACGCGCACCTTCTTGATCCGCCGGCCCGCCACGCTCAACACCTTGAGGCTGACGCCGTCGAACTGCACCGTGTCGCCCACACTTGGCATGCGGCCTAACTCGTTCACGATGAAGCCGCCCACACTGTCGAAGTCCTGCTTCGGAAGCTCGGTGTCGAACATCTCGTTCAGGTCGTCGATGCCGACGCCGCCGTCAACGATCGCCTCGTTCTCGTTCAATTGCTGGACAGGCTGCTCCTCGAAGTCGAACTCGTCCTGGATCTCGCCGACGATCTCTTCGATCAGGTCTTCCAGCGTGATGAGGCCCGCCGTCCCGCCGTACTCGTCGACGACAATCGCCATCGAGACGCGGTTCTGTTTCATCTCGGCCAGCAGCTCATGGACGCGCTTGCTTTCGGGGACGACGTGTGCCGGCCGAAGGATATCCCGCACGAGTGGGCGCGTCTTGCCGTTGATCAGGTGGCGCATCATCTCTTTGGCGTGCGCGATGCCCAGAATGTGGTCGATGTCGCCTTCGTAGACGGGGGCGCGGCTGACGCCCTGCTCCACCATCACGGCGGCGAGCTTATCGAACCCATCATCGGCGTTCACGGCGATGATGTCCGGCCGCGGCACCATTACCTCGCGGACGGAAGTGAACTCCAGGTCCATCACGCCGCGGATCATTTCGCGCTCCGCGTCCGGCAGAGCCGCGCTGGCATCTTCCATCTCGGTGACCATGATCATCTCTTCGGCCGCCGCCTCGTTCGCCGGATGGTACCGGTGCATAGCGTGGAAGACAGCGCCCATCGGCGCATCGATCAACAGGACCGGTATGCGGAACAGGAACCGGATCGTCGCCACGAGCGGCCGCGTCGCGACCATCCAGGCGTGGGGGTCGCGGGCGACCAGCGTCCGCGTGAGCCCCTGCAGCAGCACGAAACCCGTGGCCGTTACGACGATGGTGATGGCCAATGCCGGCCAGGCGTCCGACGCCTCGCGCAGCACGAGGTACGTCGCGACGCCGGTCACGCCCACCGAGGCCAGGTTACGGGCCAGCGAGAGCGATGACAGCGTCACCTGCCGCTCCTGGTAGAAGCGTCGCAGCGCCTCGACGCGGGTCTCGGCCGGCTCCCTCAGCGCGCGCTCCCGTACGCCGGCGATGACCCCGGCTTCCCCGGCGCCGATCAGCACGAGTGTGAGGATGCCGGCAGCAAGCATGACCGCTGCAACCAGGCCGTTGCTATCCATGACCGTCCCGCTTCTTGCTGCCGCCGTGCAGCGGGCGCGCCGGCACCCCCGCAACTTGCTGCCCGGCCGCAACATCGCCCGTAACCACGGAGCCCGCACCCGTCGTCGCGCCCTTGCCGATGCGTACCGGCGCCACGAGCATCGTGTCGCTGCCGATAAATGCGCCGTCTTCGACGATCGTCTTGTGCTTGGCTGTGCCGTCGTAGTTGCACGTGATCGTACCTGCGCCGATGTTGACCTCCGCGCCTATCTCCGCGTCGCCGATATAACTGAAGTGGCCAGCCTTCGTCCCACGGCCGATCCGCGAGGCTTTGACCTCGACGAAGTTGCCCAGGTGGACGCCGGCCTCGACATGCGTGCCGGCGCGCAGATGGCTGTACGGCCCGACGTCGACGCCGTCCTCCAGCTTCGAGTCTTCGACGACCGACGCGAAGACGATGCACCGGTCTGAGATCCGCGATCCGCTGATTACCGTGTTCGGCCCGATCCGGCAGTCGCGCCCGATCGTAGTCTCGCCGCGGACCGTCGTGTTCGGCTCGATCACGGTGCCGGAGCCGATCTGCACGCCCGGCTCGAGGTATGTCGTGGCCGCATCGATGATCGTTACGCCCGATACTTCGTGTCGCGCGCACTCCGCCAGCCGGGTCTCCAACTGCGCCCGCAGCGAGGCGAGCGCGCCCGGTTTGTGCCCGGTCTCTTGCTCAGACAACGAGTCAGCCATGCTAGATCGCCGTCCGTCGCGGGCGTGTCGGCACGAGGCGTGCGCATCCTCTGGAGGTGAAGCCGGTATGCGGAGGTTCCGGCGGATTAGGGGGTTCGCTGGCGTCCAATCGCAGCTCTTCTTACACTCGGCCTTCGCGGCCTGTACGGAGAATGTTAGTGGCGACGGCGAAAACCTGTCAACTTACGCGAAAGAAGTCAGATGCAGAATGACGGAAGAACACGAACCACCTCTTTCTTTCCTTCCGCCTCCCGCTCACCCGTATAATCGCTTTGGTGAACCCACACGAACTGCGCGAAGCCTTCCTGCGCTTCTTCGAGGAGCGAGGCCATCGCCGCGTGCCCGGCGCGCCCATCGTCGCCACCGACGATGACCCGACGTTGTTCTTCACGAGCGCAGGCATGGTGCCGTTCAAACCGTATTTCATGGGCCAAGCCAATCCACCCTGGACGCGCGCGGTATCGGTACAGAAGTGTTTTCGAGTCAGCGATATCGAGTCCGTTGGGGACACCTCGCACCTCACGTTCTTCGAGATGCTGGGCAATTTCAGCTTCGGCGACTACTTCAAGGCCGAGGTCATTCCTTGGGCGCACGAGTTCCTGACGCAGGTGCTGAAGCTGCCGGCCGAGCGTCTCTGGCCGGCGATCTTCCAGGACGACCACGAGGCGTTCGATCTCTGGCGCAAGCAGGGTTTCGCGGCCGAGCGGATCATGCGCTACGGCGAAGAGGACAACTACTGGTTCTCCGGAGACGTTGGTCCCTGCGGCCCCGACTCCGAGATCCACTACGACTTCGGCGAGCAGTTTGGCTGCGGTCCGGACTGTCACCCCTCGCACGGACACGACCGCTTCGTCGAGATCTGGAACCTCGTCTTCATGACCTACTACTGCGACGGCGAAAAGCGCGAGCTGCTGCCGAAGAAGAACATCGACACCGGCTCCGGCTTCGAGCGCGTGATGTCGGTGCTTCTGCACAACGCTCCAGGCTGGGACAAGAACAAGATTCCGTCCGTTTACGAAACCGAGGTCTTCGCGCCGCTGATCCGCCGCATCGAGCAACTATCCCTCAAGCACTACGGCGCCGATGAAGCCAGCGACCGCGCAATCCGCATCGTCGCCGAGCACGCGCGCGCCGTCACGTTCCTCATCGGCGACGAGCGCACGCCCGTCATCCCTTCGAACGAAGAGCGGGGCTACGTCTGCCGCCGGATGCTGCGACGGGCGGTCTACTTTGGCCGCCGTCACCTCGGCATCGAAGAGCCATTCATGGCCGACCTGGCGAACACGGTTGTCAAAATGATGAAGGACTCGTACCCAGAGCTCCTTCGCCAGCGTCAATTCGTCGCAAATATTGTGGCCCCTGAAGAGCAGCGCTTCGACCAGACGCTGCAGCGTGGTCTAGGCATCCTTGAATACGTAATCCGCTTGCGAAAGTTCGTCGCAGCGAAGTTTAGGCCAGTCGAGGATCACTGGGAGGATTGGTTCCGAATTTCTCAGCGTCCTGCTGAACTGATGGCCACTGTCGGACACGTTGAGCTGGACGAATTTCTTACAGAGATTCTGCCGCTGATCGTCACAATCTTCGAAGAGAATGAGCGGACGGATGATTCTCTCGCGAAACGCGCGTTCACAACGAGTGGCGGTCTTTCGTCGGTGGCGATGCTCGAGATCAGCGGCGCGGCGTTCAAGCTACAAGACTGGCTCAAGGATTGGCGCAAGAAATTGAGCTCAGGCGAGGTGGCGTTCGATCCGACAGATTTGCGCAAGCGAGTCGCTGAATTCAAGCGTATCGTGAACACGATCTCAGGTGGCGAAGCATTTGAACTTCATGATACCTACGGTTTCCCGATCGACCTAACGCGTGACATCGCCGAACAGAACGGCTTCACCGTTGATATCGCTGGCTTCGACGAAGAGATGAGGCAACAGCGGGAGCGTGGTAGGGCTCAGTTCAAAGGCGCGGAGAGGGTCGCTGCGGACACGCTCTACGCCTCCCTCGTCGCTAATCCGACGCAGTTCACCGGCTACCAAGAGTTGGAAACGAAATCAAAGATCGTGGCGCTCCTTCTTACGTCAGATGTTGTCGACACGTTGCGGCGGACGCACGCCGACGAGTTACCGGATTCGGTTCCGCAAGTCGCTGAGGAGGCGGGTTCTAGGCAAGACGTCGAAGTCTTTCTCGCCGCCACGCCGCTCTATCCCGAAGGCGGCGGCCAGGTTGGGGATCGCGGCGAGATCGTCGGGCCGGACGGGCGGGTCGAAGTGCTGGACACGCAGCGTGTCGCCGGCAAGCTGATCATCCACCGCGGCCGCGTCGCGGAAGGCCGTATCGCCGTCGGCGACGAGGTGACCGCGCGCGTCGATCCGGCGCACCGGGGCAACACCAAGCGCAACCACACCGCCACGCACCTGTTGCACGCCGCGCTTCGAGACGTCATCGGCCCGCACGTGCGCCAGGCGGGTTCGCTCGTGGCGCCGGACCACCTTCGCTTCGACTTCACCCACACCGAAGCGGTCACGCCGGAGCAGCTCGCCGGCGTCGAGTCGCTGGTAAACGAGAAGGTTCGGCAGGACGTGCCAGTGCACACCCGCGAGACGTCGTTCGACGAGGCGATTGGGGAGGGCGTGCTCGCCTTCTTCGGCGACAAGTACGGCGACCGCGTCCGCGTCGTTGAGGTAAACACGGTTGTCCCGCGGTTCAGCGCAGAGCTCTGCGGCGGCACCCACTGCGAGCGCACGGGTGAGATCGGCGCGATCATCATCACCGGCGAGTCGTCCATCGGCTCCGGCATGCGCCGCATCGAAGCTCTGACCGGCGCTGGCGCGGAACTTCACATCCGGGAACAGGAGCAACTGATCGAAGGTGTTGCCAAGGGGCTAGGCGTGCCACGACGCTCGCTTAGGCAGAAGATAGATTCGTTGATTAAAGAACGCGAGGATCATCTTAGGCAGATTCAGAAACTTACAATAGCGATGGCACACAACCCATCGCTCGGACATATCAGTTGGAATGCCTCTGATGTTGAGGGGATAGAGGTAAGGACGCTGTCGACTGAAGTTCCTAGTGTTGATGCCTTACGGTACTTCGCAGACAGCATTCGCAAACAGTTCCCCACGGCTGTCAGCGTGGTCGGTGCGGTCGTAGACGACAAGCCAATGTTCGTCGCCATCGTCCCGAAAGACGTCATCGAGCGCGGGGTCCACGCCGGCAACCTGCTGAAGCGCGTCGCGGCCGTCGCCGGAGGTAGCGCGGGCGGGCGGCCGGACATGGCACAAGGCGGCGGCAAGGACGTCGCGAAACTAGATGAGGCGCTGGCCGTCGTCCCTGGTGCGGTGCGCGAAATGCTGGGAGGCTAGAGATGGCGGACCAAGACCAGATCATGACACAACATCCGCAGGGCAAGCGGGGCGTCAACATCAGCCGCGCCAAGTACGACAAGATCCGCGCTGGGATCCTCGATGCACTACGCAAGGAAGGCCCGTTGATCACGACCGAACTGATCGGTCATGTGTCCCTCGCCCAGCCGCACTTCGAGGGGTCGATCCCCTGGTACACCGAGTCCGTCAAGCTTGACCTGGAGGCGCGCGGCGTCATCGAGCGGATACCGAAGACGAGGCCGGAGCAGTTGCGCCTAACGGGTCGCGACGGCTGATGCGCATCGTCGGCATCGACTTCGGGGAACGGCGCATCGGCGTCGCCGCCGCCGACGACCGCACTCGCCTGGCGATTCCGCTGACGACGGCCGAGGTGCGCGGCGACCCCGTCGATGAGCTCGTCCTCATCGCCACAGAACAGCGGGCGGAGGAGATCGTCTTCGGACTGCCGCTCTCGCTATCCGGCGCTGAGGGTCCGCAGTCCCAGCACATCCGCGAAGTCGTCGCCGCACTTTCGGAGCGAATCTCAATCCCGATCCGCCTCCATGACGAGCGACTGACGACCCGCCAGGCCGAGCGCGCGTCCCCGCGAAAGAAAGGCGTATCGAGGGCGAAGGCGGGTAGCCCCGGCCGAGATGCCGTCGCCGCGGCGATCCTCCTCCAGGCCTACCTCGACTCGCAGCGGCCGTATGATTGACGCGTAGTGCAGTATCTCGGCGTCATCACCGATCCCCACAAGCAGTCCACTTCACCCGCCTTGCAGCAGGCCGCGATCGATGCCCTCGGCCTCGGCATGGTATACAAGCGCTGGCCGACGCCGCCCGATGGCCTGGCGACGCGCGTTACCGGTCTGCGCGCACCGTCCGTCCTCGGCGCGAATGTCACGATTCCCTACAAAGAGGCCGTGATGCCGATGCTGGACGAGCTCGACCCGCTGGCGCAGTGCGTCGGCGCGGTCAACACGATCGTTAATCGCGAAGGCCGCCTGTCCGGCTACAACACGGACGTCGGAGGCTTTTTGCGCGCGCTGCGAGACGACGCTGGCTTCGATTCGCGCGGCTGCGATGCGGTTATCGCCGGCGCCGGGGGGGCGGCCCGTGCTGTCGTCGTCGCCCTGATCGAGTCGGGCGCGGCCTCGATCGCCGTCCTGAATCGCTCGGCGGAGCGTGCTCAGCGGCTGGTCGACGACCTCTCGCCGCACGCCGGTGGTACCTGGCTCGAAGCGCTACCGGCCGCGCCTGGAAGCTGGGCAAAGATGGCTCCGCGTGCACAGCTATTGGTAAACTGTACATCGGTTGGCATGGCCGACTCGTCGCAGGACGCATCACCTGTGCCCTCCGGCCTGATCCGCCCGGAAATGCTCGTGTTCGACCTCATCTACCGTCCCCTCGAGACCCGGTTGCTGCGCGACGCGCGGGCTAGCGGTGCGTGCGTGCTGGGCGGTCTGCCGATGCTCGTCTACCAGGGCGCGGCGTCGTTCAAGATCTGGACCGGCCAAGAGGCGCCGATCGACATAATGCTGGACGCGGCCCGCAAGGTGCTGGCGGAGAACGCCTGATGCTGCAGTGGGCGCTCTTAGGCATCTTCATTGGCTTCCTCGGCCTTGCCTACATCATGATCCAGGGCACTCGCGCCGCGCTCGCCTGGCGTACCGCCGCCGACAAGGGCGACCTCGACGTCATCCGTGACATCCTGGAGGACGCGCTCAAAGGCTGGTCAACCCAGAAGCGCCCGAAGCCCATTGCCCCGGAAGTCTGGCGCGGCATCCAGAGCCTGCAGCTGGCCGGCCTAGCTTCCGGCTACGTCCGCGTCTCCTGCGTCGCCGCCAGCGAGTACAAGATGCAGGACGGGCGCTGGATCGAGCTGCGCAACCCCCTGCAGGAGGGGATGGCGGTCACGGCAAAGGCCGCCGACATGCTGCTGTACGAAGTCATCCACTACCGACCAGAGAAGCTCCAGATCGACGTCTACACCGACTACCGCGACGACTCCGGCTCGACCCGGCGCCAGTGCGTGCTCTCCACGCTGGCCAGCCGCGACCAGGCGCGCGAGATCAACTGGGAGGAGTGGACGCCGGAGCAGATCGTCGAAGCGCTGGGCGGACACTACAGCCTCGGAGACAGCGGCCGCCCCATGCCCATCGAGCCGATCGCGCCGCCGGAGCCGCCGGCCGAAGAGCAGACCGAACGCGCCGCCCCCGCGAAGGCTCGCCAGTGACGGAGCTGCGATTCCTCACCGCCGGCGAATCACACGGCCAGGCGCTCGTCGCGATCCTCGAGGGCATCCCCGCCGGCCTCGAGATCACCGAAGACTACATCGCCGCAGACATGCACCGGCGCCAGGGCGGCTACGGGCGCTCGCGCCGCCAGCAGCTGGAGGTGGACCGCGCGCAGATCCTGGGCGGTGTCCGGCACGGGCGCACGTTCGGCAGCCCGATAGCCATGCTCATCGCCAACCGTGTCTGGGAGGACTGGCAAGAAGTGATGCAGGTCGGCCCTTACGATGGCGACCCGAAGAAAGTCACGCGCCTGCGCCCCGGCCATGCCGACCTCGCCGGCGCGATGAAGTACGGCTTCGACGACGTCCGCAACGTCCTCGAACGCGCCTCCGCCCGCGAGACCGCAGCGCGCGTCGCCGTCGGTGCGGTCTGCCGCCGCTTCCTGGAAGAGTTCGATGTCGCCATTCACTCGCACACGACCTCCATTGGCGACGTTTGGGCGAAAGTCGAAGGGGAACCGGACTGGGTCGCCGTCGACGAGAACGCCGTCCGCAGCGCCGACCCCGAAGCCGGCGAGCGCATGGTTCGCGCAATCGACGCCGCGAAAGAGGCCGGCGATACGCTGGGAGGTACCTTCGAGATGTGGGCCACCGGCGTCCCGATCGGCCTCGGCTCGCATGTGCAATGGGACCGCAAGCTGGACGGCCAACTCGCCCAGGCCGTGATGAGCATCCACGCCACGAAGGGTGTCGAGATCGGGGCCGGTTTCAGCGTCGCCGAAGGCCCCGGTTCCGAAGCGCACGACGTTATCCTGCCGCCGGAACGTTGGGGCGGCCGCCCCTGGCGCCGGGAGACAAACCGCGCCGGCGGCCTCGAAGGCGGGATGACCAACGGCGAGCCGGTCATCGTGCGCGGCGCCCTCAAGCCGATCTCCACGCTCTCCCGCCCGCTGCCGTCCGTCGACCTGCACACCGCCGAGCCGATCCAGGCCCACTACGAGCGCTCCGACGTCTGTACCGTCCCCGCAGCCGGCGTAATCGGCGAAGCGATGGTGGCGATCGTCCTGGCGCGCGCCGTCCTCGAGAAGTTCGGCGGCGACTCCCTCGCCGAGACGAACCGCAACTTCGAGGCTTACCGGCAGACGATCGGCCCGCGGGGCCAGGCCTAACCAACGGCATTGGCGTACGAGCTCCGCGAGGGCGACTACGTCGTCAGCGACGACCCGGCCCGCCTCGACATCGCCTACGTCCACGGATTCCTTACGACGAGCTACTGGTCGCTCGGCATCCCCCGCGACGTTGTCGCGCGCGCCATCGCCGGCTCGCTCCCGTTCGGCCTATACGACGGCACTGGCGCGCAAGCCGGCTTCGCGCGCGTCATCACGGACCGTGCCACCTACGCCTACGTCGCCGATGTCTTCGTCGTCGAGGGCTCCCGGGGCAAGGGACTCGGCAAACTGCTGATGCGGGCGATCATGTTCCATCCCGATCTGCAGGGACTCCGGCGCTGGTCACTCGCCACCCGCGACGCACACGGCCTATACCAGCAGTTCGGGTTCCGCGCCCTCGCGCACCCGGAGCGTTTCATGGAGATCGCCGACCCGGACGTCTATCGACGCAAGCCACCGGCCTGACGAGGCGTTAAACTTCGTACACCGATGTCAAGTCCTACTAGCCCTCCTTCCCGAATCGTGCTCACCGGCTTCTCCGGTACGGGCAAGAGTGCCGTCGGGCCGCTGCTCGCGAAGCACTTTGGCTGGAAGCTTCTCGACACCGACGAGGTCGTCGAAAAGCGCGCGGGCAAGCGCATTCTGGCCATCTTCCGTGACGACGGCGAGGACGCCTTCCGCGATCTGGAGGCCGAGGCGATACGCGAAGCCTGCCGGGATGACAAGTTCATCCTTTCGACCGGCGGCGGTGCTGTTCTGCGGGCCGAGAACCGCCGTGCGCTCGCCGAGGCCGGCTTCGTCGTCTGCCTCGAGGCGCGGCCGGAGACGATCTTCGAGCGGCTGATGGCCCGGGCCGACGCCGAGCCGCTGGACAGGCCGCTGCTTGCCACTGAGAACCCGCTCGCCCGCATCACGGAACTGAAGAACGCGCGCCAGCACCTCTACGCGCTCTGCGACTGGGCCGTCCACACCGACGGCCTGAGCCCCGAAGAGGTCGCCGCCGAGATCGTGCGCGCGTACGACGATCGAGCAACAGCCCTCCTCGCCGTGCCCGGACGCGTCGATGCGATCGCCGATTCCGACGCGGCCGTCCCGGCAGCCACGCTGCACGCCATCCCGGACGGCGCGTCCTGCATGGTGCGCACGTCCAGCCGCGAGTACCCCGTCTTCACCGGCTGGGGCAACCTCGGCGAGCTCGGGCGGCGGCTGCGCGATGCTGACCTCAAGCGTTTCACCTATGTGATCAGCGACGAGACCGTCTGGCACCACCTCGGCGACGAAGTCGAGACTTCGCTGCGATCTGCCGATATAAGTTTCGACGTCTTCACGGTTCCGCCCGGCGAGCCCAGCAAGTCGCTGGAGATCGCCTCCGAAATCTACGACTGGCTGATCGAACACCGCGCCGAAAGGGGCCACGCCGTTGTCGCGGTCGGTGGCGGCGTAGCGACCGATCTCGGAGGCTACGTCGCGGCCACGTTCGCCCGAGGCCTCCCGCTCGTCCTTGTCCCGACGAGCATGCTGGGCATGGTGGACGCGGCGATCGGCGGCAAAGTCGCAGTCAACCACCCACGCGCCAAGAACATGATCGGCGTCTTCTACCAGCCGCGCTTCGTGCTCGACGATGTGGCCACGCTGCGGACGCTGCCTGAGCGCGAGATCAAGTCAGGGCTGGCGGAGGCGATCAAACATGGCCTCATCGCTGATCCCGATTACCTCGACTTCCTGGAACAGAACGCCGCCGCCATTCTCAGGCTCGACCGCGAGGCCACCGCTGAAGCAGTTCGCCGGAGCGTCTGCATCAAGGCCGAGGTCGTCGGCGCCGACGAGTTCGAGACAACGGGCCGCCGCAGCACGCTGAACTACGGACACACTCTCGCTCACGCCATTGAATCGACGACCGGATACACGCGCTTCCGCCACGGCGAGGCCGACAGCATCGGCATGACAGCCGCCGCGGCGATCAGCGTGCGCATGGGACTCCTGGCGCCCGAAGTGAAGGACCGCCAGCGCCGCATCCTGGAGCGCTTCGGCCTTCCGACCCACGCCGACGGCCTCGACCGCCAGCGCTTGCTCGCCGCCGTCGCCCTCGACAAGAAGGTGCAGGGCAAGAAGGTGCGCTGGGTGCTTCTCGAGGACGTCGGCCGCACCGTTATCCGCGACGACGTCCCGCCGGAAATCGTCGAAGCCGCGCTGGACGAGGTGCTTCGCTAACCGCGATGCCTCCCGATCCTGCTGCCATTCGCGCCGTCGTCCGTGGCCGCGTGCAGGGCGTCGGCTTCCGTGACTACGTCGAGACTCGCGCCCGCTTTCTGCGCCTCGCCGGCTACGTCCGCAACTTGCCCGGCGGCCGCGCCGTCGAGGTGATCGCCGAAGGCCCGCGCGAGGCTCTGGAGCAGCTGATCGAGCATCTGCGCGAAGGCCCTGGCATGTCCCGCATCGACGCCGTCGACATCGAATGGCGCGTCCTAACCGGCGAATATCGCGATTTCGGCACGGAGTTCTGACGCTCGCCGCGGCCGAGCGACAAGCGACTGTCGCCTGATCCGCCCTCGACCGTGCGGCGTACTATGGATAAGTGAACCTCACACTTCGTTCGCCGTTCGGCCCCGCGCTCCGCTTGCTTCTCCCGCTAATTCTGGTCGCGGTGATTGCCGGCGCTTGCGGCGGCTCGGGCAACGACCAGCTGACGAGTCCTTCGGGCACCGGCGCAGCGGACCAGATCGCTCCAGACTTCCCTGCGGGCCAGACCTGGTTCAACGTGAGCAAGGCTTTGACGATAGCCGATCTGCGGGGCAAAGTCGTCTTGCTCGACTTTTGGACACTAGGCTGTATCAACTGTCAGCACGTCATTCCCGACCTGACCCACCTCGAGAGCGAATTCGGTGACTCCATCGCGATCATCGGCGTGCATTCCGGCAAATACGACCGCGAGCATGCCGATGACAGCGTGAAGGAGGCCGTGCTCAGGCTTGGTATCGAGCATCCCGTCGTCAACGACCCTGATTTCGTGATCTGGTCTAAATATGGCGCGCAGGCCTGGCCAACTGACGTCGTCATCGACCCGAACGGCAAGATCGTCGGTGCTCACGAAGGTGAGGGCGTGTACGACGCGGTCGAGCCCACGATCAAGAAGCTCGTCGCCGACTTCGACGCGACGGGCAAGATCGATCGCACGCCGCTGCCAATCGATCTCCTGGCGGCGCCGATCGCCTCCGACTTCCTGAGCTTCCCCGGCGACGTCCTCACTGACGAGGCCGGTGGGCGCTTGTTCATCGCTGACTCGGACAACAACCGCATCCTGGTCTCCGGCCTGGACGGTGCGCTACAGAAAGCGATCGGCAGCGGCACGCAGGGACTGAAGGACGGCATGTCGAGTCAGGCGCAATTCAACCAGCCGCAGGGTCTCGCGCTTTCCGCTGACGGCAACACGCTCTACGTCGCAGATACGCGCAACCACACACTGCGCGCCGTAGACCTTGCGTCGGATACGGTGACGACGCTCGCCGGCAACGGCCAGCGCGCAACCACGTCGCCGACAGATTCGGTCGCGGCGAATGCCATTAGCCTCGCTTCGCCGTGGGGACTTCAGCTCGTGGGGAACACCCTCTACATCGCGATGGCCGGCTCCCACCAGCTCTGGGCGATGGATCTCGCGGCGAAGACGATCAGCGTCATCGCCGGCTCGGGCCAGGAAGGTGTCGCCTCCGGACCGCCTCTCGGCGCCACGCTCGCACAGCCCAACGGAATCACGACCGACGGCACGAATCTCTACTGGGTCGACCCTGAGTCAAGCTCCGTCCGCAAGCTTCCCCTCTCCGGCGGCGACGTTCAGACGCTCGTTGGCACCGGCCTCTTCGACTTCGGCGACGTGGATGGCCTGCCGAGCGTCGCCAAGCTGCAGCACGCGCAGGGAATCGTCTACGCGAACGGTACGCTTTACGTCGCCGACACATACAACCACAAAATTCGGACCGTCAACCCGACGACCGGCGAAGTCAAGACATTCGCGGGCACCGGCACCTCCGGCAACACTGATGGCCCCGCGGCGACCGCCACGTTCAATGAGCCGGGCGGCTTATCAGTCCTGGGCAACAAACTCTACATTGCTGACACGAACAACAACGCGATCCGCGTCATCGACCTCGGGAGCGGGAACGTCTCCACGCTACAACTGAGCAACCTCGCCGTCGCCGCATCGGGCCAGAAGGGCCGCGTTCTCAAGATGTCGCTGCCACCGCAGACGATCAATCCATCGACGACAACGCTGCGGCTTCGCCTCACGGTCCCCTCCGGCTACCTGCTGAACAACCTCGCGCCGTCGCAGCTGACGCTGAGCACATCCGACACCGGTGCCTTCAGCCCCGGCCAAACCGACGTTACGTTCTCCACCAACGAGGCGTCCGTCGAGGTGAGCGTGCCCGTGACCGTATCGGCTGGCCAGGCGATCCTAAGCGCCACGGGCGACGTCTATTACTGCCGCGAGAATCAGAACGCAATCTGCCTCGTCGACCAGCTTGACATAGCACTGCCCGTCACCGTCTCGGCCTCTGCCCCCACCGGCGAGGCAGTGATGGAGTACGAGCTTCCGCAGTAGCGACTGCCCTACCGATAACCGCATCTGTAGCGCCCTAAAGTGTAACTAATCGCCCGCGTGCCCCGTCGTATTTCTGTAGGACAATATCCATGTTCAGACTGGGCCGCACTCTTCTATCGGCGGCGGTGGGAATACTGCTGCCGCTAGCCATCGTTTCCAGCGTACGCGCGCAGACTCACACCGTCGCGCCGGGCGATTCGTTGTCGTACATCGCTGACCTCTACTCCGTGGCGATTAACGAGATCGTCCAACTGAACCACATCGCGAACCCGGACCTTATCTTGAGCGGGCAAAAGCTGGATATCCCGGGCGGCCAGGACCCCCGGCCATCCAGCTCTGGAGAAACCTACACGGTCCAGCTGGGCGACACTCTCAGCCAGATCGCGGCTCGTTACGGCGTCTCGGTCGACAGTCTCGCGCAGGCCAACAGCATCGACAACCCCGAGTTCATCGTCGAAGGTCAGACGCTTGTCATCCCCGGCGCCGAGGCGAGCGCACCCACGCCGCAGCCGGCGACCGTCTACATACCGCCGCCGCCGCTACAGTTCCCGCCGATGCCGTACGATCCCGACATCGAAGCGATCATCGACGAAATGGCCGCGGCTTACGGCGTCGATCCGAATCTCGTGAAGGCAGTCGCGACGGTCGAGAGCGGTTGGACGGAGGGCGCCGACAGCGTCACAGGTGCACGTGGCGTCATGCAGATCATGCCCGGCACTGCGCAATACCTGCAGGACGAGGTCTTCGGCTACCCTCTTAACTACGACTCCAGCGCTTACGACAACATCAAGATGGGCACGAAGTACCTCCAGATCCTCCTGGACTCCACCGGCGGCGACGAACACCTGGCTGTCGCCTCCTACTACCAGGGCCTGGCGCCGACGCAGGCGGGCGTCTTCTACCCCGATACGTCTGACTACGTGAACATGATCTTTCGGGTGCGGGACACGTACTGGCCTGAGTAGGGGACAGCGGACAGGGGAAACAGTATACAGCTGGCCCGCGTAGGAGTCCGATACTGGTAAATCAATCGTCCGAAATACCAACCTGGCGTCGCGTCATGCGAGCCATCTTTCGCCCCGGTATGGACTGGAGTCCGTCCCTCGTGGAAGGGGAACGAATCATTCGCCACGGCCTAGCGGAAGACCGCCGAGGGCTCGGCGGCGGGAACACGGGGCCTGTCTATCTCACAGATCGACGCCTCATCTGGCGTCAGGGTCCCATCACTTGGCCGCTTCGACGGTCGCAGCTAAATCTTCGCTTGGCAGACATCGATTCGGTGGGTAAGACGACAGTCTTCTCGTACATCGCCGGCGGCCATCGCTTGGAGCTTCGGATGAAGACGGGAAAGACACATCGGATCTGGGTTAATGGGCTCGACCAGTGGATTGAGGATGTCCGACACGCCGTGGACAATGCTCGGTTAGCCGAAGCCGCAGGCTGAGCCTTACCCAGTCCCTGCAATCCCTAGCGTTTCCGCCACCGGCTTCAGCGCCTCGATCACGAACGCGATGTGCTCGTCCAGGTCCACGCCGAGCACTGCTGCGCCGTCGGTGATGTCCTCGCGGCGGACGGCGCGCGCGAAGCCTTTGTCCTTCATCTTCTTCTTGACCGAGGCCACGTCCACCTCGTGGATGCTCTTGCTCGGCCGCACCAATGCCACGGCGGTGATGAAGCCGGATAGCTCGTCGACGGCGAAGATCGCGCGGTCCATGTTGTTTTCGCGCACAACGCCCAGATCGTCCAAATAGAACGCGTGGCAGAGCACGGCGTGCACGATCTCCTCCGGCACGCCGCGCTCCCGCAGGATCGGGGCGCCCTTCTTCGGATGCTCCTCCGCATTCGGGTGCATCTCGTAGTCGAAGTCGTGCAGCAGCCCGACGCAGCCCCACATCTCCTCGTCCTCGCCGTACTTGCGGGCGTACGCGCGCATCGTCGCCTCTACCGCCAGGCCGTGCTTGCGCAACGCGTCCGCCTTCGTGTACTCACAGAGGATCTCCCAGGCTTCGTCTCGCTTCATGGAACGCTCCTTCAAAAGATAGCCGCGGATTTTCGCGGATTGTACGCGGATTATGCAAGGGTAGCGGGTTGGGCTGTCAACGAATCGACACCGAATCAACGAATAGAACGCCGCATCCGCCTATCCGCTCATATCCTCCGTGAGTCCGATGCTGAGTGCTGAGAGCTAAACGCCAGCGTTGCCGCATAACTTGTCGCATTTCCGCGCGTCTAGACCTGAGGTACCATAGGTGTACACAAAAAGAGGTGATCAGATATGCCGAGATCGATCTGGAACGGCGTCATTAGCTTCGGGATGGTCAGCATCCCGGTGAAGCTGTACACCGCCACGGAAGACAAGGACATCAGCTTCAACCTCCTGCACAAGGAGTGCGGGTCCCGTTTGAAGCAGATCAGATGGTGCCCGGTCCACGAGCGCGCAGTGGAGTGGAGCGAGATCGCCCGAGGCTATGAGTATGCCAAGGACGAGTACATCACGATGGACGACGCCGACTTTGAGAAGTTGCCGCTGCCCAGCAAGCACGCCGTCGAGCTTTCGGCGTTCGTGGATGCGGCGCAGATCGACCCGATCTACTACCAGCGCACGTACTATTTGGAGCCGGAGGAGAAGGGCGTCAAGCCGTACGCGCTGCTCATGCGCGCCTTGAAGGACAAGCAGCTCACCGGCATCGCCAAGATCGCGATCCGCAATAAGGAGCAGCTCTGCGCCCTGCGGCCGATGGACGGCTCGCTCGTCCTGGAAACCCTCTTCTACCCGGACGAGATCCGCGAAGTGCCGAGCGAAGTGCCAGACACCAAGGTTTCTGAGAAAGAGCTCGACATGGCGACGGCGCTGATCGATCTCCTCCGCGACGACTTCGAGCCGGAGAAGTACAAGGACGAGTATCGCGAGGCGCTAATGCAGGTGATCGACGCCAAGCTCGAAGGTGAAGAGCTATCGGCGCCGAAGGCCACGCGCCCGGCCAAGATCACCGACCTCATGACCGCGCTCAAAGCCAGCGTCGAAGCTGCGAAGAAGGGCCAGAAGAGCCGAGCCCCTGCTGAGGAGCAGGATGAGGTCACACCTCGCCGCCGCAAGAAGGCCGCCGCTGACGAGGACCACGACGAAGTTACTCCCCGTCGCCGCAAAAAGGCCGCCGCCGGCTAACCCCCGGTTGGTGCGACCACAGTTCGCGGTGCTCACTTAACGCGCGATAATGGGTGCGCATGCTCAAGGAATACGGCCGGAAGCGCGACTTCCAGAAGACGTCCGAGCCGCCGCCGCATCCGCCCGCGAAACACGACGGCCGGCTCATGTTCGTTGTCCAGAAGCACGACGCCAGCCGCCTGCACTACGACTTCCGGCTGGAGTTCGAGGGCGTCCTCAAGTCATGGCCCATCCCGAAGGGCCCTTCGCTCGACCCCAAGGACAAGCGGCTTGCCGTCATGGTGGAGGACCATCCCCTCGACTACGCCTCGTTCGAAGGTGTCATCCCGAAGGGTGAGTACGGCGGCGGACAGGTAATCGTCTGGGACGCCGGGACGTACTCTCCGGACGAAGAAGGCGTGCTCTCTTGGGACGACCGCGACGAGGCCGACCGCCGGATGCAAGAGGGCCTCGCGCGGGGGAAGCTCTCCGTCTACTTGCAGGGCCATAAGCTCAAGGGGTCGTTCACGCTCGTCAAGATCGCCCGCGCCGAGAAGGAGTGGCTCTTCATCAAGCACAAGGACCGCTTCGTCGACACCGAGCGAGACGTGACGCTGGAACACCGCTCGATCATCTCCGGCCTGAGCATCGCCGACATCAAGGCCGGCCTCCTGCCGGACCGCGTGCACCAGCGACTCATCGTTCACCCGAAGGACGCGCGCGGCGCCAAGCGCACTGCCTTCCCAAAGTCGCTGGAGCCGATGCAGGGCACCCTCAGCGAGGCGCCATTCTCCTCGCCGGACTGGTACTTCGAGCCGAAGATGGACGGCGTCCGCGCGATCGTCTTCATCAACGGCGATAGCGTTCGCGTGATCTCCCGCAGCGGCCTCGACGCGACGCGGCAGTACCCGACGATCGTCGCCGAAATGGCGGAGCAGACGGAGCGCCACCTCGTCCTGGACGGCGAGATCGTGGCGCTGAACGAGAAGGGCGTGCCGTCCTTCCAGACGATCCAGCAGCGCCTCAACCTGCAGCGCGACTCCGACATCCGCAAGATGGACGAGCAGATCCCCGTTTACTTCTACGGCTTTGATATTCTCTACGCCGGCGGCTATGACCTGCGCGGCGCCCCGCTCAGCGACCGCAAGGCGCTTCTCAAGCAGCTGCTCGTGCCGACTGACCACATCCACCTGCTGGAGCACTTCGAAGAGGACGGCGTGGCGGCGTACCAGGGCGCGATCGCCGCCGGGTTGGAGGGCGTCATGGCCAAGAGGCGCGACAGCGTCTACGAGTCCGGGCGTCGCTCGAAGGCCTGGCTGAAGGTGAAGGGCACGCTGGAGGACGAGTTTGTCGTGGGCGGCTACACCGGCGGCACCGGCGGCCGCGCGAAGACGTTCGGCTCGCTCCTCGTGGGGCAATACGATGACCAAGGTCGCCTCGTCTACGCCGGAAACGTGGGCACCGGCTTCGACGAAAAGACGCTAACCTCGCTCCTCAAGCGCCTCGACTCCCTGAAGACGGACAGATCCCCGTTCGACATCATGACGCCGGGAACGTCACGCTTCGGCCGCCCCAAGGACGTGCTGATCACATGGGTGAAGCCGGAGCTAGTCGCGCGGGTGAAATTCGCCGAGTGGACGAACGATGGCCACCTACGCGCGCCGAGCTTCCTCGGCCTGCGCGACGACAAACCCCCGCATGATGTCCACCGAGAAGTAGTTGTGACGCCGCCGGACGACCCGGACGACGATCCGTCGGCGCGCCGGGTATCCGCTCACGCTGAGGCTCTCGAAGCGCGAGCGGATGAGCGTGGGCGACGACCATCGAAGCGCCGCAAGGCCTCTGCCTCAACGGACGATCCGCTCGTTGCCGACGTCCTCGAGCAGCTCGAGCAGGAGGCTGAGAAGTTCGTGCTCAAGGTCGGCGACGATAAGGTGCCGCTGAGCAATCTCGACAAGCCACTCTGGCCGGAGTGGGAAAAGCGCCGCCCGCTCACCAAGCGCGACTTGCTCGTCTACTTCGCGCGCGTCTCCCCGTACCTCCTGCCGCACCTGCACGGCCGGCCGATCACGCTCACCCGCTACCCCAACGGCATCGAGGCCAAGCACTTCTATCAAAAGCACTGGGAGAGCAAGCTGCCGCCGTTCGTCGACCCGGTGACGGTCTGGTCGGAGCAGTTCCACACCGACCAGGAGTACTTGCTCTGCAACAACGTGCCGACGCTGCTCTGGCTGGGCCAGCTCGCCGACATCGAGCTGCACACGTGGTACTCGCGCGTCGACAAAGGACCGGACGGCGCGCGCCTGCCGGACTACACGGGCGGTGGCGAGGAGAAGTTCGACCGATCCCGCCTCAACTTCCCCGACTTCATCGTCTTCGACCTCGACCCGTACATCTACTCAGGGGAGGAGAAGCACGGCGCCGAGCCGGAGCTCAACCGCAAGGCGTTCCTCAAGACCTGTGACGTGGCGTTCTGGCTGAAAGACCTGCTCGACTCGCTATCGCTGTCGTCGTTCGTGAAGACGACCGGCAAGACAGGCTTGCACATCTACGTCCCCATCGTCCGCCACTTCGACTACGACGCCGTGCGCTCCGCGGCCGAGACCGTTGGCCGCTTCCTCGTGCGCGCCCACCCGAAAGACGTCACGATGGAGTGGAGCGTCCCCAAGCGCGCCGACAAAATCTTTTTCGACCACAACCAGAACGTGAAAGGCAAGACGCTGGCCTCCCTCTACTCGCCGCGGCCGGTCGGCTGGGCTGGCGTCTCGATGCCCCTGCGCTGGGATGAGCTGCGCGACATCTACCCCACGCACTTCACAATACTTAACGCTTGCGACCGCCTCGCGGAAACAGGCGACCTCTGGTCTAACATCCTCGCCGAAAAGCACGACCTGGCAGGGATGCTGGAGGCGACGGGAGCCTAGAACGGACCCAACTTCTCGTCGTCCGCCGAACCCTCCTCGGAGCTGGACGCCGGCAGGTCGATTAGCAGCGCCATGCCGATGAAGAACAGGGCGCCCAGCGCGACGAAATAGTCGTGTGTGGCCACCGCGCCCGCCAGCCAGAACGCACTGATCGCCATGTTGATCAGGAACCACGAGAAAGAGTTGTCGAACACTACTCCGTCTCCGAGACCCGGCAGCTCTCGGGCGGCACGTCCGGGCGCAGCGCCTTGAACACCGGGAATCGCAGGCGTCCGTCCCGGGCTGGCTCGGCGTAGTTTATCGCCGCTACGACCTCCGGCCGGCACCAGAAGACCAGCCGCTCCAGCGTCGGCTCTTCCGAGAACTGGCAGGCCGCCGTCGTCGCCTCGTCCAGGCGGCGGACAAGCTCGCCGATCTCATCCTGGAAGCCGCCGCTCACCTCGCCTGCAAAATCGAGTTGTCCGTCCTCGCGCAAGAGGCCCAGCAGCAGCGACGAGATCGCCTCACGCGGCCTCGAACCGCCGCGCGGGTTCCAGCGGCCTCCGTAAGTGAACCCGCCCACGATGAAGTCGCGCTTCTTTTGCACCCGCACCGTCAGCCAGGCCCGGCTGCGCTGGCCCGTCAGGTAGCGGCTGTCCGCCTCCTTGGCGACGATGCCCTCCAGTCCGTGCTCCCGCGCTGCTTCGAAGAAAGCGACGCCGTCCTTCGTCACATAGTCCGGAACGGCGATCGTTGCATCGGGCCGCACGAGGCTGCGCAGCATTTCCTTTCGCCGCTGCAGCGCCCAGCCGGTCACAGCCTGCCGCTCCTGGTACACGAGGTCGAACGCCTGCAGCGTCACCGGGTATTGCTCGGCGAGCGATCGGGCGGTCTCCGCGTCGTCCACCGCCAGGCGGTGGCGCAGCCGTGAGAAGTCGGGCCGCCCGTCGGCGTTCAGGCAAACGATCTCGCCGTCGATGACCATCCCCGACTCCCGCAGGCGCCCGGCGAGCGAGGACAGCTCCGGGTAGCGCTGCGTCACATCGCGACCCCAGCGGTCTTGCAGACGGACGTTGCCCTGCTCGGCGAAGGCCAGCGAGCGGACGCCGTCCCACAATACCTCGAAAACGTGAGCAGGCGAATCGAACGGTTCAGCGGCGGCCGCCGGCAGCATCGGCTCGATCACCTGTGGCAAGGTCGCGCGGGCGGGCATGGCGGGCGGCGCCGCAGCTTGCCGGCGCCCGTGGCGAAGTGTCATCGCCCGCCCCACGTATTCATCTTATTCAGAAGATAGCGCAGGCTCGGGGCGTCGTCCACATTGCGATGACACGGGGGAACCGGGAAATGGCGACTGGGATCATACCCTCGAGGTCGGCCCTTACTCCTGTTCGCGGTTCCTCCCCGGCTAACTGAAAAGTCACGCCTCTGTAACCGTTTCTTAACCGAAAGCCGCCATGCCTGTCCTACTATTCAATAGCCGCGCCTTGGTTCTCATCGCCGCACCCCCAAACGACGGAGAGAGCAGCGCGCTTTTTTTCTTTCTCCAGGATTTGGGGCTACACTAGAAGCAGATGGCAAACAAGGTTCATGAAAACGGCTGGTACATCTGGTCCAGCCATGGCACAGTCCTCTTCTACGTCGCGCTGAACCCGGGATGCACGATCGCCGAAATCGCTGAGGGCCTTTGTCTCACACAGCGGACCATCTGGGGCGTCGTCGGAGACCTGCGTCGCGCCGGCATGCTCAACATCACCCGCGAAGGACGCCGACATCGCTACAGCGTTAAGCTCGACGCCACCTTCCGCCACCCGACGATCGAGAGCGTCCCCCTGCGCACGCTCTTTGGGCGGCTGCCCCAAGTCCGCCAGGCGACGACCGCCTAAGCGCGCGCAGCCGAAAGCGCCTCGACGATCGCTTCGTCCTGCGCCGGATCGACTGTCCGCGGGTCGAGAAGCAGCTTTCCGCCCTCGATGCGAGCAACGACCGCCGGGTCACCGAGCCGCAGCGCCCGCGCGATCTGGTTGAGTCTCGCGCCGTCGTCTTCGACCGCCAGGAGCTTCGTCGGCAGGCTCTCCTCCGGCAGGCTGCCGCCGCCGATCATCGACCGCCCGTCGACGACTTTCGATCCGGAGACGACTCCCGCCCACGCCCGGGCCCGCGCCTCGATCTCCGCCAGCGGCATCGCGATCATCCGCCAGACCGGGATGTGTGTTAGCGCCTCGCCCCGCAGGTAGTGCAGGAGCGTCGCTTGGAGCGCCGCGACCGAGGTCTTGTCCATTCGCACCGCGCGAGCCAGCGGATGACGCCGAAGGGTATCCACCAGCTCCGCCCGCCCGGCGATGATCCCCGCCTGCGGCCCGCCGAGCAACTTATCGCCCGAGAAGAGACAGAGGTCGGCGCCTGCTGCCATGCTTTCGCCCACCGATGGTTCGGCCGCCAGTCCGAACTGCCGCACGTCCAGCAGGCAGCCGGAACCGATGTCATCCAGCAGCAGCAGGCCGCGCTCGTGCGCCACCCGCGCCAGGTCGCGCAGTTCCGGCTGCTCGGTGAAACCGGTGATGCGGAAATTACTCGCGTGCACCCGCATGACTGCCGCTGTGTCGGGCCTGATCGCCGCCTCGTAATCGCGCAAATATGTGCGGTTCGTGGTGCCGACTTCGATCGGGGTCGCACCTGACTGGCGCATCACGTCCGGGATCCGGAAGCCGCCGCCGATCTCGACAGCCTGCCCGCGCGAGACGATCACACCGCGGCCGGAAGCCAGTGCGGTCAGCGCCAGCAGCAGCGCCGAGGCATTGTTGTTCACCGCAATCGCCGCCTCCGCGCCGGTCAGTTGGCGCAGCGCCGCTTCCAGGTGCGTGAACCTTGAACCCCGCTCGCCAGCTTCGAGGTCAAACTCCAGATTCGAGTAGCCGCGTGAAACCGCTGCCATCGCCTCGATCGCCGCGCTCGAAAGTGGCGCGCGGCCGAGGTTCGTGTGGATGATCACACCTGTCGCGTTGATCACCGGCCGCAGCGACGGCTCGAACACCAACCGCGCTAGCCCCAGCACGTCCTCAGCCAGCCGCTCCTCCGACGGCGCCTCCGATCCTCGCGCGATCGCGCCGCGTGCCGTCTCCAGCGCCTGCCGGGCGAGCTCCGTCAACGTCCCACCGTCTTCTTCGAGCGCACGCAGCCGCTCGTGCCGCACGAGCTTGTCCACCGATGGCAGGCTTCGATATGCATCAGCCACGCCCTAAAGTGTACGAGAGCAACCCGGAACTTGGAACAAGAAAGCCGGCTGTCGTGGGTCCTCGTTCCGAGTTCCTCGTTCCTTTGCGTCCCGTTAACATCCCGTTCAACCGTACCCCCTACGATATGATGGCGACGGGAGGGAAAACCACCGATGGCTGACGAGAAGATACCGGCGGAAGCCCAACAACAATTCGGCGACAAGGGCCGTGCCGCGCGTGTGCCCGGCGTCTTCGACCAGGCGTTTCTGACCGACGTGGAAGGCGTTACCGAGGTCATCTTTATCCGTCACGCGCAGCCCGACATCAACTTTGAGGGCGTTGTCGGCGACACGATCGACCCGACTCTGACCGAGCACGGCCGTATGCAGGCGAACCTCATCGCCGAAGCGCTCTCGACGAAGAGGATCGACGCGATCTTCTCAAGCCCGCTCAAGCGTGCGATGGAGACTGCCCGGCCGATCGCCGCGCAGCACAAACACCTTGAGCTGAAGGTGGTCCCCGACCTCCGCGAAGTCGAGATCTTCCGCGATATCCCGCCCGACAAAACCGTGCAAGACTTCATCGGCCGGGAGCTGCTGATTGGCGTCCGCAACCGCATGCTCGATGAGCGCTCCTGGGACGTCTACCCCTACTCGGAGCCGAGCCGCGACTTCCGCAAGCGCTGCATCAACGCCATCGAAGCGTGTATCGCCCACAACGCCGGCCACCGCATCGTCATCGTCTGTCACGGCGGTGTCATCAACGCCTACATGGGCCACATCATCCGCTCCGAGTACGACATGTTCTTCCGTCCCGCGCACGCCTCCATCAGCGTCGCCGTCGTGGGCGAGGGCCGCCGCGTTCTGCGCCTGCTTAATGACATTCACCACCTGACAAACGTTGAAGGCGACTTCGCGACATATTAGCCGTCCCTGACCCCCCCTGGACTCTTCACCCTCGACCCTTCCCGCCCGACCCGCTAACATAACTACATCACCCCCAAAAGCGAGGCCGCACCCATGACCCAGCAGAAAACCAAAGCACTCAACCTCCGCATCCCCGGCCCCACCCCCGTGCCGCCCGACATCCTCGCCGCCGTCGGTCGGCCGATGGTTAACCACCGCGGCAAGGAGTTCGGAGGTATTGTCGAGCGCATCTCCGAACGCCTGAAGGACTTCTTCCTGACCAGCCAGGACGTCATGGTGCTCTCCTGCTCCGGCACGGGCGGCCTCGAAGCCGCCGTCGTCAACACGCTTTCGCCCGGCGACAAAGTACTCGCCGTCAGCATCGGCGCCTTCGGGGAGCGCTTTGCCACGATCGCCGAGACTTACGCCGCGGACGTCACGATGCTGCCCTACGAATGGGGCCAGCCCGCACGCGCCGACGACGTCCGCCACGCGCTCAAGGAAGATTCACAGATCACGGCCGTCCTCGTCACGCACAACGAGACTTCCACCGGCGTCACCAACGCCCTCGCCCAGATCGCCGAAGTCGTGCGCGAGTTCGACAAGCTGCTGTTGGTCGATGCTGTGAGTAGCCTCGGCGCGATCCCGCTGGAGATGGACGCCTGGGGCCTGGACTGTGTAGTCACCGGCTCGCAGAAGGGCTGGATGGTACCGCCCGGCCTTGCCTTCGCGGCGCTGAGTGAGCGCGGGTGGCAGGCCTACGAGACGTCGAAGATGCCGCGTTTCTACTTCGACCTCGGCAAGCATCGCGATGCACAGGCCAGGGGGCAGACGCCCTTCACGCCGGCCATGTCGATCTTCTTCGGTCTCGACGTCGCGCTAGAGCGCATGTCGGAAGAGGGGCTGGAATCGATCTTCGCGCGGCACAAGCGAATCGGCGCGCTTACTCGCGATGGCGTCAAGCGCCTCGGCCTCGAGCTTCTGTGCACGGACGAGCGCTTCGCCTCCGACACCGTGACTGCCGTCAAGTGCCCCGAGGGGATCGAAGTCAGCGCCGTCCGCAGCGCGATGGAGGACGATCACAACATCATCCTCGCCGGCGGACAGGGGAAGCTCACCGGCAAGATCTTCCGCATCGGTCATCTGGGCCTGTGCGAGGAAGACGACATCACGCAGACGCTCGAAGCCCTCGGCGAAACGCTCGCCAAGCTTGGCTTCAAGCGTTAGCCAACCGGTCGAAGACGTGACCTGTAGGGTCATCGCCCCTCTAGCTTGCCGACCCGGCCGTCGTCGTTGCGTTGTAGGATATGGCCGGAAGAGGAGTCGATTTGGTAGTCGGTGCACTTCCGGGCAGCTTGCGTGCCCAGGCAGCGATCATTGCCTTGCTGGTGATCGTCCTCCTGACAATGGGGCTAGCAGCAGCCGATGAGACGGCGTCTGGTGGTGGGGACACCGGCTAGCACTACTACGCCACCTTCTTTGACCGCGAGAAGGCAAAGTACTCAGACAACGAATGCGTGGCTGCCGGGCGAATGTGGATCACTGCAACAGAGGTCAGAATAATCTATTCCGGCGTTGGCGCGCCGGAATGCTGGGAGGACACGCAAGGAGCGATGACTCAGATCCTGTACGATGATGGCCGCGAGCCGACTTTCAGCGAGTCGGGAGCCTCCAGCAGTAACCGAAGCGATGTGTCGCCGGGGTACACTAAGGACTTTTCGGCTATGACCAGAGGCGGGGGCGCCTGGTGTGATCCGCAGTACTACACGTGCGAAGTCGTGGGGACCGAGGAAGTCGCCGGGCGTTCGACAGTCCATATTCACGTCAAACATATGGTGTCTCAAGGTGCCTCGGAGGAGGCGGACTCGCTCGACTTCTGGATCGATTCGGAAACGGGAAGACCGCTTCGGGCGACCACGGGGAACGGATCGACAATCGACAGCGATTTTCAGGTGATCGACTTCGACGGCTCATCGCAACTGCCGGCGGGCGTATTTAGCGACCAGCCATTCGCCCATTAGGCGCGCGCACTCTGAAGTGAGTACAGCCCGCAACCGGCCAAATCTGACCGCGCGCCCGCTGCGTATTATCTGGTGCAACGATTGGGCGTCGTTGCTCTTACCGGCGCGCGGGCGGGGATCCCTGAAATGGGCGATGTGGCTGGCAACCCCTCCTGCGGCCGGTGCTCTTTGTCCGCCCCACGCGCCCGGGACCCTTAAGCCTCCAAGGGGATGGGTAACGCCCCCGTTAGCTGGGCCGCAGGAACTTCGGAAGCAAGTCCTCGGGGCCGCTCGGCACCGTGTAGTGATCGTTGATCTCCGGCTCCTCGTAGCCCGCGATGTAGCGCCAGGTGCGGATGCCGACGACCGGCACGCCCATCTGGCGGCAGAGGCTCAACGCCTCGTCGCCTTTGCCCACCGGCACGTAGAGATAGAGCGGCGCTAGGTCCGCATACGGCAGCCACTCCCAGCGCGCCACCGCCTCGCGTACAGTCTCGTTCGTCTCGACTTCAGCCACGATGCGGCAGTTGTTCTCCGGGTGCTGCACTACCACGATGTCCGGATATGCGACGAGGCCGCCCGGCATCTCCACACCCATCGCGCGGATAGGGTGGTTCACGTATGTCTTGTAGTCGCGGTACTTCTCCGTCGGGAAGCCGAAGCGCAGGCGCGCGATGTCCTTCATTGCGCGGTCATGGATCAGCTCCCGCGATGCCGTCCGCGATGCGTAGGTGGGTGGCACGTAAGCGGCCGGTTGGCCAGCCGCCGGTGCCGGCCCCACCATCTGCGAGAGGAGCGGGCTCTGCGGCATGCTGCCCTTCAGGTGGCTCAATGCCTCCTGCACCGGGTCGTTGGCGCTCGTCGTTGGTGGCGCCGGCGTCTTCGTGTCTTCGGCCATACTCGCTTGCTCCGGGTGATGTGGCTGTTTTCCGAAGTATGGCGGACGCGCCTTCGATAGAGCAAGAAGCGAAGATGTCGCGCTTGACCCCCGATGTTTGTTTTGTGATATTTGACACAAAGGAATCCCGTTGTTCCCCAGCATCGCACAACGCACCCTCCGATCTATCACGCGAGACGTCTACCGGTAGCGCGTCATGGCGACCACGCTGGCCGGCAGGGCCCCCGACGAAGGTGGTATCTTCGCTCGCCTGCGAGCCTCCTTCGATCTCCGCTACTACGCCGCCGCCACCGCCATCGCCACCTACGGGCTGATCGTCCTCGGGGGCACGGTGCGAGCCACCGGCTCCGGTGAGGCCTGCCCCGACTGGCCGCTCTGCAAGGGAAACGTGGTGCCGCCGCTGGAGGCGAAGGTCTGGGTCGAGTTCTCGCACCGGCTGATGGCGTCTGTCGTTGGCTTTCTGATAGCCGGCCTCGTCTACGCGATCTGGCGGCGCCGCAAACAAGACCCGCTGCTCTGGCGTGTCGGCATCCTCGCCGGCGTTTTGCTCGCCCTGCAAATCATCGTCGGCGGCATCACCGTCGATACGCAGACAGCCGCGGGTGTCGTAGCCATCCACCTCTCGATCGCCCTCACACTGCTCACCACGCTTATCTTCATCACCGCGCGGCTTTTCCGCACCGAGGACCGTCCGCTCGTCAGGCTTGAGGTGCTTCCGTGCATTGTGCTCGCCGGCGTCTTCGCGTTGGTCGTCACGGGCGTCTTCGTCTCGCAGAAAAACGCCGGGCTGGCGTATCCCGACTGGCCGCTGTTCAACGGCGGTGTCACGCCGTCGTCGTCGGAGGCGGGGCAGCTCCACTACGCCCATCGCATCGTCGCGGGCAGCGTCGGGCTGCTCTTCCTGGCGCTGTTCGTGCAGGCCGTCCGCCGTCATGCCTCGCCCAAGGTAGTCTGGCTGCTGACCGGCGCCGGCGTGCTGTTCGTCGCGCAGGCGCTGCTCGGCGCGGCCAACGTCTGGCTGGAGCTGGCCACCTCCGTCCGCATCGCGCACCTGGCCCTAGCCTCTGCCGTGTGGGCCGTGCTAGTGTTCACGATGGCGTGGGCCTACCAGAACGGCCTTCGTCTGACGAAGGGAACCTCCTGACCTTGGCGACGATCACCACTACCACCGCCACTGCCGCGCGCGACATCCGTGGAGTGATCTGGTCGTACATCCGGCTCACGAAGCCGCGGATCGTCATGCTGCTGGTCATCACGACGATCCCGGCGATGATGCTGGCCGAAGGCGGCATGCCTTCTGCCTGGCTGATGCTGGCGACGGTTTTCGGCGGCTCCGTCGTGGCGGGCGGCGCCAACGCCCTCAACATGTACTTCGACCGTGA
Organism: Chloroflexota bacterium; assembly: GCA_036732045.1. GTDB lineage: Bacteria > Chloroflexota > Dehalococcoidia > SM23-28-2 > RBG-16-64-32 > DATKKM01. The sequence goes on from DAINDD010000001.1 coordinate 106,827, forward strand.
CATCGACCAGATCATGGTGCGCACGCGTGTGCGGCCGGTGCCGTCTGGACAGGTGGACCCGGAAAAGGCCGCGATCTTCGGGATAGTGCTCGGCGGCGCGGGCTTTGCCTTTATGCAGGTCTTCGTGAACCCGCTCGCGGCGTTCCTCACGATTGGAGCGCTGGCCTTTTACGTCGTCGTATACACGCTCATCCTCAAGCGCTCGACGCCGCTCAACATCGTGATCGGCGGCGCGGCGGGCGATGCCGCCGGTCATCGGCTGGGCTGCCGTCACTGGCTCCGTCAGCGTCGAAGCCCTGCTGATGTTCGCCATCGTCACGCTCTGGACGCCGCCGCACTTCTGGGCGCTTTCCCTCAACTACAGCAGCGACTACAAGCGCGCCGGCGTGCCAATGCTCCCCGTCGTCAGCGGCATCGATGAGACCAAGCGCCAGATCCTCCTCTACTCTTTCGCCCTGGTCGCGGCGACGATTGCGCTGGCCTTCCTGAGCGACGCCGGCCTGTTCTACTTGGCGTCCGCCGCCGCGCTGGGAGCCGGGTTCTTGTACTACGCCGCGAAGCTCTGGCGCTCCGGCGCGCTCCGCGATGCGACGGGCCTCTTCCGCTACTCGATCCTCTATTTGGCGCTGCTCTTCGGCGCTATCGCACTTGATGTGCTGATCCGGACGTGAGGCCAGCGTTGACTTACGCGTATTCGGTATCTGATCATACGGGCGAAGTCCGACCGTGAGCGAAGTCATCAGGAGACTACAAGCCAACGCGCCGCGATTCGTGCCGGCGCTGTTCCTGCTGCTACTGATCGTCCTCCTGCTTACCGGCTGCCAGGCGCACACTCCGCAAAACACGTTTGACGCCGGCGGCGAAGTCGCCCGCAAGCAGCGCAACCTGTTTTACCTATCGATGTGGCCCGCGATCGGCGTCATGATCCTCGTCCTCGGCGGCATCATCGTCATGTGTCTGCGCTTTCGCGAGCGCGACCCGAACTCCCGCCCGCCAAAGCAGATCGAGGGCAACACCCGCCTCGAGCTCACCTGGACGATTCTGCCGGCCATCCTGCTCCTGGGCCTCGGCGTGCCGACGGTCGGACTCATCTATGACCTTGGGCGTTCACCCGACGCCAACGCCTACTACATCAACGTCACGGCGCAGCGGTACAGCTTCTCTTTCGAATACCCTGACGCCAAGGACAATCAGGGCAACGCTCTCTTCGTACCGGCCGACCCGCACATCCCCGTCGGAAAGCAGGTCGCGTTCCGCCTGCATTCGATCGATGTCATCCACAGCTTCTGGATCCCGCGGCTCGGCGGCAAGCTAGACGTCGTACCGAACGAGAATAACGTCCTCTGGCTGGTCGCGGACAAACCTGATACGTTCGCTGGAGAGTGTGCCGAGTTCTGCGGGCTTAACCATGCCAACATGCGAATGACGATCCACGCCGACTCACAGACTGATTTTGACGCCTGGATAGCCGCCCAGCTGGCGCAGGCAAACGCTACGCCCATACCCACGCCGACGCCAGCTGCGAGCGCGGCGGCTTCCGGCAGCCCGGCAGTGAGCGTTGCCGCGACCACGCCGACGCCAACACCCGTGCTGAGCCTGACGCCGGTAGCCACAGGGAGCTAGACGATGGCCACGATCGCCGCCCCGCGGACCAGCCCTCTCGCCCAGGCGCTGCGGGATGCACGCGCGTCAGCGGAGCACAACAAGATCCTGAACTGGATCGCCACCGTCGACCACAAGAAAATCGGCGTTCTCTACGGAATCTCGGCCTTCATTTTCTTCTGCATCGGCGGTGTCGAGGCGCTCCTCCTCCGCGCCCAGCTCGCCACGCCGAACGCCAGCGTGCTCAACGCCGACGAGTACAACCGTCTCTTCACGATGCACGGCACGACGATGGTCTTCCTCGTCGTGATGCCGCTCAGCGCCGCCTTCTTCAACCTGATGGTGCCGCTGATGATCGGCGCCCGCGACGTCGCCTTCCCGCGCCTTAACGCTTTCAGCTACTGGACGTTCCTCGCCGGCGCTATCTTCCTCAACGCCAGCTTCTTCACCCGCAACGTCTTCAGCGGCCAGCTTGGCGCGCCGGACGGTGGCTGGTTCGGTTACGCGCCGCTAAACCTGCGCGCATTCACGCCGGGCCACGGGATGGACTTTTGGGCGCTCGGTCTCAATATCCTGGGTGTCGCCTCGCTGGCCGGCGGCTTCAACTTCATCGTCACCATTCTGAACATGCGCGCCCCCGGCATGTCGCTCTTCCGCATGCCGGTCTTCATCTGGATGACGCTGGTCACCTCGTTCTTGATCATCTTCGCCATGCCGGTGATCGCGGTGGCCCTGTTCGAGCTTTCGTTCGACCGTTTCTTCGGCGCCAACTTCTTCAACCCGGCCGCCGGCGGCAACCCTCTCCTCTGGCAGCACATGTTCTGGCTCTTCGGCCACCCGGAGGTCTACATCCTCATCCTGCCGGCCTTCGGCATCATCTCCGAGGTATTGCCGGTCTTCGCGCGCAAGCCGCTCTTCGGCTACCCGTTCGTGGTCTTTTCCGGAATCGCCATCGGCTTCATGAGCTGGGGCGTCTGGGTGCACCACATGTACACCACGGGCCTGGGCACGGTAGCCAACTCCGCCTTCGGAATCTCGACGATTCTGATCGCCATCCCTACCGGCGTCAAGGTATTCAACTGGATGGGCACCATGTGGGGCGGCTCGATCCGTTTCAAAGCGCCCATGATGTTCGCTATCGGGACCGTCGCCATGTTCACAATTGGCGGTCTCTCTGGCGTCACGCACTCCATGGTGCCGGCGGACTACCAGCAGCAGGACACGTACTACGTCGTCGCACACTTCCATTACGTGCTGTTTGGCGGCGCGATCTTCGGGCTCTTCGCCGGGGTCTACTACTGGTTCCCCAAGTTCACCGGCCGTTTCCTCAACGAAACGCTCGGCCATATCCACTTCTGGATCATGCTCATCGGCTTCAACCTGACCTTCTTTCCTATGCACATGTCCGGGCTGCTCGGCATGCCGAGGCGCATCTATACGTACCCGTCCGGCTATGGCTGGGACTTCTGGAACCTGATCTCCAGCATCGGCGCCTTCACGATCGCTCTTTCCGTGCTGATCTTCATCATCAACTTCCTGATCAGCGTCCGCCGCGGCAAAGAAGCGCCTGACGACCCCTGGGACGCGCGCACTCTGGAGTGGACGATCCCCTCGCCGCCGCCGCACTACAACTTCGCCGAGATACCGGTCGTCCACGCCCGCGACGAGTTCTGGCACCGCAAGTATCAGGAGGACGAGCAAGGCAACGTCACTCCGGTGCTGGCCGGCGCCGCGCACGCGCCTGAGGCGGCTCACACGGGCTACGGCGGCCACGACGAGCACGATATTCACATGCCTTCGCCGTCGTTCTTCCCGCTGATGGCATCGCTTGGCTTCCCGTTCATCGCCGTCGGCGTCATCTACGACTACGCGCTGGTGCCGGTTGGCGCGGCGCTGTTGCTCATCGGCCTCTTTGGCTGGGCGCTGGAGCCAGCGACGGAAGAGGCATAGGAGGACCCGTGGCGGCAGGCACAACCCATCTAGAAACGTCCACTGGCCTGGACAACCGGAAGCTGCTGATGTGGCTCTTCCTCGGCTCGGAGTGCCTCTTCTTCGGCTCGCTCATCGCCGCCTACCTTCTGTACCGCGGCCACAGCCTCAACGGCCCCTATCCGCAAGATCTAGTCGATATCCCCTTCACGTCGGTCAGCACCTTCGTCCTCCTGATGAGCAGCGTGAGCATGGTGCTGGCCCTGGCTTCCATCCAGCGGGGCAACGTGCGCAACATGCAGATCTGGCTCTTCACCACGGCTATTCTCGGAGCGCTCTTTATCTCCGGCCAGGTGTACGAGTTCACGGAGTTCAGCCAGCGAGGCCTGAGCCTCCACACCAACCTCTTCGGTACGACGTTCTACGTGCTCACGGGATTCCACGGCGCCCACGTCACAATCGGTGTACTGATCCTGCTCTCGCTTCTCACCTATTCCCTGCGCGGCGGCATCCAGCAGAAGAACTCTCTGAACATCGAGCTTGCCGGGCTTTACTGGCACTTCGTCGACATCGTTTGGATCGTCATTTTCACGCTGATCTATCTGATTCAGCCTAAGTGAGGGGTTGCACATGACACTGGCTGATTACAGAAGGCAGCGCGGCGAGCCGATCATCCCGGAGGCGGAGGCACAGGCCGCCGAGGCGCACGTCGATCACCACCCCGGCGTCCTGGAGTACACGCAGATCGGCCTCGTGCTGTTTTTCATCACCTGCTTCGAGGTCGGCATGTACTACGTCGGCCTCAGCCACAACGCACTCGTGGCGGTCTTGCTGGTGATGTCGCTGGTCAAGTTTACGCTTGTCGTGCTCTGGTTCATGCACCTGCGCTTCGATAGCCGGCTCTTCTCCACGCTCTTCCTGTTGGGCCTGCTGACGGCCGCCGCCGTCTTCACCGTCGTCATCTCCGCGCTGCGCGGAAATCTCGTCTGAGGAGTTCCTGCCCGCGCAAGCGCCGGCCAGGAGCAGGAGACAGCCGTGATTCCGATACCGCTACACGTCGCGCCGACGGGCCCCTGGTACGCCTGGCACCTTCATCTGGACGTCATCACGCTTTGCCTCGGCGTCCTGGTCGCCTACTGGTATGCCGTCACAGTCTGGCGCCCGCACATTCCGGACGCCGGGCGCGTCATGCGGCGCCAGGTCGCCAGCTATTGCTCAGGCGTAGCCGTTGTCTTCCTCGCCGCCGGCACGCCCATCCATGACATCGGCGAGAACTATTTGCTTAGCGTCCACATGACCCAACACCTGCTGTTCAGCCTCGTAGCTCCTCCGCTGCTGCTGGCCGGCGTACCGACCTGGCTATGGGAAGCCCTCTTCATCCGCAAGGGAGTCCTGCCGGTCATGCGCCGCGTCCTTCACCCGCTGGTGACGTTCGGCTTCTTCAACGCGGTGCTCGTCGTGACGCACCTGCCGGCGTCGATGGACTTCACGCTCAACCACCATTGGTTCCACTTTTTCGTGCACGTCTTCCTCGTCAGCGCATCGCTGATGATGTGGTGGCCGGTGATCACCAACGTGCCGGGCCTTCCGCACCTGACGTACCCGTTCCGGATGATGTATCTCTTCTTGCAGTCGCTCGTTCCGTCGGTGGTAGCGGCGTTCCTGACGTTTGCTACTGGCCCTATCTACAGCTTCTACGCCACCGCGCCGCGCATCATGGGTATCTCGGTTGTGACTGACCAGCAGCTCGGCGCGCTCGTCATGAAGGTGTTCGGCAGCCTGATCCTCTGGGGATTCATCGGTGTCTCCTTCTTCAAGTGGTACGCCAAGGAGGAGAGGGAGGCGAAGGGCCCAGCCTGGTCCGAGATCGAAGAAGAGCTTCGTGAGATCGGCGTCACGCCGCGCAAGTAGGCCGGGCGCCTGCCCGTATTACGAGCCCCAAACAAAACGGGCGCCGGCAGTGATCGGCGCCCGCTGATTCGCGCTTCGGCTCCTACGAGACGACGAATGTCCCAAACATCTGCGTCGGGTGGAAGTCGCAGCGGAAGTGATACGTTCCCGGCGTCGCGATCGTGAACGTCACCGTCCCGGTTCCGCCCGCTACCAGCTTGTTCGGCGTCGAGCAGGCCGTAGACTTGCCGTCTCCGGGGGAGCAGAAATAGGCGTCGGTCGGGCTCTGCTCGCTCGTCCCGCCGACGTCGATGTTGTGCACGGCGGCACCGGTGTTCTTGAGCTGGAACGTGACGGCCTGGCCCGCCTTCACTGGGATGTTCGTCGGGTTATCCTGCCCGTTGTACTTGATCACGATGTCTGCCAGATCGATCTCCTGGCTGCCGCCCGGCGAACCGCTTGCCCCGGGAGCCGCCGACGCCGCGGGCTGCGTTACCGCCGCTTCCGTCCCGTTGTCCTTCCAGGCGACGGCCCAGATCGTGCCGGCGACAAGCGCGATCGCTGCGATGCCAAGAATTCCGCCGATCTGCGCTCCTGATGCCCGCGGGTTGTTCGCCAGGTAGAACGAGACGAGCAGAACAAAGATCGCGATGCCTGCCGCCAGCGCAGTCGCATTGTCGCCGCGAATCTGCAGATAGATGCGTGAAAGGCCATAAATCATGAGCAGCGCGAAGGCCAGCACCCCCAGCGGGATCGCAATCGGCAGCACGACACGCTCACGGGCCTGCTCGGCCTGCTCCGCCGGCTTCCACGACGACTCCGTACGCAGCGCTTCCATGTCCAGCACCTGCAGGCTGTCGGAGACCAGGATGCCGCGGTGCTTGCGCACGATGCTGGCCGCGTTCGGCTCGTTCGTCTCGTAACGCACGAGGCTGCCGTCGTCCGTCCACCGTGTCTCAACGACGACGAGGATGTTGCCTTCGTTATTAATCGAGCGCGTGAGCCGCAGGTCCCGGAAACCGACCTGGTTGCGCAGGAACTCCAGGTGCTGATCGAGCTCCGAGAGGAGGCCGTCCGCCGCGGACGCCTCCTCAAGCCGAGAGGCCGGAATCTGGAAGAGGATTGTCTGAATGTATTCCATGCGCGCTCCTGCGTAACTCCGGGCCCCGGCCGATTGGCGTAGGCCCGTTTGTAGGGAATATCACAAGGGGGTATGAGGGTCAAGCGCGATCTCATCATTTCCCCGCTCGTTCGCCTCCGGCGGAAGAGAGCGTGGGTGAGGGCAACGAGCGCTCGCCCGGTCTTAGTGTCGGTGCTACACTAAGTGCGCGATGCAGACTCTCCGCGTCGGCTTGGCGCAGATCAACACCACCGTCGGCGACCTCCAGGGCAACGCCCGCAAAGTCCGCGAGTGGATCGCCCGGGCCAGCGACGCCGGCGTCGATCTCGTCTCCTTCCCGGAGCTGACGATCACCGGCTATCCGCCGGAAGACCTGCTCCTCCGCCCGCGCTTCATCGCCGACAATCTCGAAGCGCTGGGCTCCGTCCTCGAAGCCTGCCGAGGCATCACCGCCGTCGTCGGCTACGTCGCGCTGGAGGGAAGCGACATCTTCAACGCCGCCGCCGTCATCCACGATGGCCGCATCGTGGACACCTACCGCAAGCAGCACCTGCCGAACTACGGCGTCTTCGACGAGCTGCGCTACTTCCGCTCCGACGAGGCGTGCCCGGTCTACACGATCGGCGGCCTGGGCGTAGGCGTGAACATCTGCGAGGATATCTGGTATCCCGGCGATCCCACGCGCTCCCAGGCGCTCGGTGGCGCGCAGCTCATCGTCAACATCAACGGCTCTCCCTATCACGCGGGCAAGCGTCGCTTCCGCGAGGAGATGCTGGCCGGCCGCGCGCGCGATTACGGCGTCGCGATCGTCTACACGAACCAGGTCGGCGGCCAGGACGAGCTCGTCTTTGACGGAGGATCGATGGTCCTCGGTCCCACTGGTGAGCTGCTCGCACGGGCCAAGATGTTCGAGGAAGATCTGCTCATCTACGACATCCGCGAGGCGGATCTGCGCACCCAGCCGCTGACTGACGTAGCCAACGCCCATGAAGTCCGCCATATCGCAATCGCCGACGTCTCCACCGCTCATCATGAGGTTCCCGAAGGAAGAGCGGCGCAACAGCGTCCCGCCGTGAAGCCACGCATCGAAACTGAATTACCCCACGCGGCCGAAGTCTACACCGCGCTCGTCACGGGAACCCGCGACTACCTCGGCAAGACCGGCTTCCAGAAGGCGCTTGTCGCCCTCTCCGGAGGCATCGATTCCAGTCTCGTCGCCACTGTCGCTGTCGACGCGCTCGGCGCCGAAAACGTTCTCGGCGTCGGCATGCCCTCGCGCTATTCGTCGGAGGGTAGCATCGCCGACGCGAGCGAGCTCGCCGCCAACCTCGGCATCCGCTTCATCGTCATCCCCATCGAGCCGGCGCATGCAGCGTACCTCCAGATGCTGGAGCGCCCGTTTGAAGAGCTCGGCGGTGGTCTTGCCGGTACAGCGGAGGAGAACATCCAGTCGCGAATTCGCGGCAACACGATCATGGCGCTTTCGAACAAGCTGGGCTGGATCGTGCTCACTACGGGCAACAAGAGCGAGTTCGCCACCGGCTACGCCACGCTCTACGGCGACATGTCTGGCGGCTTCGCGGTGATTAAGGACGTACCGAAGACTCTTGTCTACGACCTCTGCCGCTACCGCAACACGCTCGGCGCCGCGCCGGTCATCCCCGAGAGCGTCCTGACCAAGCCACCGAGCGCCGAGCTCAAGCCCGGTCAGCTCGACCAGGACACGCTCCCGCCGTACGACATCCTTGACGCCGTCGTCGAGCAGTACGTGGAGAACGATCGCAGCATCCAGGAGATCGTCGACCAGGGCTTCGACCGCGAAACCGTCGCCCGCGTCGTCCAGATGATCAACCGCAACGAGTACAAGCGCCGTCAGTCGCCTCCCGGCGTCAAGATCACCCCCAAGGCGTTCGGCCGCGACCGCCGGCTGCCGATTGCGCATAAGTACGGCGGGCTGTGACCATTGGCTCGCGATTATTGGATAGTCGACAGTGAACAGCGTCCGCCTCGTGTCTTCCTGAGCGCCGACCACGCCCTCTCCGAGCGAGATCTTCTCCAGCGAAGGGATCTGGGGGGTCCAGGGCGGTGGGTTACGACGCCAACGGCCCTCCTTCAACGAATAAGGTAACGAGCAACAGAATCACTTCCTGCGCCAAGCCTTCCTGCTTCCTACTTCCTTCTTCCCCTCCATTCACCCTTGACCCGTGACCCCCGACCCGCGACCCTAATCACATGACCATTCGCGCCGTTTTCTTCGACTTCGGCGGCGTCCTCCTCCAGCACGCCGATGGCATCGACCACAAGGCGATCGAAGCGCGCCTCGGCCTCGAGGAGCGCACGCTATTTCGCTGCCTCTACCGCGATAGCCGCTACATGGACTACCAGGTCGGCGCCTGCACCAACGAGGAGTGGCTCGAGTCGATCCGGGCGGCCGCGCAGGCGATCGTCGGCCTCGAGCGGGGGGAGGAACTGATGAACGCCTGGCAAGAGGCCGAGCGGCTGCTCAACCCGCTCATGATCTCGCTCGTCGAACGGCTACGCGCGGGCGGCTACCGGACGGGCATCATCTCGAACACTGTCCCCGGTATGGAGGAGCGCATCAACCGCGAGTTCCCGCACCTCATCCCGCTGTTCGACGTCCGCATCGGCTCCGGCGACATCGGCCTCGCTAAGCCCGACCCGGCCATCTTCGAGCACGCTCTGCGCGAGATGGATGTTCCCGCCGAGGCCAGCGTCTTCGCCGACGACGTCCGCTCCTACGCCGATGCCGCCCGCGCCGTCGGCATGCACGGCTTCTACTTCACCGGCTACGGCCAGTTCGCCTCCGACCTGCGGTCGATCGGCGTCGACGTATAGCTGACCGGTGAAAGCTGACTGCAGAGCGCTTCCCGCGTGGGGCAGGACTCCCTTGCTATCTCACCTCACGTCTGGCACAATCGAATATGAGAAGAACTCGCTTCGTTAACCGAGAACAGAGGTGCTGAAATGATGAACGTCTCCGAAAAGGCCGCCGAAAAGGCCCGCGACATGTTCAAGGAGAAGGGTCTGCCCGCCGATACTGGTCTCCGCGTCTTCGTCGTCGGTGGGGGCTGCTCCGGCTACCAGTACGGCATGGCCCTGGCCCGGGACGTCGACGCCGAAGACCTGATCATCGAAGACCGCGGCGTCAAGATCGTCATCGACCCGGACAGCGCGCCGCTCCTCGAAGGCGCCGAGATCGACTACGTCGACGACCTGATGAAGGCCGGCTTCACCATCTTCAACCCGAACGCCGTCAAGTCCTGCGCCTGCGGCACCTCCTTCCAGACCGCCGAGGGTGGCGGCCAGGCCAAGGCCTGCTGCTAGACGCCCCCTAACCCGAACCAGAAGGCCCGGTGCGAGAGCGCCGGGCCTCATTGTTTTGCGCGGCCTTTGGTGGGTGGCCGTACAGCGATGTTGTGCGTCCCGCCCGCCCGAGGTTTGTGTGGGGGACACCCCCAACGCCCCGGCAGAGAGGCTCCGCCCTCTGCACTTCCCGTCGCCAGCGTGGCGGCGAGGCGTCACCTCCGAGCGCCGCCGCACCTTCGATCTTCCGACTTCCTACTTCCCGCCCGTCCTATCATGTCCCCCGGAGGTGGCCCATCACCTACTGGATCGTCGTCGGCTCTGAGGAAAACATGCGCATCGCCGAGGCCCGCGGCTTCGACATGTTCGGCTTCAAGAGCACCCGTCACAACGAGGCGGCGCAGATGAAGCCCGGCGACAAGCTCATCTTCTACCTGACGAAGATCTGAAGTTCGGTGGATTGGCGGAGATCACTTCCGGCTACTTCAAAGACCATGCCAGGGTGTTCAAGAGCGAGAAGAAGCCCGGCGAAGACTACCCCTTCCGCGTCAGAGTGAAGCCGTTGATCGTCCTCGAGCCAGACCAGTACCTCGACGTGCGGGAGATCGCGCCCGGCATGGAGTACACCAAGAAGTGGCCCGCCCAGCACTGGCGCCTCGCCTCCCAGGCAACCTCCACCAAATCCCGGCCGGCGACTACAAGAAGCTCGAATCGATGATGAAGGCGGCGGCAAAGGTCAAGGCGAAGGCCTTAGCGAAACACCAGTTGTAAGCGCGCAGCATGCTGCGCCCGTGCGCCGCCGATTCACCAACGTCGCCGCGCCTTGCTCCCGTTTCCCCCATTCCGATACTCTGAACAGGATATGGATGACACACCCACAGACGGCCTCAACTTGGCCGCACGATCTACCTCGGCGTCTCCTCCGGCCAGCGTGTCCCGAGGCACGCCCTCCACCTTTCGCCAGAAGGTCGAGGCTGGCAAGTTCGTGATGACCGTCGAGGTCGACCCGCCGCACGGCCTCCGCCCCGCCAAGGCCGTCGAGGGCGCGCGCCTGCTGCGCGACGCCGGCGTCGACGCGATCAACGTCGGCGACAGCCCTACGGCCAAAGTGCGTATGTCGCCGCTGGCGATGTCGGTGCTGCTCAAGCAAGAGCTAGGCGTTGACATCGTCATGCACTACACCACTCGGGACCGTAACGCTATGGCCATCCACTCGGACATGATCGGCGCCCACGTGCTCAACATCCGCAGCATCCTCTGCCTGCGCGGCGACCCACCCTCGCTCGGTGGCTATACGGACATCGTCGGTGTCTGGGACGTCAGCGCCGTCGGGCTCATCCGGTTCCTCAAGCTGGCCAACGACGGCGTCGACTTCAGCGGCAAGTCGATTTCCGGCAAGGCCGGCTTCTTCATCGGCGCCTCCGCCAACCTTAACGCCGACCCCCTGGAGACAGAGCTGCGTCTCATGCGCCGCAAGGTCGAGGCGGGCTGCCACTTCTTCATGACGCAAAACGTCTTCGACGAGAAGACCCTCAAGCACTTCCTGGACGGAGCGGCCAAGTTCAAGAAGCCGATCATGATCGGCGTTCTGCCATTGCACAACTCCCGCCATGCCGAGTTCCTCCACAACGAAGTCCCCGGCATGACCCTCCCGGACTCCGTCCGCGACCGCATGCGCCGCGCCGGCGACGAAGCTGGTCCGAAAGAAGGCGCAGCAATGGCCCGTGACCTCATCGCTCTTTGCCGCGAGAAGGCCGCCGGCGTCTACCTCGTCCCCTCCTTCGGCCGCTACGACATCGTCGCCGAGCTCATCGCCGGCACCAAGCGCTGAGAACAGCCCGCAGATTTTCACAGATGAGACACCGATAGGATCTTCTCTAGGCTGACGTCACCAGAGGATGAGCAACCCTTTGTGGGCCAATCTGCGACGACAATTCGAGCCAGTTGAGGAGCATCTGTGGTCAATCTGTGCGCATCTGTGGCCACAATAATCTGCGTCCAATCTGCCCGAATCTGCGACAATCTGCGTCGTCTTGCGGTTAAATGAACGTATGACATCACTCCACTTCTCCCCACGGCCGAACCGCGCGCACGAGATCGCCTGGCGCGAGTGGGGCGAAGACGCTTTCCGGGAGGCCCGCGAGGCGAACAAGCCCGTCCTGCTCTCGCTCTCCGCCGTCTGGTGCCACTGGTGCCACGTGATGGACGAGACGTCGTACTCCGATCCGGGTGTCATCGCCTTCATCAACGAGCACTACGTCCCCGTCCGTGTCGACAACGATCAGCGACCGGACGTCAACGCTCGCTACAATATGGGCGGCTGGCCGACGACGGCCTTCCTCACGCCGGACGGCGAGATCCTCGCTGGCGCCACCTACATCCCGCCGGAGCAGATGCTGGAAGCGCTGCCGAAGGTCTACACGCACTTCGTCTCCAACCGCGATGAGGTCTCGGAGAAAGCGGTAGAGCTGCGGGAACGCCGCGAGGCCGCGTACACCGGCAGCGGCGGGGAGCTGACCCCCGCCATCTTCGACGGTGTCGTGCGGAGCGTCGTCAACGCCTACGACCCGCTCTACGGCGGCTTCGGCGAGGCGCCCAAGTTTCCGCACACGGACTCGATCGACCTGCTGCTGTACGCCAGCCGCCGCCTGGGGGATCCGGACCTTCTGCACATGGCCCGCAAGACGCTGGAGATGATGTATGCCGGCGACGTCTATGACCACGAATGGAACGGCTTCTTCCGCTACGCCACCCGCCGCGACTGGTCGGACCCGCACTACGAGAAGATGCTCGAGGACAACGCGGGTCTCCTCCGCAACGCGTGCCATCTGTACCGCATCACCGGCCGCGAAGAGCACGCCGAGATCGCACGCGGCATCATCGCATACGTCGAGTGGAAGCTGCGCGACCCGGAGCGAGGCTACTTCTACGGCTCTCAGGACGCCGACGAGGAGTTCTACAAGCTCGACGCCGAGCGACGCAAAGAACACGACGAGCCGTACATCGACCGAACTTGCTACACCTCCTGGAACGCCCAGATGATCTCGGCCTACCTCGAGGCGTCATGGACGCTCGACCGCCGCGATCTGCTCGGCGCTGGCCTCCAGGCGCTGCTTTTCCTCTGGGACGAATGCCGAGACTCGTCGAGCGGATCGATGTACCGTTACCACGACGGCTCGCCGCACATCGTTGGCCTGCTCGGCGACCAGGCGTACACCGCCCGTGCGCTGCTCGACGCGGCTGAGGTGACGGGCGACTCGCAGTACGTTGACCGCGCGAGCGAGTTGGCGGAGCTGCTGAGCGGCCGCTTTCACGACGACGCCAACGGCGGCTTCTGGGACGTCTGGGACGAAGCGCCGGACGTCGGTCGCCTCCGCGAAAGGCAGAAGTCGATCCAGGACAACGCCATCTGCGCCGAGGTCTTCTTGCGCCTCCATCACCTGACGCGGGAGCCTCGCTACCTCGATATCGCCCGCGCGGCCGTCGAATCGTTTGCGGGCACGGCTGACCGCATGGGGTATTTCGCCGCGAGTTACGCCAGGGTGGCCGATCTGCTGCTCAACCCGCCCGCCGAAGTGAACATCGTCGGCTCGCCGGAAACAGCTGGTTCGCTGCACCGTGCCGCGCTCCTGCTGGACGCGCCGCAGCGCATCGTCCAGCTGCTCGATCCGGTGCGTGATGCTGCACGGCTCGCCGCACTCTCCCTGCCGATTGAGCCCGCTCCCGCCGCCTACCTTTGTGTCGGCACATCTTGCTCTGCGCCTGTGACGTCCGTCCCCGGCCTGCTGGAAGCCACGCGCCAGATGCAGCAGATGTCCGGCCCGCGGCAGGTCTCCCCCGGTGACTGACCCCGAACGTTACCTCCGCAAAGCCCGCGAAAGCCTCGCCTCCGCGAAGGCGGACGTCGCCGCCGGCCGCTACAACTCCGCCGCCAATCGCGCCTACTACGCCGCCTTCCAGGCCGCCGTTGCGGCGCTGATCCACAACAGCATTCAGCCCGCCAAGGCATGGCAGCATAAGTTCGTTACCAGTCAGTTGTCAGGTAAACTGATAAAACGAAGAAAGCTGCTACCGAGCGTGCTGACGGCGATGCTCGATGACCTCTTCCGCTTTCGAGCACTAGGAGATTATGAGCCGGAGGACGTCTCGAAGACCGATGCCAGCCGGGGCGCAAAGAATGCAGCAAGATTCATCCAGGAGGTAGATCGCGCCGTGAAGCTCAGCACGATTAGGGAAGCGTCCGCGGAATACGCTGCTAGCGTCGCTGCCGCGCCGTCGCTGGAGTTGGCAGAGCGACGGATTGACGAACTGGAAGCGCTTATTCGGACGAAGTACCCGGAAGCGCAATTCGGGGTAATCCAGCTCGGATCGAGCGACTACCGCCTCAACGTGTACATCAAGCAGCGCAGCAGCTACAGTGCCTTCTCCAGGCTACTTGGAAGCCGAACAACCGACATCCTCGTCGATGACGATATCTGGATCGTCGTCATCCCTCATCCCCTGAGCGAACTACGCAACAACTGACACATGCCAATCACTGACGTTGAGCGGGTGATGCACGAGATGCCGTACGGACTGTACATCGTGGGCTCCAAAGAGTCCGACGGGCGCGTCAACGGCATGATGGCCGACTGGGTGATGCAGGTATCGTTCCAGCCGCGCCTCGTGGCCGTTGCCTTCGAGGGCACGTCGCACACGCTCGCCAACGTCCGGGAGCGGCGCTACTTCTCGGTAAATCTACTCGCTCAGGACGACGAGAGCATGGAGCTGGCGCGGCGGTTCGCGCAGCCGTTCAGCGGCGAGAAGGTCGAGGGCCGCAAAGGCGAAGAGCGCGCGAAGGTGCACTACAAGCTCGAAGACGTCCCGCACCAGACCTCCGCCAACGGCTGCCCCATCCTCGACACCGCCATGGCCTGGTTCGAGTGCGAGCTCGTCGAAGAGCAGCCGATCGGCGACCACGTGCTCGTCGTCGGCGCAGTGCTGGACGGCGGCGTCCTCAAAGAGGTGGAGCCGATGACCTCGCACTACACCGGCTGGACGTACAGCGGCTGACGCGCCTACCAGTCGACCCACGTATCGCGCGAGACCGGCTCTTCGACGCCCAGGTCGTACTTGATCCGCCGCACCTGCCAGAGATGCTCCAGGTCGTGCTGGGCTAGCCCCCGAGCGATCTCTTCGAGCGTGATCGACTCCTTGTACGGGTGCTTCCCCGGCCGTTTCCAGTCGCTCTCGTCCAGGCCCCAGAGCAGGTAAGTCGTCTCCCGGCGCAAGTTGCGGAACTCCGTGAGCAGCCTCCGCAGGCTGTACGACCGATAGTCGCGCTCCAGGGGCAGCACGTCGACGTCCCACACCGGCACCGGCTTCTGCTTCGACTCGACGAGAGACGTCATCTGCAGCGCAGCCAGCTCCTCCGCATCGCGCAGATGCGCGGCGATCTCCTTCAGCGAGAGCTCGTCCTCCGCCGGCCGCTTGCACAGCACCTTCTCGTCCAGCCCTGAAAGCTCCGAAACGATCGAGTTGCCGGCCTCGCGCAGCGCCTTCAGCACCCAGCTCTGAGAGTCGCTTTCTTCCAGCAGCACGGGACGATTATAGCCGTCAGCACTCAGCTATCAGCTACCAGCCGCGAAGGGGATCTTTCGTGAAGCAACTGGGAGGTCTTCGGCTCATCGTGAAGCGCGGCATCCCACTTAAGCAGGATGCTGAAGAAGGGGAGTGAAGGGGGGCGAAGCCCTCCTACCGGGGGTCTGGTGGTGTCCCCCAGACCACTTTTCCCACTAAGCAGGATGCTGGAAGAAGGGAGGAGTGAAGGGGGGCGAAGCCCTCCTACCGGGTCTGGTGGTGTCCCCAGCCACTTTTCCGACTAAGCAGGATGCTGAAGAAGGGGAGTGAAGGGGAGCGAAGCCCTCCTACCGGGGGTCTGGTGGTGTCCCCCAGACCCCTTTTCCCACTAAGCAGGATGCTGGAAGAAGGGGAGTGAAGGGGAACGAAGCCCTCCTACCGGGGGTCTGGGGGTGTCCCCCAGCCCACTTTTCCCACTA
>DAINDD010000002.1:0-12774 GCA_036732045.1 Chloroflexota bacterium
GCGTGGGCGTCGGCGTCGGTGTCGGCGTCGGCGTCGGGGTCGGAGTCGGCGTTGGCGACGGGCTGTGCGTCGGAGTTGGCGACGGAGTGACCGATACTTCCGTGCAGTTCAATGAGTTGGTCTTGCTGTTGAAGAGCGTGGCGTCCTTGTCGTTGGCAATGACACCGAGGACGCCACCGCTGTTGAGCCTGAAGGGAGATGTGACGGCCAGTGTAAATGTTAGTACGCCTGATCCGGTCAGGCCTGCAACGGACAGCGTAGTCTCGTTTGACTCCACGGCGGCGATGTAGGCGGCCTGCGAAGCTGCGGTCGAGCCGCCGTTGCCGTTGATCGCGCCCTGGTTCGGGGACAGATAGACGACGATGACCGAGCCACCCGGCAACGTTGCTCCGGTGATCTTGTAGTTCAAGTGGAAGGTGAACGAAGTCGCAGTGTCGTCGTGCGTGCAGGTAAGTGTGCCATTCTGCTGGAACGTAAGGGTGACGTCGTCTGCGCGCCCCTTCAGGTCAGTCATGTCCCCGCTTGTGGGGTGCCCGTTGTCACCCGCAGTGAAGTTAGAGGCGGTGGTCAGGCTCTTGCCCCAGAGCAGCGCCCCCACGATCGCAGCGACGACGATGGCGGCCACCGCGAGGGCAGACACCCGTCTGTCAAACAGCGATACCGCTGCCGCCTGTGGCTCGTCTGTACCCGTATTCATTGTTGTGTCCTCCCCATTCGCGGCTCCGTAACGATCGGTCTACTACCAGTGTTCGGGCGGGTTAAGAAATGGTCAACGAGAATGACTTGCTACAAAGGTGAAGACACGGTGAATACCGGCGGTCTCGTGCCCGAGCAGGGCTGATAGCATGGGCGTATGGCGCTGCGAGTTCTGGAGAGGGAGCTGCGGCGGCTGCTGTCTGAGCAGGGACGGGACGATCTCGTGGAGGCGGGCGTGGTCGGGCTGACGGACGACGGCGGCACGATCTACGTCCACCTGCTCCCTCGGCCCGGCTGGCCGGGTCGCGCGCAGGGCCGCGCCTACGTGCTGGCCTGGGAAGACTACGCTCCACCTGGCTCGGACGCGATGTTCTGCTACCGCTGGCTCATCGGGGAGGCGCGGACGAGCCTGCGCGAGAACATCAGCGCCGTGATCCGTTGGCTGGAGGGTCGTTGAGGTGCGAGGTGTTGGGTCAGGTGCGAGTGAGCCGCGGCTGACGGTGAGGCAGACCAAGTCCTGCGCGCCGGGCCAGCGGGTAACGTTTCGCGCGCCGGTGCTTCGAGTCTGGGAGGTCGGCGGGCTGCGGATGTGCCTGGTCGGCGACGAGTCAGGGCTGACCCGGGTCGAGACCGGCGAGGCGGCAGTGGAGCGAGGAAGATCGTACGAGTTCAGGGACGCGACGGCGGGTCAGTCCCCGGGCGGCTGGACGAGCCTGTCGATCGCGGACGGGGGCAGCGCGATCGTGCTATCAGTGGACGTGCATGCCCCGCAGGACGAGGCGTACATTGAGCGTACGTTCAAGATCCTGTCCGGTGTCCAGCGCAAGAAAGGCCGCCGCGAAGGGCGCCTGCCGGCCTGGCAGCATCCGGCCCCAGGCGAGCGAAAGGAGGCACCATGATCAAGACCCAGAAGAGCGACGAGATCTACCACAAGAGCGGCGGCTGGTTTGACGCGCGCTGGCACTTTTCGTTCGACGACTACTACGACCCGGACAACATGGGCTTCGGGACGATGCGCGTCTTTAACGATGACCGGCTCGTCCCCGGCGCGATCTGGCCGATGCACCCGCACCGGGACATCGAAGGCCTGACCTATGTCGCCGAGGGCACGTTTCGCCACGCCGACTCCCTGGGCAACGGCGGTGTCTTCCCGGCCGGCTCTGTGCAACGGATGACGCTCGGCTCCGGTGCCCAGCACTCGGAGCAGAACGGCTCGGAGACAGAGCCCGTGCGGTTCATCCAGGTCTGGATCATGCCCCGGGAGCGTGGCCTGCCGCCGAGCGTCGAGCAGAAAGAGCTAACGAAGGCGGATCGCACGAACCGCTTGCTGCGCGCGATCGGGCCGGACCGCGAGGGCGGCAGCGTCCTTGTTCACCAGGACGCCGCGATGTACCTTTCGCACCTGGAGGAGGGCAGGTCGGTCGAGCATGAGTTTCGCTCGGACTTCGGCGGCTACCTGTTCGTCGTCGCCGGCTCGGTCACCGTCAACGGTCAGCCGCTGGACAACGGCGACGCCGCTATGATTGTCGACGAACCGCGCATCGTCATCGAGGCGCCTGAGGACTCGGAGCTGGTGATGATCGAAGTGCAGGTACGCGTCCTCGTGTAGAGACGTTGCGTGTCGAGGCGCGGCGCAGCACCGGTCCGCTCACGGCCGCCTGGCGGCCGACGGCTCGTCGAAGATGTTCGCCTTGATCATCGCGACGAGCTCCGGCGTCTCTTCGCTGAAGCCGTGCTCCTTCGCGTGGGCCTTGGCGTTCCGCAGACTTCCTCTTCGGTCTCGCCCGGACGATGTGGCCGCAGCTGGCGGGATTCACCTTGCCGCAGTCGATGACTTTGCCCATCAGGCACCTCCTTCGCTAACGGTTCGAACGTAGCAGCGTGGGCCGGAGTTTGAACGCACGGGTGGTTGCAGTTGTGTAACGCGGCACTCAGCCGCCAGCTGTCAGCGACGACGGGCCGAAACTGACCGCTGACAGCTTCCGGCGTAGAATACTGACCGGACTAGTCCTGGAGTTCCCACCTTGCTGGCCGAACAAGCGCCTCCTGCACAGACGCTCGCGCAGGCTTACGCGCATTGCCGCCGCATCGCCCTCGGCCACTACGAGAATTTTCCGGTCGTTTCCTGGCTGCTTCCGCGCGAGTTGCGACCGCACATCTTCGCGCTCTACGCCTACTGCCGCGGCGTGGACGACCTCGGCGACAAGTCGGAGGGCGACCGGCTGGCGCTGCTCGACGATTGGGAGGCAGAGCTCCGGCGTTGTTATGACGGATCACCGAGCGACGCTCGATTCGTGGCACTGGCGGACACGATCCGTCGCTTCGACATCCCGCCAGAGCCGTTCTTGCGGCTGATCGAGGCGAACCGGCGCGACCAGCGTACGAACCGTTACCAGACGTTCGACGAGCTCCTGGATTACTGCACGTACTCAGCGAATCCCGTCGGGCGGCTCGTGCTGTACGTCTTCGGGTATCGGGATGAAGAGCGGGCGCGGCTGGCGGACAGCACGTGCACGGCGCTCCAGCTGGCGAACTTCTGGCAGGACGTTCGCCGCGATTTGAAGATGGGTCGCGTATACATCCCACTTGGGGACATGGCGTGGTTCCAATACAGCGAGGCGGACCTCGCCGCGCGAAAGGCGACGCCGGAATTCCGCCGGCTTATGCGATTCGAAGTAGCGCGGACGCGCGAGTACTTCGCGCGGGGATTGCCACTGGCAAATCGCATACGCGGGCGGCTGCGCCTGGACCTGCGGATGTTCACGCTCGGCGGCCTGGCGGTACTCGACCAGATCGAGCGGCAGCGCTACGACGTGCTGACGCGGCGACCGCGCGTCTCGGGCGCGCGGAAGGCCTGGCCACTGGTGCGCGGTCTCGCACCGGTACGGATGAGGGCGGAGGAGGCCAGGTGAGGAACGGACTGGACGAAGCGTACGACTACTGCCAGGAACTGACCCGGCGGGAGGCGAAAAACTTCTACTACGGCTTCATACTGCTTCCCAACGGCCAGCGCCGCGCGATCTACGCCGCCTACGCCTTCGCGCGCGCCAGCGACGACATCGCCGACGCGGGCCTGCCTCCGGACGAGGCGCGGTCGCAGCTGGCCGCGTACCGGCGGTCGCTCGAGGAGTGTCTGGCCGGCCGGCCGGCCGGCCCTGTCTTCGAGGCGCTACATCAGACGGTGGAGAAGTACGGCGTCTCGCGACAGTACCTCTTCGATCTGATCACCGGCGTCGAGATGGACCTGACCCGCACCCGCTACGAGAAGTTCGACGAGCTGAAGGGCTACTGCTATCACGTGGCGTCCATCGTTGGACTGATCAGCATCGAGATCTTTGGCTACACCGGCGGCGAGGAGGCGCGAGGTTATGCGGCCGACCTCGGCATTGCCCTGCAGCTAACGAACATCCTGCGCGACGTCCTGGAGGACGCCTGCCGCGGGCGCATCTACCTGCCGCTGGACGAGATCGAGTGGTTCGGCTACAGCGAGGCCGATCTGCTGGCGGGCCGCACGACGCAAGAGTTTCGGCAGCTCATGGCGTTCCAGGCCGACCGGGCGCATCACTACTACGCGCAGGGCCGCAAGCTGTTGCCTTTCTTGCCTGCGAGGGCGCGGGCTTGCGTCGGTGTGATGGCCGGCATCTACCGCACCATCCTCGACGACATTGAGCGCGACCCCGGCGTCGTCTTCCGGCGGCGGGTAAGCCTGAGCGCGAGGCAGAAGCTGGCGCTGGCGGGCAAGGAGCTGGTGCGGAGCGTCGTCGCTTGAGCCGGCCCACGGTCGCGATCGCCGGCGGCGGACTGGCCGGGCTCGCCGCCGCGTGCAATTTGGCAGACGCTGGCCACGCCGTCACGCTTTTCGAGAAGCGGCCGTTCCTCGGCGGACGCGCCTACTCGTACACCGACAAGTCGTCCGGCCTGACGGTCGACAACGGGCAGCACGTGTTTCTCGGCTGCTGCACGGAGTACATCCGCTTTCTGGAACGGCTTGGCGTGCGGGACGCCGTGCACCTTCAGAGGCGCTTTCGGGTGCCGGTCATCGACAAAGTCTGGGGGGAGAGTCTGCTCGCCGCCGCCAAACTGCCGCCGCCGGTGCATCTGCTGCCGTCGCTGCTGCGCTTTCGGTCGCTCTCGCCGCGTGAGAAGGCGCTGGCAGGTTGGGCCCTCTCGCAGATCCAGCTTACGGACCGCGCTCGCCATCCGGAGTTGGACGACATAACGTTCGAAGAGTGGCTGCTGGCGCGGAAGCAGACGCCACACGCCATCTGCAGCCTCTGGAACCTGATCGTTCTGCCGACGCTGAACGGCGACACCTCGCGTGTCTCGGCGGATCTGGCGCTGATGGTCTTCCAGGAGGGGTTTCTGCGCTCGCGCCACGGGGCCAACGTTGGCTGGGCCAAGGTCGGGCTGAGCGAGCTGCTGGCCGGCGCGGCGCGGCGCTACATCGAAGAGCGCGGCGGCGAGCTGCGGCTCGAAGAGGGGATACCCGCGGTCGAGGTGGAAGGCGGCGAGGTGTCGCGGTTGCAGGCCGGCTCGGGCGAGGTAACGGCGGACGCCTACGTAATCGCGCTGCCGGTCGAGTCGGTGCTGGACGTGCTGCCGGATGTCGTGAGAGACGACGCATTTTTCGCGCGTATCGGGCGCATCGGCACGTCGCCGATCGTCAACGTGCACCTGTGGTACGACCGGCCGGTCTGGGGGCGAGGCTTTGCGGCGTTTCTGAATACGCCCGTGCAATGGGTCTTCAATAAATCGAAGCTTTGGGGCGAGCAGGGGGCAGGGCAGTACCTGGACATCTCGCTGAGCGGCGCGCACGACTTCATCGACCTGCCTTCACCGGAGATCATCCGTCTCTTCACGAAAGAGATGTTCGCGCTATTCCCAGCGACGCGCGGGGCGGAGTTAGTACGATCACTCGTCGTCAAGCAGCGGGACGCCACGTTCGACGCGGTACCGGGCGTGGGCGCGTTACGGCCAACGCAGGCCACGCCGCTGCGGAATCTGTTCTTGGCGGGCGACTGGACGCAAACGGGCTGGCCCGCGACGATGGAGAGCGCCATTCGCAGCGGTCAATTGGCCGCGCGTGCGGTGATCCAACAGGCCGAAGCCGCTCGAACTAACTTTGTGAAAAGTGGTGCAAAAACGTAACACAGATGCTAATCTAGCACTCGACGAAGCCAGTTCCCCGCGTGGAGCGGCATGGACGCTTAGACGAACGACCGCTATTCTTGTCCAGAGGCCAATATCAGCATTCGTAGAGCGCAGCCAGCAACCGCCAGAATGAGCGCCTTTTTCGCTCTCGCCGTATCGGCGTTCATGGCACCAGCATACGACTCCTCCATCCTGCAATGTGTTAAGGAGCGCGCCCGTGCTTAAGACCACCCCCGAAGCAGCAACCGGGATCAAGGCGAACTCGCATACTCTCGTTTACCAGACGGAGCGTGGACCCCAGTTCATCGACATCACGGACCGCGTCGCCGAGCTCGTCGAAGAGTCCGGGATCGAGACCGGTTTTGCCGTCGTCTTCTCCAAGCACACAACAGCCGCCATCACGATCAACGAGAACGAGCCCGGCCTGATCGCCGACCTCGAGGCGCTCCTCTGCCGTATGCTCCCGCAGGATCACGTCTACAACCACAACACCTTCCACCCGACAGACGACGGCGAGGTCCCCAACGGCCACTCCCACTGCCAGCACGTTTTCCTCGGCGCGAGCGAGCAGATCCCGATCATCGGTGGACGGTTGACCTTCGGGAAATGGCAGCGGGTGTTCCTCGTCGAGCTTGACCACGCGCGCGAACGAGAGGTCGTCGTACAGCTTCTGGGCCAGTGACGTGCAGCCTCCCGCTGCTCTGAGCAGGCACCGGGAGTCGCTGGAAACCTACCTCCGAACGCTGCTCTCCCGACGGCATCCGCAGAGGTTGTACGCCATGCTGTGGTACCATCTGGGCTGGGAGGACGCCGCCGGCTCGCCGGATGCGCACATCGGCAAGCGGCTACGTCCGGCCCTCTGCTTGCTGACCTGCGAAGCCGTCGGCGGCGACACGGCGAAGGCGCTTCCCCTGGCCGCGGCGCTGGAACTCGTGCATAACTTCTCGCTCGTTCATGACGACATCCAGGACGGCGACCGCAAGCGCCACGACCGGGACACGGTCTGGGCCGTCTGGGGATTGCCGCAAGCCATCAACGCTGGCGACGCGCTGTTGAGCATGGCGTATCTTTCGCTGGCGGAATCGCTGGACGCTGGCCTTTCCGCCGAGGCGGCTGTTCGCGCGGCGGGCCTGCTCGCTGAGCGGACGCTGGAGATGGTCGAAGGCCAGGTGATGGACATCGAATTCGAAGACTGGCGGGAGGTCGGGCTGGAGGAGTATGTAGCGATGATCTCGCGCAAGACAGGCGCTCTCTTCGACGCTTCGCTCGGGCTTGGCGCGCTGGCCGGAGGGGCGTCGCTGGCTGAAGTCGAGGCATTGGGGCGATGCGGGCGCGCGCTTGGCATCGCGTTCCAGATACGGGACGACATGCTCGGCGTCTGGGGCGCCGAGGAACGAACCGGCAAGCCCGCCGCCTCCGACATTCGCCGCCGCAAGAAGTCGCTACCCGCCGTGTACGCGTTGACCCGCGCCGACACTGGCGAACGCGAGGAACTAGGCCGCATCTACGGCCGCGAGTCGGTGTCCGGCGAAGATGTGGAACGAGTGCTTGCGCTAATGGACGCACTCGGCGCGCAGGCGTATTGTGCGGGTGTGGCGGCGGAACACAGGGATGCCGCGCTCCGCGAACTGGAGCGGTCCGGCGTGACCGGCGGGCGGGCGGATGAGCTACGCGAGACGGCGGCCTTCCTGCTTGAGCGCGACTACTAGGAGGAGATAGCGGAATGACTGCGAGCAGACCGCTGAGACTCTCCCTGAAGCTGGGGTGGTACCTCCTTCGCCAGAAGGCGGCGGGCCGCACGCACTTCCCTCTGACGATGATCCTGGAGCCGCTGGAGGACTGTAACCTCACCTGCACCGGGTGCGGCCGCATCCGTGAATACGATTCGCTGATTCGGGACCACGTGACGCTGAGCGTGAAGCAGTGCTTGGACGCGGTCCGCGACTGCGAGGCACCTGTCGTCTCGATCGCCGGGGGAGAGCCGCTGATGCACCCGGAGATCGGCAAGATCGTCAGCGGAATCATCCGGCAGGGACGTTTCGTCTACCTGTGCACCAACGCGCTCCTGTACAAGGGCGCGATGAAAGCGATCAAGCCTTCGCCGTACTTCGCCTTCGTCGTGCACCTCGACGGGCAGCGGGAGACGCACGACATCGCAGTCGAGCGCAAGGGCGTGTACGACGTGGCGATCAAGGCGATTCGCGAGTTCCGCGCCGCGGGCTACCGCGTCTGCACGAACACCACGCTTTTCAGCGGCAACCAGCCGGAGGAGTACCACCGCCTCTTCGCCATGCTGAATGACATGGGCGTCGAGGGGATGATGGTTTCGCCGGGTTTTCAGTACAAAGAAGTAGCCCACCACGACATCTTTTTGCAGCGCGAGGAGGCACGGTCGTTCTTCCGGCGCATCTTCGACGGCTGCCGGGAGGGCGTGCGCTTCTACAACAACCCACTCTACCTCGACTTCCTGACCGGCAGGCGTGAGTACGAGTGCACGCAGTGGAGCACGCCGACGTACACGCCGGCCGGCTGGCGCAAACCCTGCTACCTGATCGCGGACGAGCACGTGCAGACGTTCGCGGAGTTGATGGAGACGGACTGGAAAGCGTACGGCTTCGGGCGCGACCCGCGCTGCGACAACTGCATGATGCATTGCGGCTATGAGGGCTCCGCGATCCAGGAGGCGATGTCCAGCCCCCAGGCGCTGGTCGAGATGGCCTGGCGCTCCGTTCGGCCCGGCGGCCCCGTCAACTCAGGAACTCCGGCTGGCAAAGGGTGATCCTCGTCTTCGCGGCCATGCAGCCGGAAGTCAGCGCCTGCCTCGGCTGGATGCGGGAGTACCGCCAGACCGAAATCGAGGGCTTCCCGGCACTCGAAGCGGACGGCGCCGTCATTTGCCAGACAGGGCTCGGGCGTCGCGCCAAGGACGCCGCCAACGCGCTGATCGAGCGCTTTCGGCCCGGTGCGGTGCTGTCAGTCGGTGTGGCAGGCGGGCTAGCCTCTCACCTGGAGGTGGGCGATGTCGTGATGTGCCAGCGCCTTGACCACGAATCGCACCGCGCTGGTGGCAAGCAAGAGAGCGTCGTCAGTGATTCGCGGCTGCTCGGTGCCGCCCTCGGCGCCGCCAAAGGGCTCGGGCTGCCCGTCTCGAAGGGGACGTCGCTGACCGTGGACGTGGCGGCCTGGGGCCCTGCCGAGAAGTCGGCGCACCACTCTTGGAAGGGGCACGACATCGTCGAGATGGAGAGCTTCTGGATCGGCGAAGCGGCGGCACATCACGACGTGCCGTTCCTGGCGATTCGCACAATCTCCGATTGCGCCGGCGACGAGCTCGTTCAGACGTACGGCGTGAACGAGGACGGCACGTTCGATTCGGAGCGGTTTCTGGAGTACGCGCGCGAGCACCCGCAGTCCGCGCCGCTTCTGGCCGCGCAGGCGGAACGATCGCGGTTGGCGCTCGGCAATCTGGCGATCGTCTTGGCGGGCTTCCTACCGCCGCTCGTTCAGCACTTCCACGGCGGAGAGCGCTGATGCTGGCGATCTTCGTCGGCGTCCGGGCCGAGCACCATGCCGCGGACCGCCGCATCGAGGTCCTGGAACGGCGGCAGTTGGACGACGGCTACGTCCTTTCGCGCGGCACATATCAGGACAGCCCCGTGCTTGTTTGCCGAACGGGCCTCGGCGAGGAGCGCGTGAATGGGATCGCCGACGAGATAATCCACGAGCACCCCGTGTCGGCGATCGTCTCGGCGCGGATGGCCAGCGCGATCCCGGCGAGCCTGAATGTTGGCGACCTGGCGTTCTGCCTGCGCTCGATGCTCCCCCGCTCCGGCGAGGACATCATTCATCAGCCGAGCGTCGAAGTGGATCGGCGCCTGCTGGATCTCTGCGGCCGGGCGGCGACCTCCGCCGGCGTCCCGCATGTCGTTGGCGGCTGCCTGACGCTTGCGCCGCTGCGTCCCGTGCCCGTGAACCGCGAGCTGGCCGGCGAAGCGGGTAACGTTGTGGTCGTGGATACACCGCGTTCGAGCACCAGATACCGTTTCTCTCGGTGCGCGTCTCTCTGGGCGAAGTCTACGACCGCCTGCCCGAAAGCCTGAGTTATGGTCGGCAAACGGTCATACGTCTCGGCCTGGTCCATTCTCCGGCAAAACGTCGCCCATCCGACGCGGCTTCCCAATTTCCTGCGGCTTGTGGACGCCGTGCGTGTATCCTGCCGGTCGCTATCGCGTTTCTTCGAGGCATTCCTCGCCGAATGGGAGCAGCACCCGCTACCGTCGCGCAGCGCCGACCAGCGATGACGGTCGACGCGGACGCTTTCGCCGGGACGATCCAGCGCTCGCAGGACTACTTCCTCCGCACGCAGCACCCGGATGGCTACTGGTCCGGCCAACTGGAGACCAACGTCTGCATGGCGGCGGAGTACCTGCTGCTCACACACTTCCTGGGCGTGCAAGACGATGCGCGCTGGGCGAAGATCGCCAACTACCTGCGCGAGCAGCAGCGCCCTGATGGCACCTGGGCGATCTACCACGGCGGCCCGCCTGACCTGAATGCGACGGTCGAGTCCTACTTCGCGCTGAAGCTGGCGGGCATCCCGGCGGACGGGTCGGCGATGCGAAAAGCGCGCGATTGGGTGGTCTCGGCAGGCGGCGTGCCGATGACTCGAGTCTTCACGAAGATTTGGCTCGCGCTCTTCGGGCAGTGGGACTGGCGCGGGGTGCCCGTGCTGCCGCCGGAGCTGATCTTCTTGCCCCACTGGTTTCCGCTAAATATCTACGACTTCGCGTCGTGGGCGCGCGCGACGATCGTGCCGATGCTGATCATCCTCAGCGAGCGGCCCATCTGCACCGTACCGGACGACGCTCGCATCAATGAGCTGTATCCCATTCCGCGGGACGAGACCGACTACGCGCCGCCACAGCCAAGCGACCTCTCATGGAAGCGTTTCTTCCAGGAGGCGGAGGGTATCTTGCGGCGCTACGACCTTCTGCCTTCCTGGGTCCGGACCCCCGCCCTGTCGCTCCGCGAGCGTGCCTGCAGCGCGGCGGAGGAATGGATCGTCGCGCACCAGGAGGCCGATGGATCCTGGGCGGGCATCCAGCCGCCGTGGGTGTACTCGCTGATCGCTCTGCACCTGCGTGGCTATCGCCTCGACCATCCGATGATGAAGCGCGGCCTCGCCGGTTTCGGCGGCGCATGGGCGATCGAGGACGAGCGCACGTTCAACCCGCAAGCCTGCGTGTCGCCGGTCTGGGACACTGCGCTGGCGATGATCGCGCTGCTCGATTCCGGCCTCCCGACAGACCACCCGGCGCTGCAACTGGCGGCGCGCTGGCTGCTGCGGGAGCAGGTGCTGACGGGCGGTGACTGGCAGGTGCGTGCAAGGAGCGTCGAGCCTGGCGGCTGGTCGTTCGAGTTCGAGAACGACCTCTACCCTGACATCGACGACACCGCCGAGGTGCTGATCGCGCTCCAGCGGACGCGGCTGCCGGATGAGCGGCGGAAACTGGCGGCGATCGAGCGCGGGCGTCGCTGGCTCATTGCGATGCAATCAGCGAACGGCGGTTGGGGCTCCTTCGATCGCGATAACACGCGCCGGGTCGTCAACGAGATCCCGTTTTGCGATTTTGGCGAGGTGATCGACCCGCCGTCGGAAGACGTCACCGCGCACGTAATCGAAGCGCTGAGCCTGCTCGGCGACGCGGACTCGCCGGCAGTCCGCCGCGGCCTGAACTACCTCCGCCGCGAGCAGTTGCCCGATGGCAGCTGGTTCGGGCGGTGGGGCGTGAACTACGTCTACGGGACGGGCGGCGTACTGCCAGCCTTTCGCGCAGCGGGCCGCGACATGTCTCGCGGGCGATTTCGCCGGGCGGGGGCGTGGATGACGGACCATCAGAACGCGGACGGCGGATGGGGCGAGACCTGCCAGAGCTACGTCGACGCGTCGCTCGCCGGGCGCGGCGAATCAGCGGCCTCGCAGACGGCGTGGGGCTTGCTCGGCCTGCTGGCGGTGGACGGCGCGGGTGGCAATGGCGCGGCAGGCGCCATCGAGCGCGGGGTCCGTTGGCTGGTCGAGCGGCAGGAGGAGGATGGCCAGTGGGAGGAGCCGCAGTTTACCGGCACGGGCTTCCCCGGCGACTTTTATATCAAGTACCACCTCTACCGGAACTACTGGCCACTCGCGGCGCTGGGGCGTTACGCGAGTTTGGCCGCAGATTGACTCAGTACGCAGCTACGGGGCAATCGCCGGTGTCTAGAATAATCTGCGAAAAATCCGCGTCAATCCGCGTCAATCCGCGGCCGTCTCGCGGCTAATCTAGCCCAAGGTCCGCGCGCGCTTCGTCGGTCATCTTGTCCGGGCTCCACGGCGGATCGAACGTGAAGTCGACGTCGACCTCTTTCACGCCGGGCATCAGGCCAAGCATCTCCTGGATCTGTTCGGTCACCATCGGACCGATCGGGCACATCGGCGTCGTCAGCGTCATCAGGATGCGGACGTTGCCGTCGCTCAAGCCGATGTCGTACACGAGACCGAGATCGTAGATGTTGTAATGCAACTCCGGGTCGTACACTTCGCGCAGCACTTCGACTACGTCTGTTTCACTGACCATGCTCATGCGCCTCCATTCTCACACCTCTATTCTAATTGAAGAAGCAAGAAGTGGAACAATCGCCTAACACGATTGGCATTGACGTAATCGCCTTGACACTGTTTTCGGGGCGCATAGAATGATGCCAGCCGAATGGCCTGCGGGACTGTAGAACCCGCCGCGGAGCCCAGAGGGAAGGGGTCAAACAAGGCGCACGCTGCGCCTTGTTTGCATTTCGAGCGCTGCCGCCAGGCGCGCTCAGCTGAAACGCCGCGAGAACGCCATCGCCTCGGTCATCAAGGAGATCGGCGGCGCTAAACGGACACCGTCACGC
>DAINDD010000002.1:12784-86483 GCA_036732045.1 Chloroflexota bacterium
CCGTCACGCCGGCCAGCTTCTCGAGCGCCTTCACAAGCGCCCGCGTGCCCTCGCCACCGAGACCGTCCTTCTCGAGCGAGGCGAATAGCTCGTGGACGAGGGCCGTTCCGGGGAGAGCCGAGCCGTCGGAGGCGGCCGCCAGCGCGTAGCGCAGGTCTTTCAGCTGGTGCTCCACTTTGAAGCCGGCGCGGAAGTCGCGGGCGAGCATCTTCGGCGCGAGGTTGAGCACGGCCCACGAGCTCGCCGCTCCGGCGCCAACGCCATCGAGCATGCGTCGCGGATCGACCCCAGACCTCACGCAGAGGACGAGCGCCTCGCAGACGGCGAGGTTGTTCAGCCCGACGATAACCTGGTTGCAGAGCTTGACCACCTGGCCGCCGCTCGAAGGTCCGCAGTAGACGACTTTCTTGCCCAGCGCCTCGAAGAGCGGCCGACAGCGCTCGTACGTCGCCTCGTTTCCGCCGGCCATGATCGACAGCGTGGCGTTGATGGCCCCCTCCTCGCCGCCGCTGACCGGCGCGTCCAGCATCTCGATTCCCGCCTGAGCAAGGCGAGCGGCTATGCGGCGGGTAACGTCCGGCGCTATCGTCGACATGTCGATGTGGACGAGGCCGGGGTGCGCGCCCTCGATGATGCCGCTTGGACCAAGCGTGACCTGTTCGACGTCTTCCGTGTAGCCGACGACCGTGATCACGGCGTCGGATTGCTGGGCAACTTCGCGTGCGCTGTCTGCCGTCGTCGCACCGCCGGCGATCAGCGCCTCGATGCCGGGGCGGCTGCGGTTCCAGACGATTAACTGGTAACCGGCGCGGATCAGGTTGCGGGCCATAGGCCGTCCCATGATGCCGAGGCCGATGAAGCCGATTCGCTGGATGTCAGGCATGGGCGTGCTCCTTGACTTGGCCGCAGATTTTCGCTGAAGAACGCAGGCTATTTTAGAGGTTGATCGATCTATTCGACGGTGACGGTGCTGCCGGCCTGCGACTTGTGGACGGTGATTCGCGCGGGCATCCGCTCGGCGAGGGCGGGTACGTGCGTGACGACGCCGATCAGTCGGTTGCGGTCCTCGCCCAGCAGTTCGAGGGCGGAGGCCACTGTATCTAGCGTTTCGGCGTCGAGGTGGCTGAACCCTTCGTCGATGAATAGGCTCTCCAGGGCTCTCTGGTGACCGCTGCCGGCGAGCGATGGCAGGTGCTCGGCGAGGGCGAGTGCCAGCGCCAGCGAGGCGAGGAACGTCTCGCCGCCGGAAAGGGTGCGGACGGGTCGCGGCTCGCTGGCGTTCCAGATGTCTTCCACGGCGAAATCCTGGCCGTCGGCGATCAGGTCGTAGCGGCCGCCGGAGATGATGCGCAGCTGCTCCGAGCCCGCCGTGGCCAACACCTTCATCGCACGCTGGCGCAGGAACGTTGGGAAGCTGTCCGTCCGCAGCAGCGAGGCGAGGTCGCGGGCGAGCGTGGCCTCTTCGCGGGATGTCTTCTCCTGCTCCCGCAGCGCCTTCGCCTTCTCGATGTTAGCGGCGATCTGCTCGACCTGCTTGCCAGCGGCGCCGATCGATTGGTTGACGCGACTTTCTTCGCTATGCGCCTCTGTCTGTTTCCGGCGCAAGATGGGTACGACGTCACGCCCGGCATCGAGCGCAAGGACGACATCATCCCACGCCATCTGGCCGCTAGCTTCGCGGAGCCTCGACGTTGCGGTCGCGGCATCTGTCGCAGCGCGCGCGGCCTCGGTCTCGGCCGTCTTCGCATCGGCCTTGAGCTCCGCCACGCTAGTTCGCGCCCTTTCGATGCTTGTCTCTTCGTCCCTCAATCTGTCGGCGACCGCCTGCTGCCTGATCTCGAGCTCCGCTCGTTTTGTCTTCGCCGCTAGCAGCGCCTCGATCCGTTTGTCGACGGACGCAACTGTTAGGCCCGCCTCATCAGATACGGCGGCGAGGTCTGCTACGACCGCGGCTCGTTGCCCCTGCACGTCGGTCAGCTGCTTGCCCATCGTCGTCAGCTCGCGCTCCTCGCCAACGAAGCGCTTCTCCAATGTAGCGAGCTTTGTGGCGGCGGCGGCCTCATCTGCCTTCGCTTTGTCATGGGCGCCCTTGATCTTGTCCAGCGCGAGATGCTTGCCCTCAAAGAGCGCTCCAACGTGTTGGCCGCAGACCGGGCACGGGTCGCCTTTCACGAGCCCCTGGCGCAACAGCACCGCCGCGTTCGTGTGCCGCGCAGCATCGTACTCTTCGTACCTGACGGCGACGGTCCGCATCGTCTTCTCGCGGACCGCCTTCGCTGCATCGACCTCGCCGCGCAGCTTCTCGACCTCGCGACCCTGCTTCTCGATGTCTGCCGTCAGTCCCGCCTCACGTGTGGCGGCGTCTTCCATCTGCTTGAGGAGCGGTAGACACTTCGTCAGACGCAGGTGGAGGTCGCCGTCGTACTCAGCGGCCTTGATCTCGGCTGCCAGGGCGGAGATGCGTGCGTCGAGGCCGGCGAGCAAGAGGTTGCCGCCCTCTAGAAGCTTGGTGGCTTTGGCCAGCGTCTTGCCCGCGGTCGCGTACTTGGCGCGGGCGTCTCGTTCGCGGCGCTGGGCTTCGGCGAGTGCCTCGGCGGTGTGCCAGGCGGCGTCGGCAGTCTCGCGGAGGGTGGCGAGCTCGGCGGCGCGCGTCTTGAGCTGCTTGAGATCGGCCTTCGCGGACCTGAGGGCTTCCGGGGTCGCGTCCTTCATCTCCTCGTCAAGGCGCTTGTGGATGCGGTCTGCGTCGACGGTCTGCTGGGCGGCGATGGTATTGGCTCGCTGCTGCATCAGACCGTAGACATTGAGACGCAGGAGCCCGTCGAGCACCTTTCGGCGCTGGTCGCGGTCGCCGGCCAAGAACTCCTGGAACTGGCCCTGCGGCAGTAGAACTGATCTCACGAACGCTTCGTAGTCCATCTGCAGCAGCTCTTCGACAAAGGCGTTCGTGTCGCGGACGCGGTCGACCTCCTCCGGCACCCACTCGTCGCGCTCGCGCTCGAAGTGCTCCAGCTGGACGGGTGCCTGGCCCTTGCGGGCGGCGGAGCGGTAGATGCGATATTTGTTGCCGTTCGTGGTGAACTCCAGAGTGACCTTGAGCCGCTCCTCGCCCTGGCTAATCAGTTCCTTCACGCTGTTGCCGACTCGCGGCGCTTTGCCGTACAGGGCGAAGGTGATCGCATCGACGAGGGACGACTTGCCAGCGCCGGTCGGCCCCGTGATGGCGAAAAGATCGAGGTCCGTGAAATCGATCTCGACCGGCTGTTTGTACGCGGTCAGGCCCTGGATCGTGAGCTTAGTCGGCCGCACTGAGGACCTCTTCGTGCAGGCGGTTGAACAGCGCCATCAGCTCCGCTCGAGGCTCGGCTTCGGCATACATCCGGCGGTAGTAGGTGGTGAAGAGCTCCGCGGCGGACAAGTGCTGGAGCTCGCTGCCGTCGTCTTGCGGCTTCTCGTCAGTGCGCTCGACGACGATGTCGACGGCGTTGGGGAGCAGCTCCCGCACCTGTTCAGCGAGCCCAGGGAGCGGACGTTCGACCTTGACGAACACCTTGAGGTACGCGTCGCCGACGTCGCCCGGCAGCGCCGCGATCTCATCGAGCGTGACCCCTTTCTTCGCGAAGCCGATGTTCCGCAGCTCGCGGATCGAGGTCAGCGGGACAGACGTGACCTTGGCCTTGCGGCCGGGCGCGACGTCGATGATGTTGACGCCCTTCTTGTGGATCGCCTCGCCGAAGTCGCACTTCAGCAGCGATCCGCAGTAGTGCGCATTGCTGAGGCCGACGTCCTGCGGCCCGTGGACGTGGCCGAGCGCGATGTACTGCGGCTCTGTCGGCAGGCGCGCCGGCATGATCGTGTAAAGGGCGCCGATGTGCAGCGGACGCTCACCGCTTTCGGCGGGCACCTTCGCGCCGGCCACGAAGACGTGTGCCATCGCGACGTTAACGGTGTCCGAGCGAAAGCTCTTGCAGAGGTGAGAGAGCATCTGCGCCACGCCGTCGGCGTACTGCTCGATGTGCTTGCCCTCGGTCATCAGCGATTCGAAGTCGCGGACCTTGCGCTCGCTGACCCAGGGGAGCGCGGCGATCACGGCGGTCTCGGAGCCGTCGCGGGACGGCAGCTCAATAACGCCGCCCTCGGCAGCCAGCACGGGCTCACCGACGACGTGGATGCCGAGGCGGCCCAACACCGGCGCGTATGCGTTCATGCGCTTCGGGTGGTCGTGGTTGCCGGCGATGATGACGGCCGGGATGCCGGCGCCGACGAGCTCGCCGGCGAAGTGAAAGAAGATGCGCTCGGCCTCCGGCGGAGGGACTGCGGAGTCGAACACGTCGCCGGCAACCAGCACGGCATCGACGCGCTCGTCCTTCGCGATCGAGAGCACTTCTTCCAGCGCGGCGATGTACTCCGCGTCGCGCTTCTGGTTGCGGAGCGGCTTGCCGATGTGCCAGTCAGACGTATGCAGGAAGCGCATGACGTTCGCGCCGCCGGTCTAGCGCCGGAAGCCCTTAGGGACTTCTTCGGTGGCGAGGACTTCGTCCGGGCGCGTCGCCCAGGACGGGAAGGGGAGCTGCAGCAGCAACGGCACGGGGATCTCCGGCTGGTGCATGAACATGCTGCCCGGCTTGAGCAGGGAGGCCCGGGCGCGCGCGGCTTCGGTCAGGAAGCCGTATTCGCCGCGCTGGGCCTCCGCGGTGTCCAGCCGGCCGACGATGCGATAGGCGGCGTTGGCGACGACGCGGCGCTCGACCTCGCTGGCGGTCTGCTGCGCACCGATCAGGATCACACCGAGGCTGCGGCCGCGCTCGGCGATATCGAGCACGACTTCCTTGATCGGCGACCAGCCTTCGCGCGGGGCGTACTTGTTCAGCTCATCGAGGACTACGAAGACCAGCGGCTGGCGGGTACCCTGCGTGTCTTTCTCCGCGAGCAGCTGCTTGAGGACGACGCCGACGACGAAGCGCTTGGCGCGGTCGTGGAGGCCGTGCAGGTCGATGACGTTGAGCTGGCTCGCGCCCCAGTCGATGCGGTGGCGCTTCTCGTCCTCTGCTGTGTCCAGGCGGCGGATCAGGTGACCGACCGAGTCGGCGACGCCGTGTAGCCGGCGCAGGAAGGCATCCTGGGTTCCGGTGGCGAGGCTGCCCCTCGAGAAGACGATTTCGCGATTGTCCGAGATATGCGCAACCATTTCTTCGAAAGTGGTGATCCTCACGCCGTCCAGCTCTACCCATGATTGGGCGGACGGCTGGTTAAGCGTCGCTTCGAAGAGGTAGCGTTCGACGACGGTGACGGCGTACGAGAGCTGGCTCGTCTCCGAGTCGGCTTCGGCGAAGAGGAAGCGCAGGAGGCGGCCCTGGCAGAACTCACGTAACGACCAGACGTAAGCCGTGACGCCCTCCGTGCGGGAGCTGAGGCTGTGCGTGATCTCGAATCCGCCCTTGGCCGCCGGCGCCCAGAGGCCGACGTCGGCGAACGGACCGCACGGTAGGCCGAGCTGTTTGTACTTCTTCTCATCGTCGAGGGATATGCGGTTGTTCGGCTTGTCGGCGAACATCAGATCTTCGCCCTTCACATTGAAGATGACCGCGCGCGCGTTGTGGCGGTTGGAGCCGAGCGCGTCGGAGTGGAAGAGCGAGTACAGCAGGAACATCGCGCACGAGGTCTTGGTGGCGACGCCGGAGATGCCGGAGACGTTGACGTGGGCGCCGCGCGTGCCGTCGAGGAACTCCAGGTTGCCCCAGATCACGTCGCCCTCGCGGGAGAGTCCGGCGGCGAAGCGGTTGCGCATCTGGTCGAAGTAGAGCGCCGTCTCGCGCTCAGCGTCGACGGCGCGACGGGCGGCCTGCCCCGGCTGCGGCGGTACGAAGATCTCCGGCTCGATGCGGGTCACCGAGACGTGCGCGGCCGTGGCGATGCCGACGGGTAGGACATCGGTGCGAAAGACGTCAGTGTCGAACTTAGCACCTTCGTACTTGGAGCGGACGATGTCCACGACACCGTAGAGCGTGATGTCGCCGCGGCCGGGCACCTGCGCATCTACGGCGACGATGTCATCGAGCTGGAGGTACGAGTCGTCGCCGACGCCGACCCAGAAGTCGAGTGGGAACGCGTCCTCGGTGCCGATCACGCGGCCGACTTCGGTCATGCGGCCTCGGCTAGCCGATGGAAGTGTTCCGCGATGCTGTGGCGAATCCAGTCTCGGTCACCTAAGTGGTGGTGAAGTCGCGATTCGAGCGCGCTGATGGGATATAGATTCTGCGGAGCTCGCGGGTCCCAAGCTGGTGTGGTCGCGAAGCGCGGCAGGATTGCCGTTGAACAATTCGCAAGAAGCATGGCATCGTCCTTGCCGATCATTGCCGAAACTTCGATTCGGACGACGCCGGCAAGTGAGTAGTCGAGTCTTCCGCGGGGACCGACTCGCATGTACCAGGAGTAGCGACTACTCCCTTCAGTTCCGAACTGAAAGATTGGGGTGCGTGTCCCCGTTTCAAGAGCACTGAGTGTCCGCATTTGTTCGGCGTTCAAGTAATTCTTGGAGTGGGTCTTTACGTAGCCAAGAATAGCCTCTTCGAGTGGGAGAAGGTACGTAAGGGGTCCGTCTACGAACGTGAGCGCCGCGAGCCCAGCGCACTCGCGCGCGAGGTCTCCCTCCAATTTGCGCATGAGCACCTGCAACTGAGCCAAGACCTTGGCGCGGGTATTCTCTTTGACCCCGGCCCCCACGTAGTTGAGCGTCAGACTTCCTGCCGGGATGAGCATCGTCTCGTGCCTTCGATCCGCCCCGATGACGATTCGTCGTTGTACTTCTTCGCGGTGAATCTCGGCCTTGCCGTGACGGTGGACGGTGACACCCGCTGCGTATGAACCGAGCAATCCGTACGCCAGCGAGTCATTCGCCTCGTCCACGATGCCAGTATCGACGCGACGGACGCCGTCAATGAAGAAAATTGACTCGGGCGTTTCAGATGCAAGTGGCCGGATGACCTGCCAGTCATTCGTCTCGACGAAGGCGTCTACATTGTCTGGCTCGTCGTCCTCAAGCTGCAACGCGGACTCGTATGTGGGAGTCCAGGGGTCGAGGCGAAGGGTGTGGGGCATACGTAGCCGATTGTCGCCCGCCGTTGTCATAAGTCAACGGAAGCAGGCTGGAGATTTGTTGGCAAGGCCCTGATGTCACACTGGCACCGATAGCGCTAAAATCTCGAGCGACATTTCCGCTCATGCACGCGAGTTATGCTCCGGCAATGACTAAAGCCGAGAACAATCCGATCCCAACCACGACCCACAGCTTTGGCACTTCGCCGCCGTCGACGGTTGTAGGTATCTGTCCGACCTGCAGCTTCTGGCGCTGGCTCGAAGACCTTAAAAATCACGCCTGTCAACTCGGGTGACCAAGGAAGGAGCCCCCCAGCACTAACGCAGCGTTGAGTTGTCTGCGGACAAGAGCTTCCATGCTGTCTAACAAAGGAGGCCAGCATGAAAGCGCTACCAATCCAATTCGACGAATCGATCCCCGCCTGGGAGAAGGCAATCGACGCCTTCTTGGCCGAGAAAGCGTGCCGCTCTGGCTCTATAGACATTCCGTTCGACGTGGCCATCTCCCCCGACCAAGTCCAACGCGCCAGGAATCCGCTGAACATAATGGCTGTTTTGGACGCCGAAACTGCATCCGTAATCGGTCAACCCCGAAGACCGTCCTCGCCGCTGCAGATATGAATCGGCGTCGCCACGAGCTAATTCCGGAATTCGACGTAATCCCAAAAACATAAAATTACCAAACGAACTCCCAGTTTTGCCCACTTTCCCCCATTTCGCCTCTCCAGTCGCACCCTTGCCCCTTATCCCTTTAACGGCTCCCACGGCCGTGCCATCATTTTCATAGATGATTTCGACGGGCCCCAAATCCCAGCGTGGCAAAACCGTCTCCAGCCGCAACGCGGAGACGCACGGCATCCTCTCCAACGCACCGGTCCTCGACATCGAAGATCCCGCCGACTGGGACGCCCACCTCCAGGGCGTCCTCGAGAGTCTAGCGCCCGAAGGCTATCTCGAGACTACGATCGCCCACCGCGTCGCCACACTCCTCTGGCGAATGGCTCGCGTCGTCCGCTACGAGACCGAGATGATCAGCACCGGCATGGACTACAGGGCGACTTCAGCGAGCACTTGGTGTCGATTCCCGCTTCAATGACTCTCGGTGAGGTCTTTGGTCTTCCGGAAGGCTGGCCCTTTTTCGACCAAGAGCCCGACGAGGACGACTAAAACGCGCTGACGCCCAAAAGTTCTCGGCCAAGGATCAACTTCTGGATCTGTGTCGTGCCCTCGTAGAGGGAGAGGCCGATGGCGTCGCGGAGGTAGGCCTCCACCGGGTACTCGGCCAGGTAGCCGACGCCGCCGTGCAGGGAGATCGCGGTGCGGGCGGCGCGGACGGCGGCCTCCGTCGCGAAGTGTTTGGCCATCACCACGTTCTTTGTCGCGGGCTCGCCGGCGTCGCGCTTGCGGGCCGCCTCGACCGTCAGCAGGCGCGCGGCCTCGCAGTCGGTGGCCATGTCGGCGACCATCTCCTGGATCAGTTGGTGGGCGGCGATCGGCTTGCCCCACTGCTCGCGGTGTCTGGCGTAGGCGATGCAGGCGTCCAGGCACGACTGGATGATGCCGACGGCGCAGGCGGCGGTGGACGTGCGCCCCGATTCGAGCGAAGTCTGGGCGATCTTGAAGCCGTCGCCCGCCTTACCGAGCAGACGGTCGTCGCTGACGTGGACGCCGTCGAAGAAGAGCGCGGCCGTGTTCGAGGCGAGGAGGCCGAGCTTCTCCGTGATCGGCTGCCGTTCCAGGCCGGGTGAGTTGCCGTCGACGAGGAAGGCGCTGATCCCTTTTGCGCGTGCGCCGGGGTCGGTCTTGGCGAAGACGACGATAATGTCGGCCTGACAGCCGTTGGAGATCCAGAACTTGCTGCCGGAGAGCACCCAGCCGCCCTCGTTGCGGACGGCGGCCAGCTCCATGCCGGCGGGGTCAGAGCCGGCGTTGGGCTCGGAGAGGGCGAAGGCGCCGATCTTCTTAGCGCCGAAGAGGTCCGGTAGCCAGCGGGCGCGCTGCTCGTCCGTGCCGAAGACGTGGATCGCGGTGCTGACGAGCGAGAGCTGGACAGTCAGCGCCGCCGTGAAGACAGAGGGGCTGGCGCCGCCGATCGCCTCGCAGAGGAGAACGTAGGAGACGTTGTCGATGCCTGCGCCGCCGTGCGCCTCCGGGAACGGCCCGGCCAGCAGGCCGTTATCGGCGAGCTTACGCATGATCTCAAGCGGAAACGATTCGTCGTTGGCGCGCTCGCGGACGTGGGGACGGATCTCGCGGTCGGCAAACGACTTCGCGGTCTGGTAGATGAGTCGTTGAGCTTCGGTCAGTTGCATGTGGGGCGCTCCTGCTCGTGGATGCGGCCAGTCTATCACCCGACGCTTTAACCTTCGCGCGCTCTAGGTCTAGACTGAGGTTGTGCGATCGAGCATCGCGAAACTGCGCTCGGCCGGCAGCTATCTCGCCTCGCTGGCGCTGGTGGCGTTGGTCTGCGGGCCGATAGCGGGTCTGCGCGAGGTCTCGGACGTCAGCAACTCCTCGATGCTCTTCCTGCTGCCCGTTCTCGCCAGTGCCGTGTTATTCGGGCGCGGGCAGGCGATCTTCGCGGCGGTCGCCTCGTTCTTCGCCTACGACTTTCTCTTCGTCGAGCCGCACTACACGTTCACGGTTTCGCACAGCGATGAGTACATGGCACTCGGACTGCTGCTGGTCACGGGCGTGATCACCGGCCAGCTCGCGGCGCTTCTCAGGCAGCGCGCGCTGGAGGCGGAGGCTCGTGAGAAGGAGGCCGTAGTTCTGTACGACGTTGTGCGGCTAATGGTCGAGCCGGAGCTTGAGCGCGCCCTGACGTCGGTCGCCGAAAGGCTGCGCCGGGAGCTGGCGCTGGCCGCCGTGCTGATCACGTTCGAGGAGCGGAACACGCCCAGCGTCCAGGCCGACGTAGGCGACATCGAAGCGATCAGGGTGGCGCAGCGGGCGGCGGGCGTGCCGGAGATGATCCTGGGCTCAGGGCAAGAGCCGACGGGCGCCGAGCGAGGCAAGCCCGGCCGCTGGATCCGGGTCGTTCCTCTGCACACCAGAGGCCCGGGCCCGCGTCCCGGGGGAGACCGCGCCCTCAGCATTCCGATCGATGTCGATGGGCGCCGCGCGGGCTCGATCGTACTCGTGCGGGGCGCGGGCGCGTCGCCTCTTTCGCGGGCCAACGACCGGCTGCTGATCGTCGTGGCCAACCAACTCGGCCTGGCGATGCAGCGACTGCGGCTGCGGCGCGAGGCAACCGAAGCCGAGATCCTCCGCCGCACCGACGAACTGAGGACGGCGCTGCTCAACGCGGTCTCGCACGACCTGCGCACGCCTCTCTCATCGATCATCGCCTCGGCCGGCAGCCTCCTTCAGCGGGACGTGCAGTGGACGGAAGCCGAGCGCCGGGAGTTCACCCGAGCCATCGTCGAGGAGGCCGATCGGCTGAACCGGCTCGTCGGCAATCTGCTTGATCTTTCGCGCATCGAAGCCGGCAGCATCCGGCCGGAGAAGGGCTGGTACGACCTCGGCGCGCTGGTGGACGAAGTGGCCGGCCGCCTGCGTCGCATCTCTGCGGCGCACTCGCTGGTGCTGGACGTGCCCGAGCATCTGCCGCCGGCACATTTCGACTACGTGGAGATCGACCAGGTGATCTCTAACCTAATCGAAAACGCAGTCAAGTACACGCCGGAGGGGACGACGATCCGCGTTTCCGTTCGTGCCGCCGGAGACCAGGTAGAGATCGAGGTCGCAGACAGCGGCCCTGGCATCCCGGAGGATTCCCTTAGCGAGATCTTCCTTCCGTTTTACCGCGCGACTCCCGGCGCGGCAGCGCGGCCACAGGGGAGCGGCTTGGGACTGGCCGTCGCGCGCGGGCTGGTGGAGGCGCACGGCGGCCGCATTTGGGTAGAGAACCGTCGCGAGGGCGGCGCGCGCTTCGTCTTCACATTGCCGCTTTCGGACCGGCCGGCGGCGGCGGCATAGCGATGAGCAAGGGCGCGCGAGTCCTCGTCGTCGATGACGAGCCGGGCATCACGAAAGCGATCAAGTCGAACCTGTCCGGGCACGGGTTCCAGGTGGAGATCGCCGAGAATGCCGCCTCCGCGCTCGACGCCTACGATCGCAGCCGGCCGGACATTGTGATCCTCGACCTCGGCTTGCCCGATGTGGACGGGTCCGAGGTGATCCGCCGCGTCCGCGGCGACGGCAATACACCGATCATCGTGCTCTCTGTTCGCGGCGCTGAGCGCGACAAGGTGGCGGCGCTGGACCTTGGTGCCGACGATTACCTGACGAAGCCGTTCGGCGTCGAGGAGCTGCTGGCTCGGATCCGGGTCGCTCTTCGCCACGCGGCGCACCCGGCGGCGGGGGCCGAACCCGTGTTCAAAACCGGCGACCTCGAAGTCGATCTCGAGCGGCGACGCGTCCGGACCTCGGGCCAGGAAGTCCACCTGACGCCCACGGAGTACGATCTGCTCCGCGCCTTCATTGAGAACCCGGACCGCGTGCTGACCGACCGCATGTTGCTGCAAGCAGTATGGGGCGGTGAGTACGGGGACGAGGCGCACTATCTGCACGTCTACATGGCCCGCCTGCGCAAGAAGATCGAGCCGGACCCGCAGCGCCCGCGCTACCTGCAAACGGAGCCGGGCGTGGGCTACCGGATGACCACCACGACGGATTAGCGATCCGCGCCCCGCACCCTCCAACCCCGTGACCCGGAGCACCACCCACACCCTCTAGCGGGTGCCTCGGGCTCGCCCGCGGCCGCGTCAGAATCAGAGTTGCTCGCTCACAACGTTGAGTAATCATTGATGGGCAGCGGCTCCTTGTTGGCGTGCCGTTGAGACGCCCTGCGGGACACTCGTCTTGCGATGGGTATCGGCAAGAAAGTGCTCCTGGTAGAGGACGAGGCGACTCTGCGCGGCATCATCACCCGGAACCTCGCCGCGCGGGGCCATACGGTCACGGAAGCTGCCAGCGCGCGGGAAGCCCTGGCGCGGCTGAGCGAGGCGCGCCCCAACCTGATGCTGCTCGACATCAGCCTGCCGGACCGCTCGGGTTGGGACGTCCTGCGCGAGATGCGCCGCCAGGACAAGAACGTTCCGGTGGTGATCACTTCGGCTGTGCGCGTAAGCCAGGAGCGGATTGATGAGTTTCGGCCGCTGGCGTTTCTCCCCAAGCCCTTTTCGCTGGAGGCTCTCCTGCGCATCGTTGCGGCGGCGCGGCCAAAGGAAGGCGAGCTGGTTCCGTAATGGATGATCCTGAGCTAGATGAGGTCTGCGCACCGCGACGGGCGGAGCGGACTCGCGCTGATCGACGAATCACGCTTGGCCAGGCCGAAGCACTTTTGCGGTCGGCTTGCCTAATGCTTCGCGAGAAGCCCGGCGCAACGGTCAGCACGATGACCGTGAGCTTACCCCTCGACGAAGATCAAACGACTGATTACCTCGAAGGCCTGACTGCTCGTCTTGCGAGCGAGTACGGTTTGCTCGCTGAAACCGCGGAAAGCGGACTTCACTTGAAGGTGCGACTGCTGAGGGTAGCAGCCGAGTGAAGGGCGACCGCGGCCGCTTTTCGGTGCGCATACCGCGGCCGATTCGGTCCGAGGCCGGCGTCGCTGTCAAACAGCCCGTTCCGTCCGACGGAGAGAGCACGGCTTCCCGAACGTCGTCGGCATCGGCTGCGCCGGCACGACCAGCCGAGCCCAAGGATCTACACACGCGGATCGTCGTACCGCGCCAACAACGCTCGACTGAACGCGAGTTTCTTCCAGGGACCGAGCTGCGCGAAGTACGCTACGGCGCCGCCTCTCGCGGGCCCTATCTGCGAGTCTTGCGACACCAGCCGTTCACGCGGCCGGGCGGCGGCTATCTCCAAGCGACGATCGAGTCGAGCCAGCCTCGCGGTCGTCTAGAGCGCGCCGTCGCGATCGTCAAGCGCGCTGCGCTCGGCACCCCGTTCGCGACGGCCCGGTTGGCTCACGAGCGCCTGACGAAGGTACGCGCGCTGGGGGTCTTCTCATCCGACCCCCTCTCCTCCGCAGCGTACAGCGCAGAGGAGATCATGCTTGTCCTGCTGCTCGCCGGTACGGGCGCGCTCTATCTGACCCTGCCAATCACAGGGGCCCTCCTGGCGCTGCTCTGGACCGTGCGGCTCTCCTATATCCAGACGATCAAAGCTTACCCGAACGGCGGCGGCGCCTACATCGTCGCCCATGAGAACCTTGGGGTTACGCCAGCCCTTATCGCCGCAGCCGCATTGCTCGTGGACTACGTGCTGACGGTCTCGGTGAGCGTGGCGGCGGGTATTGCCGCGATAACCTCCGCGGCACCGGCGCTCTACAGCCTGCGGGTTGAGC
Organism: Chloroflexota bacterium; assembly: GCA_036732045.1. GTDB lineage: Bacteria > Chloroflexota > Dehalococcoidia > SM23-28-2 > RBG-16-64-32 > DATKKM01. The sequence continues at coordinate 26,238 of DAINDD010000002.1, forward strand.
TGGCGGTGCTGGCGATCGCCGTCATCACCTGGGGCAACTTGCGCGGGATTCGGGAGTCTGGCGCCATCTTCGGACTGCCCACCTATTTCTTCATCGTGACGTTCTCGACGATGATCCTGGTCGGCCTGGTAAAGCTCGCAATCGGCGACGCGCCGGGCACGCTGCTTCACTCTGCACCGACCACACAGCAAACAGTAGCGGTAAGCGGACTGAGCGTGTTCCTCGTCCTGCGTGCCTTCTCGTCGGGTGCTGCCGCGGTGACCGGCATCGAGGCGATATCAAACGGCGTGCCGGCGTTCAAGCCGCCGGAGCCACGTAATGCCCAAATCACGATGCAGTGGGAAGCCGCCTTTCTTGGCGTATTTCTGCTTGGCGTCGCCCTTCTCGCCACTCGCTACGGGATCGTCCCCAGGCCTGACGAGACAATGGTGTCTATCCTGGGGCGAGAAGTTCTGGGGAAGAATGTGCTGTACTACGCCTACCAGGTGGGGACGGCCGGCGTACTCTTGCTCGCCGCTAACACCGCTTATGCCGATTTCCCGCGATTGAGTGCCATCCTGGCGCGGGACCGGTTCGCACCGAGGCAGTTGGCGTTCCGGGGCGATCGGCTGGCGTTCTCGAACGGCATCATGTTCCTGGGAGCGACCGCCGCAGTCTTGCTCATTATCTTTCAAGCCGAGGTCACGAAGCTAATTCCGCTCTACATTCTGGGCGTGTTCATCTCGATGACGCTGTCCCAGTCCGGGATGGTCCGGCACTGGCTTCGCTTACGCGAGCGCGGTTGGCGGATGAGCCTCGCTCTAAACGGATTCGGCGCGGTGGCGACCTTCGTCGTGGTCTTGATCGTCGGCGCGACGAAGTTCACAGAGGGCGCCTGGATCTCAGTGCTCGCGATGCTCGCTCTGTTCATTGTGTTCACGCTGATCCACCGCCATTACGAGTGGTTCCAGCGACGCATCCGGATTGATGAGACCGCACCGACCGGGCCCACAACGGCATCGGTGGAGCTGTCCCGCGAACGCGTGATCATACCAGTCGACGATGTCAACCGGATCACAATGAACGCCGTCCAGGTCGCGCGTGAGATTTCGGACAACGTGACGGCGGTGCACATTACGGACGACACCGAGGAGGCGACCGCCGTCGGAGAGCGGTGGAAGCGAGCAGCGCCTGATATTCCGTTGCAGGTGATCGAGTCGCCCTACCGTTCGTTCACGGCGCCGCTTCTGGCATACGTTGAGTCCATAGCGGGCGCGGCCGGCGAGGTGCCGGGGCAGAAGGTCGTGGTTATTTTGCCGACATTCGCCCCGAGGCACTGGTGGGAGCGTGTACTTCACAACCGCGACGTCTTGCGCCTCAAGCCTTTCCTGAAGGCGAACGACGCCGTGCGCGTCATCGAATGCCCTTATCGGCATGACCGCCCGACCTAGCATCATCCCATAGCGGACCGGTCGGTGCGCTCGGCTCACCAGGAAAAGCGAGCAGCGTGTTGCCCGCGCTCAATACTCGACGACGACATCAAACGCCGAAAGCAGTGACATTGCCTCTGGGTAAGAGAATTTCGCCTTCTTAGCCTTGTTGGCGGTGAGATCGATCGCATAGCCTTTCGCGCCGACGAAGTTTGCACCGCTGAGGTTGGTGTGCAGAAACTTGGCGCCGGTAAAGTCGGTCCGCTGGCAATCAGCTCCCGTCAGGTCGGCTTCCGAAAAATCGACTTCCAGCCCGCTGCAGTTGGACAGTCTCTTGAGCCTGAGGCCAAAGAAGCTCGAGTAGTCCAGCGCACACCGGTCGAAGGCTGCGGAGAACAGTAGCCGATCAGTCTTTGTAGAGCCAACGACTGTCCAATCAACGCCGGCCAGTTTCGAGTCGAGAAACTCCACGTCCACGAACCGGCAGTTCGGCGCGCTGAGAAGGCTCAGGTCGCAGGCCATAAACTTGCAATTGGTGAACCGGCAGTGGGAGAGTGCAGCCTCCGTCAGGATGCATCTCTCGAACGTGCAAGAGTCGAAATCGCTGGATGTAATCCGGACGCCCGGCAATTCGGCGCCCTTGAAGGTTACTCGTATATGGTTCTGGTGGCTTTCGGACAGCTCCACAGACATATTGTAGGTGCAAGAAGTGCCGTCGCCGCGCCGGTGACGACGGGTGGCCCCTGATGGAATACTATTGCAAGGGAGACTGAATGGTTCTCGGGAGGGTGGCTGAATCCCAGCGCGAGGAAGCGCCGCGTGTCCTTATCGTGGACGACGACGAGTCGCTGCTCGCCGCCCTGGACCTGGCGCTGACGCGTCGCGGGTTCCGCATCGTCACGGCAAGGGAGGCCGGCGAAGCCTTCGGACGCCTGGAAGACGCCGGGCAAGTCGACTTGATAGTGCTGGACGTGATGATGCCCGGCATGGACGGCGTCACCCTCTGCCGCTTGCTGCGCGACAGGACGTCAACGCCGATGCTGATGCTGACCGCCCGCGACGCCGTCGCTGACCGCATCGCGGGACTGGAAGCGGGAGCAGACGACTACTTGCAGAAGCCGTTCGACCTGGACGAGCTGGTCGCGCGGCTGCTGGCGCTGCGCCGACGGGCGCTTCGGAACCAGGGCCCCGAAGGCGTCGAGCGCACCTACGAAGACATCACGCTGGACTCGCGCACCTGGTCGGCGCGCCGGGCCGGCCGGAACCTGGGCTTGACACCGACGGAGTTTCGCATCCTGGAGCAGTTGCTGCAGTCGCCGGAATCCGTGCGCAGGCGTGAGGACCTGATGCGCGCGATTTGGGGAGAGAACTGGGTGGAGGCGGATTCCGGCACGCTGGAGGTGCACATCGCCAACCTCAGACAGAAACTGGAGCGCGGCGGTGGCTCGCGGCTGATCCACACGATCCGCGGCGTCGGCTACGTGCTGAAAGCGTAAGCGATGTCGTTGCGGCTGCGGCTGACGTTCCTCTGCGTGGCCCTGGTGGCGGTCGTCATCGCCGGGTTCGCCGTGACGACGTATTTCATAGCACGGCACCGGATCTACAGCAGCTTCGACGATAGCCTCACCGCGCAGGCCAACGCGATCCTGGGGCTGCTGCCGGCCGGCACGCTCTCGGAGCCGCTGGTGCAGGGCCGGCGCCTGGAACTCGATCAGCAAGCGGCCGCAGGGGCGCTCTTCCAGATCAGGACGACCGACGGCAACGTGCTCTACTCTTCCTTCCGCGGCTCGCCTGCACTGCTGCCGCGGAGCAAATCGCTCGATGTCCAGGCGTTCTTCGAAGGCAACGTTGCCGGTGGGCATTTGCGGTTCCTGTATCTGCCCGTCGACACACCGGACCACAACGGCGGCAGCATTGAGGTGGGCCGCTCAACGAACGAGACGTTCGAAGCTCTATCGGAGATGCTGTACGCGCTTGTGGCGGGCAGCGTGCTTGCGCTGTTCCTGACGTTTGTGCCTGCCTACTACATCGCTGGACGGGCCCTTCGCCCGATCCGCGATGTCTCGCGCCTGGCCCGGCGGATCGAGCGCACCGGCGACTTCAGCCAGCGGTTGCAAGACCGTAAGACGAGCGACGAGACGGGCGAGCTAATCGCGACGTTCAACGAGATGATCGAGCGCGTCGACCAGACACTCGTCGCGCAGACGGAGTTCCTCGCCGACTCGTCCCACGAGATGCGTCGTCCGCTGACGATCCTCCGCACTAACCTCGACATCTTGCGCGATCCGGGGCTGCCCGCCGCCGACCGGGCGGCCTGCCTGGAGCGCATGTCCCGAGAGGCACACGCGATGAGCGCCCTCGTCGGCGATCTCCTGCTCCTGACCCGCGACAAGACGCAGTCGTTGCAGCGCGTTCACGTAGATTTCTCGCGGCTCTGCGCAGATGAGGTCTCGCGCATAGGCTTTGCGGACGGACAAGCGCCCATCGAACCGGACATCGAGCCGGGGCTGGTCGTGATCGGCGACGAAGAGCGGCTGCGCCAGGTGGTGAAGAATCTGCTCGAGAATGCGGTGAAGTACACTCCGAAAGACGGCCAGGTCCGCCTCCGATTGCACGGCGACGGCGACAACGTCCGTCTCGAAGTACAGGACACGGGCATCGGCATCCCGGAGGCCGAGCTGGCGCGCATCTTTGACCGCTTCTATCGAGGCACCGAGGCCCGCTCGATGCACGGTGAAGGCGTCGGGCTTGGCCTGGCGATCGTCAAGTACGTTGTCGAAGGCCACGGCGGTTCGATCAGTGCGTCCGCATCGCCGGGCGGCGGAGCGACGTTCGCTGTAGTGCTGCCGCGAGGGCCGGTGGTGTCAGAACCTCTTACGGATTTGTTGGCCGTCTCTTAATGCTTCCTTAGGGTTTGGAAACAGCCTTCGCCCGTAACCTTCAATTGAGGCTTCCCTCGTATCGTTATAGCCTCTGAACAAATGGCTGAGGAGCAGGGAGGGGCTGGTATGAAAGTACCCCCAGCGGCCGTCTACTTCCCGGAGGAAGACAAACCGCAGATCGCCGCACGCATCATCGAATGTCTGGAAAGCGGAGCACTGACGCTCGGCAAGTACGGGCGCCAGCTGGAGGAAGAGTTCGCGCGGCTCTGCGACGTCCCTTACGCCGTCGCCGTCAACAGCGGCACCAGCGCGCTGGAGATCATCCTGCGTGCGATCGGCGTCGAAGGGCGCGAGGTGATCGTGCCCAGCAACACCTTCTTCGCCACGGCGGCCGCGGTCCAGCATGCCGGCGGCCGCGTGCGCTTCGCCGATTGCGACCCGGACACCTTCGCGCTCGACGTGCAGAGCCTGCGCTCAAACCTGAACGCAAATACGGCGGCCGTAATCCTCGTCCACATCGGCGGCATCATCACGCCGCGCATCCGCGAGATCGAGAAGATCTGCCGGCAGGTCGGCGTGCCGCTGGTCGAGGACGCGGCCCACGCGCACGGCTCGACACTGGAAGGCCGCCCGGCGGGCAGCTTCGGTCTGGCGGCGGCGTTCTCGTTCTACCCGACGAAGGTGATGACCAGCGGCGAAGGCGGCATCATAACGACGCGCGACGAGGCGATCCACCGTGAAGCGATGATCTATCGCGACCAGGGCAAGGAAGGGTTCACCACCAACTACCACGTTCGCCTGGGTTACAACTGGCGGATGAGCGAGCCCCACGCCGTGATCGGCCTCGCGCAGATGGCGCGCCTGCCCGAGTTTATCGCGAGGCGACAGGAGATCGCGGCGGAGTACGACGCCGGCATCGGCGCCCTGCGCGACCACATCCGGCCCGTGCGGCCGACGCGTGGCTCCGTCAGCAACTACTACAAGTACATGGCGATGATCGACGGCGTCGACCGCGCCGACCTCAAGCGCACGATGCGCGAGCAGTTCGACGTCGGCCTGAGCGGCGAGGTGTACGAGACGCCATGTCACTTGCAGCCGATCTTCGCCCAGTTCCTGGACGGCCCGCTGCCCCAGGCCGAGAAGATCTGCGCGGGCCACATCTGCCTGCCGGTCTCCGCCAAGATGACCCTTGAGGACGCGCGTTACGTGCTGACATCGCTGGGCGCGGCGCTTGAGTCGCTCAAAGCGACGCCCGTAGAGGTGGGAGGCTAGCGTGCGAGTTGGAGTAACGGGAGCCTCCGGTTTCATCGGGTCGCACGTGGTCGACGCGCTTATCGAAGCTGGCCACGAGGTCGCCGTGATCGATCTGCGCGCGCCGCACCGTCCCGACGTTGAGCACCGCGAGGCGAGCATTCTGGACAGCGCGGCGATGAATGATGCCGTCGCCGGCCTCGCCGCGCTCTTCCACCTGGCCGCCGTCGCCGACGTCAACGATGTCGTCGCCGACCCGGTCGCCGCGATCGAGCTTAACGTCACGGGCACAGTCCGCGCGCTGGAAGCGGCGCGCAAGAACGGCGTCAAGCGCTTCTTGCTGGCCAGCACGGTCTGGGTCTACTCCTCGATCCCGCCGATGGATGGGGACACCGTGGACGAGACCGCGCTCGTCGACCCGGCCGCCGTTCGTCACGTCTACACGACATCGAAGGTCGCGGCGGAGATGCTCTGCCACGACTACTGGAACATGCACAAGCTCCCGTTCACAGTTCTGCGTTACGGGATCCCCTACGGCCCGCGCATGCGGTTCTCTCTCGTCATCCCGGTCTTCGTGCGCAAAGCCTTGCGCGGCGAGGCGCTGACGCTGAGCGGGGACGGCAGCCAGCACCGCAAGTTCGTCTACGTGGAAGACCTGGCGCGGGCGCACGTGCTCGCGCTGGGCGACGCGGCGCAGAACCAGACGTACAACCTGGACGGCGCTGAGAAGATCAGCATTCTCCGCATCGCTGAGACCGTCCTCCGCCTGACCGGCGCCGACCGGCCGATCGAGTTCATGCCCGCCCGTGCGGGCGATTACACCGGCAAGGACGTTGTCAGCGAGAAGGCGGCGCGGGAACTGGGCTGGGCGCCGCAGATCGACTTCGACGAAGGAATGAGGCGCACTGTGCCGTGGCTGGTCGAGCGGATTCGCGCGGGGGAGGAGACGGCAGCGGCGACTCCGCGATGACGATGCTTCAACGGGCGCCGGAAGCGCGCCCCAAAGCGACGGGCCCCCGCAGAATCGCCGTCGTGCCTGTCTTCAACGAAGAGCCCACCGTCGTTGGCGTTCTTGAAGAGCTCCTGACGCTGGTCGACGAGATCGTCGTCGTCGATGACGGCTCAACCGACCGCTCGCGCGAGGTGATCCTCGACTGGTCGCTGGGACGCCAGCACGTACACACGATCCTCTTCAACCAGAACCAGGGCCTCTCCTCTGCGTACTTCGCAGCGTTCCGGGAGATCGGCGCCAGGCTGCACGCCGGGGAGCTGGCAGGTGACGATCTCGTGATCACCGTCGACGCCGACGGCCAGCACGACCCGACCGACCTCGATCGCCTTGCGGCGCGCGTGACCGAGGACGGCTACGACGCGGCCATCGCCCGCCGTGACATGTCCGGTTACAGCTTTGTCAAGCGCGCCGGCAACGGCTTGCTTTCGGTTTGGGCGTCGGTCTGGGCGGGGACGCGCCTCTACGATGTCGAGTCTGGATTCCGGGTATTTCGCGCCGGCCCGCTGGTGGAGGCTCTGCGGTACTACCACGGCTTTCGCTACAGCGAGACGGTGGAGGTCGCCGTCGTCCTGCCGCGTCTCGGGTACCGCATCGCCAACGACGTCAGCGTGCCGGTGCCGGTGCAGCGCTCGCGGACGCGGATCAGCGACGGCATTATCGATGCGCTGGCGATGATTGGCGCCTGGTGGCGCGTTGTCGCCGGACGGCACAAGCCGGCGGACATGCCGGCCTGGTCGATGTACGTCGTGCCGGTGCTGGCGCTGCTGGCGCTTCTCTTCGGCGCTGGCGATATCCTGGCTCATCGGCTCTTCCTTGCCTCCGACTCGATGCACAACTACGCGCACATCTGGTACCTCAGCGATCAGATCTTCCACCACGCCACCATCCCGATCCACGTCTCGTTGCTGGACAGCGGCAAGGCTGCGACGTTCCCCTACGCGATCGGGCCGTACCTAGCCGGGGCGTTGATCTACCCGATCTTCGGGAACTGGGCCGTGAGCCTGCTGATGGCGATCGCGGTTGTCGGCACGGTCTGGGCGGCGGGCGTCGTCCGGCCGGCCATGCGCGACCCGTGGCTCATCGCGCTGTTCGTGCTCAACCCCTTCTTCATCGATGCCGCGTTCAGTTTTCAGTTCGCGTCGCTCTGGTCCGCCCTCTTCTTCTTTCTGTTCGTCCGCGCGTTCGAGCGGCAACAGGCAGTGCCCGCGGCCCTGCTCCTTTGGCTCTGCGTTAGCAGCCAGCCGGTGATGGGATCGCTGGCGGCCGGCGTCTACGGGCTGGCGATTCTCGCCCTGCACCGGGAGCGCTTTGGCCGGTTGCTGATGATCGGCGCGCCCGTCGGCCTCGCTCTAATCCCGATCTACTGGATGACGTTGATGACCCCGTCGCTCTCCGACAACACGGCTGCCTTCGTGCGCAGTACGGCGGGCTCGATCGCCGCGCGCGGGACGTTCTTCGCCGCCCCGTTCGCCCTTAGCGCTGCGGCCCCGCTCCTGCGGCGCTACTACCGGCCGGCGTTGTCGTTCGGAGTCGTATCGGCGGTCGTCGGCGTGCTTTTTATGGGTGGGATCATCCGCTTCTACCGCTCGCCCAGCGGCTACTACGGCGTCCTGCACGACAGCAGCGACGTCTATGCGCAGTACTTCGCTTCGCCGGCATTTCAGGCTGGCGCGACGTACAGAGTGCTGGAGCCGAGCGAGCGCGAGGACGGGATGTACCGCTTTATCCAGCACCGGGCGGTGCTCTCCAATGAGTTCTTTACGGAAAGCACGATGTTCCGCAACTGGAGCACCGATCAGTACGGCTGTTACGCGGCGTACAAAGGGATTGACTACGTGGTTGTGGAGCGCGCCTGGGAGGAGCGTAGCCACCTGAACGAGGGCCACCTCTTGCAGTCGCTGGTCAGCAGCGGTAGCGCCAGCGTTTCTTACACCGATCCGGGCGGGCGCTTCGTGGTCTACAATATCCAACCGTTCGTCTCCGTACGGCAGAAGCCCGCGGCGCTCTCCGGGTGTTCGCTCTGATGATCAAGTCCGCGTTCGGCGCTGCCAGCGATCTGCTCCGGCTCCTGCAGTCGGCGCGAGTGCGGCGCTACCTGGCGCTCACGTTCTTCGTCGATGCAGGGCTCGTCTTCGTCCTGCTTGTCGCCATCCAGTCCTACCTCCCGGAGCAGTACGGAGCCAGCGAGGCGCTCGCCGGCTACGTGCTGGCTGCGTACGGCGCAGCGAAGCTCGCAGGGCAGCTCGGCGCCGGCTGGGTGATCGACCGCGTCGGCCCGAGGCGGGGCCTGATCGCTGGACTTTGCCTGACGGGCGCAGGCCAGGCCACGATGATTCTCGGCATCGTGCAGCCGGAGGCGGTAATACCGGCGGCGCTTCTCTACGGCCTTGGTGGTGCGATGATCTGGCCGTCGGCCTACGCGCTGGCAGCTGGAGAGTTCGAGGAGAGTGAACGGGCGCGGCTCAGCGCGGGCATGACGGTAACGACGGGCGTTGCTCTGGCGACGGCGCTGTGCCTCGGCCTGGCGCTGCCGGCGAGCTTCCCGTACGCCGCGGCGATCGCAGTCTGCGTCGCTTGCACGGTTGGTGCTCTGGCGGCTGCGCGCAGCTTCCCGGCCGCCGCCGCGCGGGCCGACGAGGCGACGCGTGACGCTCGCCGCCAGCTTCTCGAATCAATCCGGGACATCGTTTCTGCGCGGCGGGTCGCTTTCTCGCTGATCATTCTCTTGCAGGCGGCCATCCTCGGCGCGCTGCTGGCGATCTTCCGCAGCTACGGCCGGGAGACGCTGCAGGTTTCGCTGCGAGAAGAGATGCTGATGCTGCTGCCCGCCGGGGCGATCGGCGCTGGGGCGGTTGTACTTGGCGGCCTGCTGGCTGACCGCTTCGGCCGCATACCTGTTCTGGGCAGCGGCTACCTGCTAGCCACGTTCTCGATTTGGGGACTCTCCACGACCACCGATCACAGCGCCGTTGTACCGCTGGCCGCTCTCTGCGCCGCCGGGCTCGGCCTCGCCTTGCCGTGTACGAGCGCGCTTTCGCTCGACCTTTCGCGGAGCGCCGGCACGGGCACGTTGCTTGGTTGGTTCCTGACGATGGAGGGCGCCGGACACGTGATCGGACCGGCCGCCGGAGCTTGGGTGAACCACAAGGGCGGCTCCGCGCCGGTGTTCTGGCTCGTTGGTGGACTCGCGGCGGCGATCGCCGCCGTCGCACTCGTGCCGCCGATCTGGGCGCGGCGGCCCGACGTGGAGCCTGTACGCCATCGTCTTCGGGCGCTGCTCTCTGGCACCGCGAAGGGAGCGCTTGTCTTCAGTCTTGGCTTCCCGGTAATTGCGACGTACTTTGCGTGGGACCCTGGCTCGCAGCTCTACGGTGACATAATCACGCACGGTCCACGTGACCGCATGGAGGTCGCCATCACGTTCGATGACGGGCCGAACGACCCCTGGACGCTACGCATCGCCGACAAGCTCGACCAGTACAGCGTGAGAGGCACCTTCTTCATCGTCGGCCAGAATGCCGACGTCCATCCGGAGATCGTGCGGAACCTGGCGCAGCGCGGCGAGTTGATTGGCAACCACTCGTACCGGCACCGCAAATCGGACGCCGTGACCCAGCTTGGCTACGGGGAGCTGTGGCGGGCCGAGACCGCTATCGCGCATGCAGCGGGCGTCTGCCCGGCCATTTACCGCCCTCCCAACGGCTTCCATACGCCGTGGCAGCTGCACACGGTGGCGAGGCACGGGATGAAGACGGTGACCTGGGACGTAATACCGCGTGACTGGAAAGACCCGCCGTCCGACGTGATCGTTAGCCGGGTGCTCGATTCGGTGCAGCCAGGTTCGATCATCCTCTTGCACGACGGCGACGACACGAACCAGGGCACTGACCGCTCGGCCACGCTGAACGCACTGCCCGGCATCATCGAAGGCCTGCGCGCCAAGGGCTACGACATCGTGCGACTCGATCAGTTGTTGTCCATCCAACCGTACTTGCCGACGTGCGACGGATTGCAGGCGGTAAACTCATGAGCCGCCGAGTGCTCGTAACGGGCGGCGCAGGGTTCATCGGCTCGCACGTCGCCCAGAGGCTGTACTCGCTCGGCTGGGATACGCACGTGTTAGACAGCCTGGCGACCGGTGATCGCGCCAACGTCCCGGCCGGCGTGCCGCTGCACATTGCGGACATCCGGGCCGAAGGAGAACTGCTGGCGGTCCTCCGCACAGGCTACGACGCGATCGTGCACTGCGCGGCCCAGACGAGCGTTGAGCGCTCGATGAAGGATCCCGAATTCGACCGCGAGGTAAATGTTACCGGTACCCGTCACCTGCTCGTAGCCGCGCGCGAGACCGGCGTCGGTCGCTTCGTGTTCATCTCGTCTGGAGGCGCGATTTACGGCGAGACTGCGGAGCCCGCTACGGAGGCCAGCGTCCCGGCGCCGCGCAGCTTCTATGGAATGCACAAGTACGTGGCCGAGGAGTTCGCGCGCGCAGCGGGTGTTCCGTTCGCGATCCTGCGCCCGTCCAACGTCTACGGCGCGCGCCAGCGTTCAGACGCCGAGGGTGGGGTTCTGTCGATCTTCCGCGAGAGTCTTATGGCCGGTCTGCCGATCGAGCTCCACGGCGACGGTCGGCAGGTACGCGACTTCGTCTATGTGGACGACATCGTCGATGCGGTCGTCCTCGCGGCAGACACACAGGCGGACGTGATCTGGAACGTCTGCAGCGGCGTCGCGACGACGGTCAGTGAAGCCGCGCGCATCATCGGCGCGGAAATCGGCTGCGATCCGGTCATAGAGCGGAAGCCGCGCCGGGCGGGGGACATCGACAAGTCGCTGCTCAGCCCGGCCCGCATCCTCGCGACCGACGCTTGGGGGCCGCCCGTTGCCCTCGACGCGGGGCTGCGACGGCTCGCTGCGGACGCTTCCGCCGTTGGTTAGCTAACGGCTGGCAGCGGACTTAGCCAATCTGCCAGCAGCGCGATCACGGCCAGCATTGTCGCCAGCCAGTGCACCCGCCGGATGTCGGCCCGGTCGCTGATTGATCGCCGCGACGAGTAGCGCAACCGACAGCGCGGAGAGCAGGCCGGGTGACCCACAGGAGGGCCACAACGCCAGCGCCAGCAGGTAACCCCACGGCAAGCGACGCCCAGCAGAGCAGCCGCGCCAGGGTCTCGCCGAGAGATGCCACCAGTCCCCGCGCGCCGAGCTGGCGGTCGCTCTCGATATCGATCATCGTGCCAGCGAGGTCGACGGATACGACGAGCGGCAGGCCGATGACGTAGGCTAGGCAGTAGCTGCGACCGATACTGGTGGACGAGCTCGAATGCGGCGATGGCCAGCGATGGGCAGGGCGAACCCAGAACGGAAGCCAGACGAAAGCTGTGCCCTTCAGCCGAGCGTTAGAGGCGAAGCCACGCGGGTGCCGACCGCTCCAAGTGCGACGAGGCGTGGCCCGAGCGGTAGCGCCAGCGCCAGCCCCAGGCCGGTCAAGACCAGTGCGAGCTCCAGGGCGAAGGGGGGCTGACGAGGCCGGGCGGGTAGCGCTTGCCATGGCATGGCGATGGCGTCGAGACGGCGGCCACAGTAGTCGTTGTGGACGCCGATCGCCATCTGCGTGGCCAGCACGGCGAGCAGGTAGGGCGCGAGCTGGCCAGCGGGCGCCGCCATCGGCCGCTATGGTCGCGAAGGCCGTCGTCGCGAGCAGGACCATCAGGATCGGCGGCAGTGGGAACAGCTCGACGAAAGCGCGAAGGGCATATGTAGCTGGCACCGGCTGGAGGCGATGTACGTCGGTACCGCTGGATGGACGCATCGCAGCACTCTTCCGCCGCATTCTATGCCCGGATGAGCGCTTCGGACCATGGCCTCGATGATCGGCGGCCCCGGACGTCCTTCGAGCAACGTGAGGCTAGCTACTGGCGCCTGGTCGTCGCGAAACCCACGATCGGCAGGCCGAACCGGTTGACCACATGCGGCCCACCCAGGCCTATCGACGCAGCGAATGCGCGCGACCATACTTTCCAGAGAGACCGTCGCAAAGGGGAGGAACCGTGTCACTACACGCGGTGAACGTAAAGCTGCGCCATCAGCGCATCCTGGGCCAGAAGGCGGTCGATGAATTCACCAACGCCTTCGGGACGTGCACGAACATCATCCAGACCGTCGTCATCATTGTCTGGACGGCGACAAATGCGATTGGGATCATCTATAACTGGGATCCATACCCATTCATCCTCCTGAACCTCGGCTTCGGCGCGCAGGCCTCTTACGCGGCGCCGCTGATCCTGATGGCCTCCAACCGCTCCGCCGAGTAGGACCGGATGACGCTGGAGCACGATTCCGAAGAGGTGGATGCGATCCTCCAGATCCAGGACCGCCAGATCGAGCTTCTGAAGCGATCAAGGCCGAGACGGACCTTGTCAAGCAGCTCGTGGACCAGGCGACTAAACCCGCCTCAGACGCACAGCCCCGCTAGGCGCTTCGTTGACAGCGTGCGGCCACAGACCTACGCTCGCCGTGATTTACCTCCCGCAGACGAGGGAATGATCTGAAAGCGGTCGGGGCGCGAACTAACTTCCATGATGATGACGGCATCGCAGCCGGCCTTCGACGCCGCGATCCGCTGGCCATGGAAGCGCTATACGATCGTCTGAGCCGCCAGGCGTTTGGCCTGGCGTACCGGATGCTTGGCGATAGCCAGTCGGCCGAGGACGTAGTCCAGGACGCGTTTCTTTCGGTTTGGCGCGCGGTTGAGCGGATCGACGCCTCGCGCGGCAAGCTCCAGTCGTACGTCCTGACTGTCGTACACCGCCGCGCGATCGACGTGCTGCGCGCCCGCAAGGCGCCGGTCGTGCAGTTGGGAGCCGACGACGCCCCGGACATTCGCGACGAACGGAGCGACGTTCTGGAGACGGTTACCATGGTGCTCGACGCGCAGGCCGTTCGCAATGCGCTGGGTGCCTTGCCCAAGGAACAGCGAAGGGTGGTGGAGATGGCGTACTTCCAGGGCCTGACGCACGTCGAAATCGCCGAAGGGTTAGCGCTTCCGCTCGGCACCGTGAAGAGCAGGCTGAGACTGGCTCTGGATAAGATCCGCGCCGCTCTGTCTGACCGGATATGAACGATGAGCTGCGAAGAGATCGACGAGCTGGCCGGCGCCTACGCGTTCGGGGCACTGCCCGATGCGCAACGCGCCGCAGTGGCCGCGCACCTCGCCTCCTGCGAGCGCCACCCGGAGATGCGGGAGCTCGAGGCTTTAGCCGCGAGCCTCGCGCTGGCCGCCGAAGAAATGGAGCCGCCGCCTGCGCTCGAGTCGCGGCTGATGGAGGCAATCCAGGCGGACAGGCGCGCCTCACAGTCCGCAACCTGCATTCTGATCTCGGTCCAAGGCAGCTTGTTCGATACGATTCGTGGCTGGTTCGCGAGTCCACCGTTGGGCTACGGATTGTCGGCCGCCCTGGCCGTTGCCGTTGTGGGCTTGCTGGCCTGGAACATCAGCCTGCAGGGCGGGTCTGCGGACCAGGTCGTCGTCAACGTGTCCGGCTCGGCATCCGGGCGCGTCATCTACCTGAAGGACGAGGGGCTGGCGGTGATGGACGTGCGCGGCCTACCGGCCCTGCCCTCCGGCAAAGTTTACGAAGTCTGGTCGATGTCCTCCGGAAAGGCGACGCGCCTTGGCCTGCTGAACACCACCGCGAGCGGGGAGGCGAGCGCCTCGATGCCGTTCAACGATTCCGGCGTGAACCTGGTCGCCGTGACGGTGGAGCAGGCGCCGGGCGTCGACCAGCCGACGACCTCGCCGGTCTTCAGCGCCGCCTTCTCGTAAGGCGCCGCGGCCTCGCGACTGCTTTTCGCCAGTCGTTTGCAATATTCTTCACGCGCTGGTGATCTAGCGGCTGCATCTTCACGAAATACAAGCTGAAGATGCGGCCACGGCAACTGCCGTTGAGCCGGGAAACACCATAAGGAGGAGACTTTATGTCCCTACTCACACGCAACACCCGTGCCTTGACCACGGCGTTGTTCTTGTCCCTGGCAGTGCTCCTCGGCAGCACTGCTCTGCTGGCCCTGAACACCGTTCATGGCTCGGACCATCGGGATGGCCCAGCGACGACCGCGAACTCGCAGCTGGACATCACCGACCTCTACGCGTTCCGGAGCCCGACCAATAACGACGATCTGGTCGTGGCCCTGGGCGTGAATGGCCTGGTGACCCCGGACCAGAACGGCAACGTCAAGTTCAGCTCGACGGGGTCGTACACGATCCATGTCGACAACAACGTTGACTTCGTGGACAAAGCTACGGTCAAGGTCACCTTCGACAACAGCACGCCGCAGAAGTTCACAATCGCCGGACTGTCAGGTGGCTCGATCACCGGCGCCGTCACGGCACCCGGCGCGACGCCGAACATCGTGACGTCCGGCGGCATCAAGGCGTTTGCCGGCCTGCGCGACGACCCGTTCTTCTTCGACCTCACCGCCTTCAAGAAGTTTGTCGCCGGACCGTACGTGCCTGCGGCCGGACTCCGCGCGGCGGCTGACGGTGCGCCTGCGGACACCTTCGCCGGAACGAACGTACTGTACATGGCGCTCGAGTTCCCGATCACGGCGCTCACGGGCGGGACGGCGTCGAACACTGGCACGATCAGGGCCTGGGCCTCGACCGACACGGGCAGCGGCCAGTTGGACCGCGTCGGCATCCCGGCCCTCAACACGGCGCTCGTCCACGGGGACGCTGCCAAAGACACCTACAACAAGGGCACTCCAGCGACCGACGTGGCCAACAACCTGGCCAACGCACAGACGTCCATCCAAGGACTGCGTGACGCGGTTGACCCGGTGCTCAACGGCCCTGTTGGGTCAGAGGACAACGGCCCGCTGGGCAACCTGACCTCGGCGCAGGTGGCGGGGGCATTGACCCCGGACATCGTAACTATCGACTTCTCCAAGCCCGTCGCTTTCCCCAATGGCCGGCAGCTGACAGACGATGTGATCGACACGGCTCTCCAGCTGATCCTCAACCGCAAGGCGGGCATCACCGACGGCATCAACGCCAACGACAAGACCTTCGGCACGACGTTCCCGTTCCTGGCTGACCCGTTCCTCCCTGCCGCGGCGACGGCGAGCGCCAGCCCAACGGTAACGCCCGGCAACCTGCCGAATACTGGTGGCGACCCGGGGAGCAGCAGTACAAACATGCTGCTTGAGATGGCGATGATCGCAGCCGGAGTAATGCTGATAGTGTCTGGCGGCAGCCTGATCGTGGCCCGCCGAGGCAACCGCTAACCAACTGAACCAATAGAAGGGACCGAGAGATGAGAGTAGCGACGACCTGGAAACCGGGGCGAAGCCTGAGCGGACTCGCCTTGGCCCTCATCGGCGGAGCGCTGATCGCGTTCTCCATCGCTCGGATAGTGGCGAACGGCGGCGGCGGCTCCAGCAGCCCCGCCGCCGGCTCCGCCGCCGACCCGTACGCAGCGACCAGCGCGACCATCGCGTTCTGGGAAGCGCGCGTCCACTCCGACCCCGCCGACTTCACTGCCTACAACCACCTCGCCGAAGGCTATGTGCAGCGCGGCCGAGAGACTGGGGACGTCGGCGACTACACTCGCGCAGAGGCCGCCGTCGATGGCTCGCTAGCGTCGATCCCCGGCGAAAACTACACCGCCTACGCGCTCAAGGCCTATCTGCAGAACGTCCGGCACGACTTCACAAACTCGATGGCCACGGCACTCCACGCGGAGACGCTAAACTCGGCCGACCCGTACGCGTCGTCGGTTGTCGGCGACGACCAGGTCGCGCTCGGCCAGTACGACGCGGCTTTCCAGACGTACTCAGCGCTCGTTCAGAGCTCGCCCGATCTTTCGACGTTCAGCCGGATGGCGTTGATCTACGAGATCCGCGGCGACCTCCCGAACGCCGAAAGCGCCTGGAAGAACGCGCTCGCGAATGACGCTGGCGGCAACCCAGAGAGCACGGCCTGGGCGCACACGCAGTACGGCACGTTCCTATTCAACCGGAATCGCATCGACGAGGCGGACACGCAGTATGCCGAGGCCCTCAAGGCTTACCCAACCTACATTCACGCGCTGGCGGGTCAGGCCAGCGTCGCGGCGGCGCGGGGCGACTACGACCGCTCGATCGGCCTCTACACCCAGGTAACCGAGCGCCAGCCGCTACCGCAGTACGTCGCGGCACTCGGCGACGTCTACGCTGTTGCGGGCAAGCAAACCCAAGCGGACCGCCAGTACGCGCTGATCGGCGCGATCGGACAGCTTTACCAGGCCAACGGAATCAACGTTGACCTGCAGATGTCGCTCTTCTTCGCGGATCACGACAAGAGCATCAGCAATGCCGTGCAGCAGGCGCTGGCCGTGCGCCAGGCCCAGCCCGGCAGCATCTACACGGCGGACGCCGTCGCCTGGGCCCTGTACAAAGCCGGCCAGTACGACCAGGCGCTTCTCTATGCGAACACCGCGCTGGCGGTGGGAACGCAAGACGCGAGCCTCTTCTACCACGCCGGCATGATTCAGAAGGCGCTCGGCAACAAAGCCGCGGCGCAGGACGACCTGCAGAAGGCGATCGCGATCAACTCGCACTTCTCGCCGCTGCAGGCGCCGATCGCGCAGCAGGCACTTTCGGAGCTGGCTGGATGACGATTAGCATGGCGACTCGGCCGCTGATGCTTATTGGTGTCGTCGCAGCGCTGCTTGCGGTCGCATTACTCGCGCTGGCGGCGCCGCAGATCGCCAGCGCCCACCCGCTAGGCAACTTTACAGTCAACCGCTACAGCCGGATTGAGGTCTACTCGGACAAACTACGCGTCAACTACGTGCTGGATATGGCTGAAATACCGACGTTCCAGGACGCCACGAACGTCGACACCAACGGCGATGGCACCGTCTCCGACGCTGAGGCCCAGGCCTACGCCGCGAGCAAGGCAGTTGAGTTGGGAACGCACCTCGGGCTTCAACTGAACGGCGAGTCCCAGAAGCTGCATCTGACCGACAGCCATGTCTCCTTTCCCGAAGGGCAGGGAGGCCTCCAGACGACGCGCCTGACCGCGACCTACGAAGCACCGGCGCCCTCCGGCCAGGTCGCGCTGGCGTACGTGGATGGCAACTTCGCGGATCGCCTCGGTTGGCGCGAAATCGTCGTTCTGCCGGGCACCGGAGCCGAGCTTACAGGAGATTTCCCGACACAGGACGTGAGCCAGGCGCTGACGTCGTATCCCGGCGACAAAGTCGCAAGCCCGTTGGACAGCACAAGCGTCGCCTTCACTTTCAACGACGCCAGCGCGATGGCGGCTCCGGTTCTCTCCGGCATTCCCGTCGCGGCGAAGGCGCCGGAGCGTTCAGGCACGGCATTCGTCTCGCTGATCAACACCGATAACATCACGCTCGAAGTGATCCTGCTGGCGCTGCTGGCAGCGTTCGGATTCGGCGCGTTGCACGCCGTCGAGCCAGGCCATGGCAAGACCATGGTGGCGGCGTACTTCGTCGGCGTGAAGGGAACCGCCCGGCAAGCGCTGTCGCTGGGGATGGTCGTCGCAATCACGCACACGATTGGCGTCTTAGGCATCGGCCTGGTCGCCATCTTCGGCTCGCAATGGATCCTGCCGGAGACGCTCTATCCCTGGCTGAGCCTCGCCTCAGGGCTGATGGTGCTGGCGTTGGGGTTACGGCTCATCGTACAGCGCAGCGGCGGCCAGCTGATGCACCGTCTTTCGCACCTGTCGATCTTCGGACACCACCACCACTCGCACGAGCACGACCCCACTGCATCGACTTCGACTGGCATCCCGCCGTGGAAGACGCTGATCGCCGTCGGTCTCGCAGACGGTCTGACGCCGAGCCCCTCAGCGCTCGTTGTGCTGATCGCGGCGATCTCGCTGCACCGCGTCGGACTTGGCGTCGCGCTAATCGTCGCCTTCAGCATTGGCCTGGCGACAGTGCTGGCGTCGATCTCGCTCGGCCTGCTTTTCTTCCGCCAGGCTATGGATGGCATCAGCCGCAGGGCCTCGACGACGCGCCTCCCACTTTTGTCGCGCATCGCGCCGTCCCTAACGAGCGAGGGACTCATCGTGCGCGCGCTGCCGATGGCCGGTGCAATCGCTCTGGTGGCCGTTGGTCTCCTGCTGACGCTGCGCGCGCTCGGGCAGCCGGTCGGCGTTAGCATCTAGCACCCGGCCGGTGCCAACCGTCTGCTCTCGCGGCCTCTGGGCGCACCCGTCTGCTTGCGGCGGCCTCATGAGCCGCGGCGGCGCATCAGCTCCTGGCGCACGAAGGGGTTCATCTCCTTCTCGGCGCCGATGCGCGTCTCCAGCATGTGGCCGGGAAGCACGACCGTCTCCTCAGGAAGCACGAGCAGTTTGTCGATAATGCTGGCCATCTCCTGCTCGTAGTCGCCGCCGGGCAGGTCCGTGCGTCCGATGGAGCCAGCGAAGAGGGTATCGCCGCTGAACAGCAGCCCGTCCGTGTAGTAGGACAAGCTGCCGGGCGTGTGGCCAGGAGTGTGGATAACACGCAGCTTGACGCCCTCAACCTCTATCTCGTCGCCGTCCTCGGGCGAGAAGTCGGGGTCCGGTGGGTCTTCGGCGGCTTGGCCGGTGAGGCGGAGCGCTGTCTGCGCCGCCATCGCGGCGATGGCACGCTCGCCCTGGTGCAGGTAGAACTTGGCGCCGGTCTGCCGCTGGACCTCACGCACGCCGAGGATGTGGTCGACGTGGGCGTGGGAGTTGGCGATGGCCTTGATGGCGACGCCCATGTCGCGCGCCATCGCCAGGATCTCCTCCGGCTGGTCGCCGGGGTCGATGCAGATGCCTTCGCCAGTGCGGCGGTTGCCGATGACCCAGCAGTTCTCCTGGAAGACCCCGACGACGATGCCGCGGACGATGAGCTCGGTAACTTGCGGTTCTGTCATGGGTACGAGCGCTATGTTACCCACCCACAAGCTGTGTCGCCAGAAGCGTCAGCATCGCCGCCAGGCAGACGAGGTGATCGCGGAGGATGCTTCGGGCGATCGTGCTGCGCACATCCGTGGGATCCGTCGGTCGGCCCAACCGCCGGGCTCGTCCGAACACCCTCAGGCCGGCCAGCCCGAACCCCACGAGCGCCACTGCGATCGAGACGACGCTGACCCAAGCCGGAACGTCGCCGCGCGCTGCCTGGACGGTGAGCGCGACAAGCAGCGTAAGCATTACAGTCGTGACCAGTCGTCCCATCGGCGAGGCGGTCTCAGTCACGCGGTGGTAGTACCCCGAGATCGAGTCGAGTACGGACTCCGGGACGGCTGGCTCGCGACGGTGGGCCAGCACCTGGACGTCAAACATCAGATCGAACCAGAGGACGGCGATTAGGAATCCGGCGCCGGCGGCAATGAGCTGCGAAAGGAGCATGGCGCCGCCAATCATACGTCAGAGCGCATAAGAAAACGCCCGCCCGATTTGCACCGGGCGGGCGCTTCGATTGCTTTTCGTTTCAGCCTAGAGCTGGAGTGACTTGACCTCGAGGTACTCCTCAAGACCGTACTTGCCAAGCTCGCGGCCGTGGCCGGACTGCTTGAAGCCACCGAACGGAGCGTTGACGTTGAAGCCGCCGCCGTTGATCTCCACCTGGCCTGTGCGCAGGCGGCGGGCGACGCGCTTGGCGCGCTCAGGGTCGCCGGACCAAACGCCACCGGCGAGGCCATATGGGGAGTCGTTGGCGATACGGATGGCGTCTTCTTCGTCCTTGTAGCCGATGATCGAAAGGACGGGCCCGAAGATCTCTTCCTGGGCGATCGCCATGTCGTTGCGCACGTTGGAGAAGACCGTCGGCTCTACGAAGTAGCCGGTCTTGTGAGCGGTCTCAGCGCCGCCGGTGACCAGCTTCGCGCCTTCTTCCTGGCCCTTCTTGATGTAGCCGCGGACGCGCTTGAACTGCGTCTCGGAGACCAGCGGACCGAGCAGGCTGCCTTCGGCGAAGGGGTCGCCGGTCTTGAAGTTGGCGGCGGCCTTGGCGGCGAACTTCTCGGCCTCAGCCATCTTTCCTTCGGGGACGAGCATGCGGGTGAGCGCGCTGCAAGTCTGGCCGGAGTTCTGGTAGCACTTGGCGACGCCGTCAGTCACGGCACGCTCAAAGTCAGCGTCATCCAGGATGATGTTGGCCGATTTGCCGCCGAGCTCCAGGGCGACTCGCTTGACGGTCTGCGCTGCCAGCTCGCTGACGCGCTTGCCGGCGCGAGTGGAGCCGGTGAAGGAGACCATGTCGACGTCGGGGTGTGAGGCGATCGCCTCACCGACGACGGGGCCGAAGCCGGTCACGAGGTTGAAGACGCCGGCGGGAAGCCCGGCCGCGTCAATGCACTCAGCGAGGATGAAGGCGTTGAGCGGTGCGACTTCACTGGGCTTCACGATGACGGTACAGCCTGCAGCTAGCGCGGGCGCAACCTTGGCCGCGATCTGGTGCAGCGGGTAGTTCCACGGTGTGATGCAGCCGACGACTCCGACCGGTTCCCTGACGACGAGCGAGTTGCCGATCGTTTCTTCGAACTGCGTCTGACCGGCGTTCACTGAGGCCATGCTGAACGTCACGATCGGCACGCCAGCCTGAATGAAGCGGGACAGCGGGATCGGCATGCCGACCTCTCGTGCAATTGTGACGGCGATCTCTTCCTGCTTGGCCTGGAGGTTGGCGGTGATCTTCTGCAGGTAGGCGACGCGCTCCTCGACTGTGGTCTGTGACCACGTCTCGAAGGCGGCCTTGGCGGCCATCACTGCCTTGTCGATGTCTTCGGCGGTGCCTTCTGGGACGCGCCCGACGACTTCTTCCGTTGTGGGGTTGATCACATCGATCATGCCTGCGCCGGTTGGCTCAACCCAGGCACCGTTAATGTAGAACTTGTCGCGGATCTGGGCATCGCCGGCCGGGGCGGGCTTCGTTGCTTGCTGTGTCATTTGTGCTCTCCTTCTGGTGGAAGGGCCGAAGCCGCTCCGCTGCGTCTATATCCAGCCCTATTTCAGGGCCACCCAGACGGCCTTGTGCTCAGTGTACGAGTCGATCGCCTGGCGGCCTAGCTCGCGTCCGAAGCCGCTGTCCTTGTAGCCGCCCCATGGCGAGCGCGTGTCCGTAGCGCCGTACGTGTTCACCCAAACGGTGCCGGCGCGCAGTCTGTGTGCCACAGCATGCGCCTTGCCTACGTCCCTTGTCCAGACAGCGGCCGCCAGTCCGTATGGGGAGTCGTTGGCTATTCGCACGGCTTCGTCGAGGTCACTGACCGGTATTACGGAGGCAACCGGCCCGAAGATCTCTTCGCGGGCGATCCGCATGCTGTTGTTCACGTCCGCGAAAATCGTCGGCTGCACGAAGTAGCCGCGGTCGCCGATGCGTGAGCCGCCGGCGACGAGTTTCGCGCCCTCGCTGCGGCCGATGCCGATGTAGCTGAGCACGCGGTCGAACTGCTCTTCGGACACGATGGGGCCCATGTACGTCTTGGGGTCCAGCGGATCGCCGACACGAATTGTCCTCGCGCGCTCGTTAAGGCCTTCGAGGAACGCCTCGTAGACCGACTTTTCGACGATAATGCGTGAGCCAGCGCTACAGACCTCGCCCTGGTTGAAGAAGATGCCGCCGCTGGCGCCGCGGATCGCCGCGTCCATATCAGCGTCGGCGAGGACGATGTTCGGGGACTTGCCGCCGAGCTCCAGCGAAACCTTCTTCAGCGAGGCGGCGGAAGCTCGGACGATGATGCGGCCGACCTCCGGGCTGCCGGTGAAGGCGATCTTGTTGACGTCCGGGTGCTCCACGAGCGCGGCCCCTGCATCGCCGAAGCCGGTCACGATGTTGACGACGCCGGCCGGAATGCCCGCCTCCAGGCAGAGCTCGCCTATCCTCAGCGCGGAGAGCGGCGACTGTTCCGCGGGCTTGAGGACGACGGTGCAGCCGCAGGCCAGCGCCGGCGCGAGTTTCCAGGACGCCATCATCACGGGGAAGTTCCAGGGGATGATCTGTCCGACGACGCCCACCGGCTGCCGCAGTATGTAGGTGAACATCGGGCCGCGGACGGGGACGGTCTCGCCGTGGATCTTGTCCGCCCAACCGGCGTAGTACTCGAAGCAGTCGATGGCGGCCGGTAGGTCGACGCGCAGGCTGTTGGTCACGGGCTTGCCCGCGTCGATCGCGTCGATCTCGGCGAGATGCTGCGCGTTCTCGCGCACAAGCTCGCCCAGCTTGTACAGAAGCCGCCCCCGGTCCGCCGGATGCATCGCCGACCACTTCTCGAACGCCGCGCGTGCCGCCTTCACCGCCCGGTCGACGTCCTCAGCGCTCCCCTCCGCTACGCGCGCGATCGTTTCGCCGGTGCTGGGGTTCGGATCGTCGTAATACTTTCCGGAAGCGGGCGCGACCCATTCGCCGTTGATCAGGATCTTCGTCGGGCTGGCGATGCCGGTTCTGTTATCGGTAACTTGTGTCATATGTGTGTATACCTCTGCGTGCTACTGTTGCGGGCCACGGGCGAGGTGTCAAGCGGGGTGGTGGGTCGACCCACGTGGGTAGAGACGTTCCACCGGGACGTCTCTAGGGCAATAATCTTTCTGGATCGCGCGTCCGTTCATCCGTTCCCGATCCGATCATAGCCAACCGCCGGACGTCGCAGATCCTCACCCCAGCCCCTCTCCCGCTGCGGCGGGCGAGCGGAGCTGCGATCGGGCGCGCTGATACATGGGGCATGCCATGGATGCTCTCAGAATCGAAATTCTCATCGAACGCAACGAGGAATGCCTGCACGCCTATTGCCCTGCGTTGAGGGGGCTCCTGTGGATGGTGATACGGTAGAAGAAGCCCTTCAAAACGCTTGCGAGGCCGTGATTCTGTATATCCAATGGTTTCGCAACCATGGAGAGCCTCTTCCTGTCGGGCTAAGGGCCTGACCACCGGGTCGGCTACCCCGTCACCCTCGCCCGCCTCCCACATTCGCCGCACGTCCAGCGCTCGTACGTCTTCTTCGGCCAGCCGGCGGACTCCGACTGGTAGATCAGGACGTCCGGGACGGCGAACAGAAGCTCGATCAGCCAGCGGGGCGTTGACTTGCGGCGCGACTCGACGGACCAGTAGCGGACTCCGCAACGCTTGCAAGCAGGGGGTTCGTGCGAGGCGCTCAGGTTAGCGGAGCAGCTCGATGAGCTGGTGGAGCATGCGGGCGGTGGCGCCCCAGATGCGATGGCCGTCATATGAAAAGGCCGGGACTAGCACTTCCCGGCCCTGGTATTGGCGTACCTCCAGTTCCATGTTCCCTTCTTCGAGAAGAAAGCTGAGGGGGACTTCCACTACTCGCGCGACCTCATGGTCGTTGATCTTGTAGGGATACGCGCCCTCGAACTCCAGCACGCCCACGCAAGGCGTCACGCGAAAGTTGCTGATCGTGACCATGTCGTCCAGGCAGCCGATCAACCGCACGTGCTCGCGCTCGACGCCGATCTCCTCCTGCGTTTCGCGTAGGGCGGTTGCCTCGCAGCAATCGTCGGCGTCGTCGCAGGCGCCGCCGGGGAAGGACATCTGGCCCTTGTGGTGCTCGACGTGGTTCGTGCGCTCGGTGAAGATGACGTTGGGCTCGCCGGAGCACGGGTGGATGAGGACGAGTATAGCCGCCGGCGATGCTGTTGGCAGATCGATCTTGCGGGGAGTGTAATCGGCGAGCGCTTGCTCGACGCGTTCGACCAGTTCGTCGCTTCCCATGAGTACTGACATCTTATCGCTCCACTGCTGAGTTGTCGCTTGCAAGTTCCGCGCGCGCTTTGATGATACGCTCTCGGAACCCCGAGATGTCGAAGTACGACCAACCCCGGACGGCGACGCGGCGAAGGTGGCGATAAGCCTGCGCGCGGACCGAGGCCAGACTCTCCGTTCCCGGCTGGCCTTGCGTGTCCTCGATCAGCTCGAGGAGATCGGCGAGCGCGTCGCTGAGCTGGTCGTTTTCAGAGCTCAGGCTGGAGATGGCCAATCGCTTATCCCCAGCCTGAGCCAGCATCCCGCTGATCTTACTGACGAGCGCGGTAGCGACTTCGTTGCTCCGGCCGATCGAACGGAGGGCGGCGCGGCCTGCGCCCAGGATCTCACGAAGCCTGGCATTGTCGGCGCGCAGGTCTTCGGCGAGCGTGTCCCACTCTGCGAAGAGCGATTCCACGAGCATCGAGGCGGCGCTGGCGGACTCTATCGCGAAGAGCGACGTCAATTCCGGCGTCAGCTGCTCGGCGATGGCGCCCTGGATCGCGCGGAGGGACTCGGCGATCGTCGGCCTCATACGCCCATCAGGTCCATTAGCTCGAGCTCCAGGCGGCCGACGTTGCGACCGAGGAACGCCATCATCGCGCTGCGAGTGCGCCCCTCGCAGTAAGAGCGGCCGCCGGTGAGGAAGATCGCGGCGAGCTTGACGTTGCCCAGCACTTCCCAGAAGCGAACCGACTCATCATCGATCGTGATGCCGGACGCTGCTTCGTACATGCGATAGAAGTCGGCGCGATCCATCAGGCCGCCGATGTACTCGGTGCCGATCCAGCGCCACGGCCGGATACAGGCCCAACCGACGTCTTCCAGAGGATCGCCGAGGTGGGTCATCTCCCAGTCCAGGATGCCGACGATCTCGCCTGTCGGTGCGGCGAGGAAGTTGCCGGTGCGGTAGTCGGCATGGACGAGCACGACCCGCTGGGCCGGCGTCGGCAGATTGCGCCGCAACCAGCGGAACGCCGCGCGCAGGACCGGCTGCGGCTCCAGCGACTCCCTGGCGACGATCGGCTCCCACTTCTCGACTTCGGTCAGGCTACACGACTCCGGAGCGGGCGCGCCGAGGAAGTCGAGCCCGGCGGTGCGCCAATCGATTGCGTGGATGCGGGCGAGGATGTCCGCGAAATCGGCCGCCATGCGGGCGCGCCCCGGGAAGAACGCTGGGTCCGTCAGCACCTTCTGCGGACTCGCCTCACAGCTGTCCAGGCGTTCCATCAGCGCGAACGGCCGGTCCAGGTGTGAGGCGTCCTGTTCCAGCCAGAGCACCTCTGGGATGGGGACGCCCCGGCCGTGGACGGCCTGCATCACTCGGAACTCTGTCTCGCGGTCGCTTTCCAGGACGCTGGCGTCGGGGTCACGGCGGAGGACGAAGCCGCGCTGCGCCTGCTCCCCGGCCTGACTCCAGGCCGCATCGAACGACCAGGTCTCGCGCGACTGTCCACCTGGTATGCGGTATAGGTTGCTGACCGAGATCTCGGTTGCGTCTGAGATGCGGGACGACAGGTAGCGGGCGATCCGTTGTTCGAGCACGGCGTAGTCAGGTTAGCACAGGCTTGCGCATTCGGGGTTCGTAGCGTTCGCCAGCCGCCCGTCAGCGGTGTAAGATACGAATGCGCGAAGCGCGCGTGAACTCAAACAACGACTGACTTACTCCACCGATCCCAAGCACCCGACCTAATTTGTCAGGCTGAACTGGCCTTTAGCGTTGTTCACTTGGCTGCATATCGGTCTACCGGCCGAGGAGGCTAACTTTGGTCTACACGATGTCCACACCCTGGACGATGCAGGGACGTGAGAATGCGATTCAAAAGGCGGTCGCAGCGGTTTACGAGCGGTATTTCGCCAAGGGGCCGCGCTGGGTCGCCAAGCATTTGCCTCAGCGCGCTGAAATGCGCAAATACGGCGAATACGTCAGCCCCGAGTCGCGCGAGATCCTGATTGGCGACTTCGGTGTGGAATCGTTCGTCGAGGACTACGCCCAATCGGCGATAAGCGCGTCGGGGGATAGCAAGGCCACCATGCAGACCTACGTGCAGTGGGTGTTCGACGAAACCCGGCACAGCAACGCCCTCTGGTACTGCCTCACCGACTCCGGACTCTGCACAACAGAGGAGCTGGACGCGTACAAGGACGAATGCGGCCAGGACACCTGGACGTTCGAGAGACAGACAGGCCACGAAGGCACCCCGGTTCGCGCCGCCGCGTATGCCATCGCGCAAGAACGCCAGACGAAGAAGAATTACCACGAAATGCAAAAGCGCATCTGGGGCGAGTACGGCTCGCCGACGGATTCGGACGGGAAAGCAGTCTTCCCGGCGATCGCGGGAGTGTGCCAGACGCTGTCAATCGACGAAGGGTTCCATGAAGGCGTCTTCCGACAGATCACGCGCGCTTACCTGAAGTACTGGCCCGACAAGGCCCTGCAGGCGATGTGGGATGTCTACGAGAAGTACCGCATGCCGATCGTCAAGCTGCCGAACGCCGAGGCGTTCATCGACGCCGTGCTTACCAGCGGGATCGATTCGCCGCGGGCCGTCGTCAAGGATGTGCTGGAGCCGACGTACAACGCGATGGGGCTCGAGGGGCGGGGAGCGCTGCGCCGCGCGGCGCGGGAGAGCTGGGACCTGCCGGAGGGCTCGGTGCTGCAGATCGGCGAGGAGCCTATCGAGGGCATCTCGGAAGGTGCGATCGCCTACACAATGGCGTCCGACGGGCACCTGACGCGAGTTGTCCCGGAACAGACCCCAGCGACCATCTAGCGCGCTTTGGTGGGCCCGGCTGGATGGATATAATCCATATCCAGCATGCAAGATCGTGCCGGCGAACCAATCTCAACAGACGAGTTCCTTCGAATCCTCGAGGAAACTGGCTCGCAGGGCGTCAACCTCTCACGGCGCAAACTAGCAAGCATCAACCTCGATGCGGCGACGTTAGCTGACAAGCTTGGCGAGTACAGGGAATCACATGGTGACAGAACGCCAAAGTGGTGGAGTGACGTAGGAGACGTAGCTCGTCTCGATCTCCGCGGAATCATTCTCGAGGATGCAGATCTGATTCACGCGAAACTTCCCGGTGCGGATTTCTTCGACGCCCGTCTGAGGCTCGCCAATTTCGGAAGGGCCGATCTGTCAGGCTCCCTTTTGCTTTGGGCCGACCTCAGCGAGTCGTCTTTGATTAGCGCCAATCTGTCGAATGTTTCGCTGTACGGCGCAAACCTTCAAGGTGCAGACCTTACCTTCGCGAACACTGGAGGCGTACTCTGGGAGCGCGCGGCATTGGGCCGGACCAGACTATCTCGGGGACAATTGACGCCGTCGCTGCAGGACGAGGTAGAGGCGCGTAAAACAGCAAACTCAGAGAAGTTCCAAAAGGCCGCCGAGGCCTACGTAGAACATCGCCTCAACTTTCTCAGCCTAGGTCGGTATGATGACGCATCTTGGGGTCACGTTAAGGCCCAACGGCTGAAGACCGATTCAAATCGCCTTGACTTCCTAAATTACGAAAATACTTGGCGTTCAAGGACTGCTGCGTCCTTCAGATGGATCTCAAGCAAGCTTTGGGATTGGCTGAGTGGATATGGCGAGACTCCACAAAAGCCGCTTGCCTGGGCGGGCGTACTCGCGTTGATTTTGTTTCCACTGATCTATTGGATTGCTAGCGTCCCGGACCGGTCTGTCGGCGGTGATCCGTCGGCCATTGACTCGCTGACTTACAGCCTGACAACCTTCGGTACTCTGAGTTTCGATCGACTGCAGCCAACTACAACTGCCGCCAGTATTCTGTCCTCAACCGAGGCGTTTGCCGGGGTACTTCTCTTCTCGATGTTTATATTTACCCTGGGCAATCGAGTAGGCAAATAACGATTCGCGCTTTGGTGGGCCCGGCTGGATTCGAACCAGCAACCGACCGGTTATGAGCCGGGCGCTCTGCCCTTGAGCTACGGGCCCGCCGGTACGCAGTTTAGCATTCAGCGCTCAGCTGTCAGCACTCAGCACAAGCATCGCCAGGTATGGTGAGACGTTAGGCCTGACATACCGCGGACTGAGTGCTCCCATCGTATTCCTTCTACGTTCGTGAGTTACGTGTAACACGATAGGCCGGGCGTCGTCTCAATATGTAGCCGCCGCTTTCGTGCGGCATCGAACGTATAGCAGGGAGCGTTGTGAGCAAACCCAGTGATTACACGGGCGGTCATGTGATCGAGGTGGAACAGCCGGTACATGCTGACACGCGCAGCCTGACGCGCCACATCTGGCTGTCGCGGGCGATCGGCCTCGTGTTGCTTGTCAGCGCGCTCGGCGTGATCGCCGGCACTACCGGGTTCGGGAACACCAACTTCTTCGTGGACTCGATCGCGCTGGTCGCGTTCGCCTCGTACGTCTTCATCGCTGAAACCCGCGCCCGCAGCATTGCCGTCAACCTGGAGAAGCGTCTGCGCCTAGGCCTCCTCGTGCACAACATGGAGCTCGAGAATATGGCAATGCAGGACGACCTGACCCAGCTCTTCAACCGCCGCTATCTGTTCGAGCGGCTGGAGCGCGAGCTGGAGACGGCGAAAGCGTTCAGGCGTCCGCTGTCCGTGATCGTGATCGACCTGGACCTGATGAAGCAGGTCAACGACAACTTCGGCCACCGCGTCGGCGACGAATTGCTGACCGCGTTCGGGCGCTTTCTGCTCGACCACACGCGGACGAGCGACGTGCCGGCCCGAACGGGTGGCGACGAGTTTGCGATCATCCTGCCCGATACGTCCGACAAGGCGGCGCTGGCGCTGCGGGGAAGGCTGGCCAAGCGGCTGGAGAACATCGATCTGATCGAGAGCGACAACGTAACCATCAAGGTCACGGCGTCCTTCGGTGTTTCGAACTACCCGAAGGGCGGCGACACGGTGGACGAGATCATGCAGCAGGCTGACCTCGACATGTACGCCGAGAAGGGCCTGCGAAAGGCACAATCGACTCAGGCGCCGCAGCCTGTCGCAACCGGCGCGGGCAAGCCGCGCCTCACCAGAGCAGACGCCTAACAGTTACGAAGGCGTGACCGGGGGCGGGCAGAGCGCTGCGCCCTGGCCCGAGACTCTTAAGCCAATCCCGTCTTCTTGACCAGCGACTCCACGTAGCCGATGTCCGAGAACACGCGCTCCTTCATCGCTGGACGCTGCTCGTCGGGGACAGGTGCGGACGGCGCGTTCACCATGACAGCGAAGATGACGCCGCGGATCTGGAACTCGGCGATCGTTGCCAGGTCGTAGCCCCGGCGCCACTGTACGCGGTCAATCTTGTCGCCGAGGTGGCGCTCCAGCTCATCCAGGTAGTGGCTGATCATAGCCTCCAGGTCGTCTGGCTGCTGGTAGACCAGAAAGCGCACGACGTCGGAGCTGGAGATGCCTCGCCCCAGGATCTCCCAGTCGATCACTACCGTCCGCAGGCCGTCCGGACCCTTTGCGATGCCGAGGTTGCGGTTGTCGAAGTCATAGTGGCAGAGCGTCATCGGCATCGACTCGACTTCCCGTAGCAGTGGCTCCGGCTGGCGGTACAACTTCTCGACCGTGCGGCCCAGGTTCCGGGGCAGCTCCTTGATCAGGTTAACAACGCCCTCCGCCAGCCACGGCCAGCGCTCAGCGACGTAGACCGACGGCTCGGCCGGGTCCCTCCAGCCGTCGAGGATATCGACGATGCAGCGGTAGAAGTAGTCGACCGGGCGGCGCAGGCTCATCAGCCACGGCTGGTCGATGATGTCGTGGCGCTCCCAGAACGTCGCGTGGAAGGCGGCCAGGTGCGAGAGTATCGTCCGCACCACATCGTCCGGCACCTTGGCGTGCATGCCGAGAGCTTCCATCTGGGGCCGCACATCGCGCAGCCAGGCCCAGTACTGGTGCCGCTCCGGGTGCAGGATCACTTCAACATAGGGGATGTCGAACGTGGCCGGTATTTCGGAGAGAAGACCGCACTGGAACGCCTTAAGCTCGCGGTGCTCCGTGTCACCGGTCAGCATCATCACGGCGTCCATCTCCGGCATCACGCGCAGGATGATCGACGACTCGCCGTCGCAGGCCTTCGAGTGGTACCGGAAGGGGATCTCGTAGAACTCCTTCTGGCCGAATCGAGGGAACTCGAACGGGTCGTGGATCACCTCGAAGCTGGTAACCTCAACCGAGGGGTCGCCTAGCATCTTGCCGGCGACCTGTGAGAGGTACTCCTCCGTGATCTCTTCGATGCCGACGGGCTCTTTAGCGGCCATTCGCGCACCCCCTTGCAAATGATGTGTATCGTGTGCGAACGGATGGTATCACGGAGGGCTCCAAGAACCCAGAACGAAGAACCTAGAACCGGCGGAGAAGAGGGGCCTCGTGGGAGCGGTATAATCGTAGCGAGCCACTCGACGTCTTCGGCGTGAACTTCACGATACCTCGATCCCTCTGGAACCGATGATTGACCAAGGGGATTAGCGTTAGCGCGCGCGCCTAGTAATTCGTTGTCAGGTTAGCAATCAATATCCCCCTCTTCCCGAGATGCGATACTTGAGGCCGAGGTCAGGTTAAAGGACAAGTCAAGAAGCGACGATGTCAACGCCCGATTTCCGCCGGTGCAGGAGGAACGATGACGCCCGGTGCTATCAGAACCCCGAACCCGGAACTGGGGGATCGCTTCTTAGTCCTCCCTATGTCGCCAGGAATGCCTCGACGTGTCCCATGAACACGTCGAGCCGGTCGTGGTACACCCAGTGGCCCGCCTTCTCGACGATCACCGATTTGTGGTTCCGGATAACGTCGGCGCGGCCGGTCTTCTCCGGGTCGACGGCCCAGCTCTGGGCGCCCTTCACCAGCAGCGTCGGCGCCGCGATCTGCGACCAGATCACCATCGCATCGTCCAGGTTGAACTCGTAGGGCGAGCGGATGCGTACGTAGTTGTCGAACTTCCAGGTGTATGTGCCGTCCTCGTTGCGATTCGCGCCGTGGATCGTCAGGTGGCGGGCCATCTGTGGCGTCAGGAACGGGTTCGCCTCCAGCATGCGTTTTGTCGCGTCCTCAATCGTTGGGTAGCGGCGCGGCTGACGGCGCTCCACGTCGTGCATGTGGCCGATCCAGTCGCGCATTCGCTTGTGAGCGGGCACATGCTCCTGCATCGGCGGCCCCCAGCCTTCGACCGAGACGAGCTTCTCGATGCGCTCGGGGGCGGTGCCGGCATATTGCGCGGCGACTGCACCGCCCAGCGAGTGTCCGATGATCGTGAGCTTGCTCGCGATCATGTTGGCCAGTGTGGCGATGTCCAGCGTGAACTCCGGGATGCTGTACATGCCGCCGATCGCCCAGCCGCTGTCGCCGTGGCCGCGCAGGTCCGGCGCGTAGATCGTGTAGCGGCCCTCCAGCCGCTCGGCGACGAGGTCCCAGTTGCGCGAGTGGTCCTGGCCGCCGTGGATCAGGACGAGCGGCGGTTTGCCGCTGTCGGGATCGCCCCAGATGTTATAGTGCAGGCGGATGCGCTGCGATTCGTAGAATTCGGACAGCGGTTCGGTCATGCCGTACCTCCTCGCAAGTCGGCCAGGGAGCCGAAGATGCCGACCTCGCTGCCCGGAATGACGAAGGCGCCGACGGTCTTCTCGTAGAACTTCGCCGGGCCGACGCCGCCGATGATCGCGTAGGCGTAGCCCATCTCGCGCATCGAACTGAGGCAGGCGAGAAGCAGCGCCGCGCCGAGCCCATTGCCGCGCAGGTCCTCGCGCACGCCCGTTGGCCCGAAGTAGTCGCGCCGGGTGCACTCGTAGACCGCGAAGCCTCCGATCTCCGCGTCCTTCAGGCCGATGTAGCAGCTGATCGGGGTGGCGGCGAAGGCGCGATCCGCCTCCATCGCCCAGACGTCGTGAAAGTTCTTCCGCACGAACGCGATCACTGCGTCGCGGTCCCAGGGATCGGCGCGGCGGATGCGCAGACCGGCGGCGGCGATCCGCTGCAGGCCGGGCGCAGGATCGGGCAGGTCGTAGAGGCGGGCGAGCATGTCTGGCATGGCGGAGGCTATGATAGCAAGACTCGATAGCATGAGCGGAGATCACCCAATGATTACAGGCGTGCATGCTCCTTTCTACACAACAGATCCTGAGGGCGCCCGGGCGTTCCTCAGGGACAAGCTTCAGCTTCCGCAGTTCGACGCCATGCCCGGTTGGCCGCTTTTCGACGCTCCGTCAGGCATCGTCGGCTGCCACCCCAGCGCCCAGCCTGCGCACGGAATTGCATTCTCCTGCGATGACATCCACGCCACGATCGCCGAACTACAGGGCCGCGGTGTGCGTTTCCTTGCCCCGGTGCAAGAAGAGCCCTGGGGCTGGACAACCGAGTTCGACGTTCCCGGGGCCGGCGCCGTTCAACTCTATCAGCCAAAGTACTCGCATCCCTGATCCCGATGCCTTACCTGACCGTCCGGGTCACACCCGGCGCCCGCGACTCCACGGTGACCGGCTGGCAGGGCGATGTTCTCCTCGTGCGCGTCCGCGAGAAGGCCGAGAAAGGCCGCGCCAACGAGGCGGTGGCGAGGCTCCTCGCGAAGTCGCTCGGCGTGCCGGCGACCGCGGTCGCCCTCAAGCGCGGCCCGACATCCCGCGAGAAGCTGTTCGAGGTCGACGGGCTGGACGACGCTGAGGTCAGACGGCGGCTTGGCGCGCCGATGCTCTAGAGGAATGGGAAACCGGAAGGTTTCCTTGTTCCCCGTTCCCAGTTCCTCCCGTTCCTTACTCAAAGTCCCAGGGGTTGCCCTGGCTGAATGACTGCAGCACCTTGCGCGCGACGACCATGCGGTGCACCTCGTCTGGGCCGTCGTAGATGCGGGCCGCGCGCGCTTGCCGGTACATCGACTCCAGCGGGGTATCGCCGGAGACGCCGAGTGCGCCGTGCACCTGGATCGCGCGGTCGATCACGTCGTGCAGGATCTTCGCGCCAAAGAACTTGATCAGCGAAATCTCGACGCGGGCTTCTGTTCCCTGGTCGACCTTTTGCGCGGCGTGGAGGGTCAAGAGGCGCGCGGCCTGGATCTCAGCTACCGAGTCGGCGATCCAGTTCTGCACCGTCTGCTTCTGGGCCAGCGTGCTGCCGAACGCTTGGCGGGTAAGCGCGCGAGTGCACATTAGATCGAAGGCGCGCTGCATCTGCCCGAGCCAGCGCATGCAGTGGTGGATGCGCCCCGGCCCCAGCCGCTTCTGGGCGATCATGAAGCCGTCGCCGGGCCGGCCGAGGGTGTTGGTCACCGGCACGCGCACGTCGCGGTACATCACCTCGCAGTGGTTGCCGCGTGTCTCGCCCATCACCGGAACCGAGCGGACGATGTCGACGCCGGGCGTCTGCAGAGGGACGATGATCTGGCTCATGCGGCGATGCGCATCGCCCTCAGGGTCGGAGACGCACATAACGATGGCGAATGTGGCCCCGATGGCACCGCTGGTGAACCACTTGTGGCCGTTAATCACCCAATCGTCGCCGTCGCGGGCGGAGCGCGTCTGCAGGCCAGTCGGGTCAGCGCCGGAGACTTCGGGTTCTGTCATCGAAAAGCAGGAGCGGATGTCGCCGTTGACGAGCGGCTTCAGCCACTGTGCCTTCTGCTCGTCCGAGCCGAACTGCCAGAGGATTTCGGCGTTGCCGGAGTCCGGCGCCTGGGAGCCGAACGCGCGCGGCGCCAGGTAGCTGCGGCCCAGGATCTCGTTCATGTAGACGTACGGCATGAAGCCGATGCCCATACCGCCGGCCTCCTTGGGCAGGTGCGGCGCCCAGTAGCCCATCTTCTTCGTGCGCGATTGTAGGTCGCGGATCAGCGACTCGGCCTGCTCCGGCGGCGCCTCCTCCAGAGCTTCTTCGTTCGGGTAAATGTGCTCGTCCATGAAGGCGCGCACGTTCGTGCGGATCTCGCGGATTTCGGGTGTAAGCGTGTAATCGGCCATGGGGCTCCTCCGTTTCGCTCCATTAAACTGGTAGTCGACGAATTTTGTCCAAAAATGCTCCTATTTCGGTTGTCCAGAAGTTTTCATCTGTCCAGAACCACTTAGCTATTAGCAGATCTGCTAGCTCTTCAGCTAATTGCACCTTGTTGACCTCGACACCCAGTATGCCATTGATAACTCCAACCACCGATGAGTCTGCGGGCCGTGACGCCACACGCGCGATGAAGTCTTGCAAGGTCAATGTACCGATCGCGCCCATCGACGATAGGGCGGCATAGAGATGCTCCGGGTCGAATGCGGATTCGAAGTCAATCTTGAATGAGAAGGTCTCGTCGACGTGGACGATGCCCTGCTTGACAAGTTGATCAAAGATATCTCTTACCTGCCCATCATTGTCGCCTTGAAGAAAGAGTCGGTAACCTTGCTTTTTCAACTGATTGGCAAGGGCGAGGAGTTTGGTCGGCTGGCGATTACCTGCTCCGTAGTAGGAGTCGATGTCTAGATGAAGGAACCAGAGAAGGCGAGTCCTCTTCAGCCGTTCGACAAAGGCTTTTTCGCTGGCACCCTCAGTGAGAATCTTGCAACTGCCGGTGCTGAACTCAGGGATGGCCTGAAGCTGAGACGCGAAATGATCTAAGTGCTTCCGCAGTTGGCCTGTCCAGCCAAAGAACGCGGCTCGGTTTTCGTCTGTCCCCCACCAATCCAAGTGGTCCTTCCAGAGCATCCGGCCGATGTGAATCTCCGTCCCGTATACGAACTGGACAAATGAATACGAAGCATCCAGCCACGCTTGTAGTTCCTCGGGACTTCGCTGTTTGAGAATGCCGAAGACGCCACTGACGTAGTTTCGGATGATTTCGGAGGCGACCCCGCACCGGATTTCGGCTAATCGACTTGGCCGCCCGTAAGGGTCCGGCTGGGTGTACTTACAGTAGTCACTTCTTCCGCACTTCCTGTCGCATTCCATATAAGGAATCCACGTGTCGATAAAGAGCTCCGACAATTCGTCAGGCCCGTACTCGCCGGTCAACGCGGACTTATCCAGTTCGTCGAGCATCAGAGAGAGCCCGGTTAGGTCGATGGTGGATGCCTTATCGTCCACGTGGGGTTCGTCAGCGCGGCGCGAGGGCCCGGAAGGCGGCGAGACTTTGCTCTCGCTGACCCTCGGGGTCTCGCGCGGTCGGGATGATGTTGATGATGGGCGTGGTGATGCCATTCTCGCAGTACGCCTTGATCTTGTCGCGGCAGTCGGCCGGGCTGCCAAAGACGAAGATGTCTTCGACGACCTGCGGCGGCACGAGGCCGACGGCGCCCTGGCGGTCGCCGGCCTGCCAGGCCTTCATCATTGGCGCCAGGACCTCGCCGCGCCCCAGCCACTCGTGGAAGGCGTAATAGAATGGCGTGGTCAGATAGGCGGATACGATGAAGCGGCCGATCATCTGCGCGGCCTGCGCGTCTTCCGTCCAGATGACGAAGATGCGGCAGGCCAGGTCGAACACGGCGGCGTTCCTGCTGGCGGCCGCCGCTGCTTCCGAAGCGATCCGCGAGATGCGGACGGCGTCGTAAGGGGCGATGTAGTTCGTGATAGCGCCGTCGGCCTGCTCGGCGGCGAGGCGCAGCATCTTCTCACGGAGCGCGGCGATGTACAGCTTAGGCGGTACGGGGGGCGCGCGGCCCAGGCGAAAGCCCTTGACGTCGTACGGGCCGACCTTCGTCACCATCTTCTCGCCGGCCCACGCTTGCTTGAGGAAGGCGATCGTCTCGCGCATGCGGCGCATCGGCTGCTCTAGCGGGACGCCGTTCCACCGCTCGACGATGGCGGGCGAGCTAGTGCCGATGCCCAGGCAGAAGCGCCCGGGCGCCAGTTCTTCGAGTGCGGCCGCGGTCTGCGCGAGCAGCGTTGGGGTGCGCGTGTAGACGCTGGCTATGGCGCAGCCGAGGCGCGTCTTCGGCGCCCAGGCGGCGAAGGCGGCCAGCGGCGTGAAGGCGTCGTTCGACTCCACCTCAGCCGACCAAGCGTCAGTGTAGCCCAGATCCTCCGCTTCCTTGAGGATCGGGCCGTGCTCGGACAGCGAGATGCCCTGCAGCGGATAGGTCAGGCCCCAGCGCGCCGTCATCTGCTGAAGTTCGGCTCGCGCTTCTCGAGGAACGCCTTCACGGCCTCGGCGTGCTCCGGCTGGCGGCGGGCCTCGCGGATCGAGTAGCCCTCACGCGTGACGACGCGACGCAGGTCCGGCTCGACGGCGTTCTCGTGGATGATGCGCTTGGCGGCCCAGACTGCAGAGGCCGGGTTTGCGGCGATCTCTTCGGCCAGCGCCATCGCCTCATCCATCAGCTTTTCGTGCGGGACGATGCGGTCGATCAGGCCGCGCCGCAGCGCCTCGTCCGCCTCGATGATGCGGCCGGTGAGCGCCATGTAGAGCGCGTTGCTGATTCCCGCTACGAGCGGTAGGTAGCGCGTGCTGCCGCACTCAGGCGTCAGGCCCACCTTCACGAAGCGCACAGAGAACTTCGCCTTATCGGAGGCGAGGCGGATGTCGCAGGCCAGCGGCATCGTGAGGCCGATGCCGACGGCGTGGCCGTTGATCGCGGCGATGACGGGCTTGCTGCGGGAGAGCGCTATCGGCACCTCCGGGCTGCCGTCTTCGGCGGTCAGCGGCGACGGCCCGCGGGGCCCGTTGCGAGCGCCCAGCGCTTCGTTGAAGCCGCTGATGTCGCCGCCGGCGCAGAACGCTCGCCCGGCCCCCGTGACGACGATGACGTGAACGGACGGGTCGGCGTTGAGCGCCTCGAGCGCGGCGAGGAACTCCTGCTCGAGCTTCCAGTTCCAGGCGTTGAGTTTGTCCGGCCGGTTGAGCGTGAGGAGGGCGATGCGGCCCTTGTTTTCGACGAGCAGCGTTTCGTAGGTAGCCATGGTGCACCTCTTTCTAGCGGCGGTTCGCACTTTATCAGGCGCGAGGGTGAACTGGGAACTGGGAAACGATACTCTGGGCGATCTCTCGCAGGTCCAAGATTGGGGCGCCCTTCTGTGGAAGTCTTGAAGTGGAAGGACTTGAGTGCGTTTGACTGCCCGGCTGAGCCCGAGGCCCAGGCTTGAGGCCGGGTCTCTCCAGTAGGCGTGCTGTGCTATGGGTCAAAAGTGCGGGTGGAAGCGGGGGCTCCGTTCGACGTGGTCGCCAGTCGGGTCGCCGTTCTGGAGGGGCGAGATTCTTCGCGCGGCTCAGAATGCACGCGTTGTCCGTCGCTATGGACACGTTTTGCGCGTCGAGTATCAATGCCCATTCGGCGACTCAGAGGGGGAAAGCGGGTTGATTCGGTTTGGTAAATTTCGTGTTTTGCGATTACGGCGCGAATCTAGAAGTGCAGTGCGTGTCGAGCAGGGCAATCTCTGCGGATTGCCACGAGTGTTTTGAGTGTTTACAATTTCGTGCTTTTGAGAATTACGTGTAGATTCTGGAATTGTGGTGCGCGTCTAGCTCATGGCCTAAAGATGCCGTCGTACCCCCGACGTCGCGCCCCAAGATCGCCTGATCCATTCAGATCAAAGGACGCCATTCAAGCTGTTGGAGATCATGGTCGGCGTCTAGCGGCAGTTTAGCCAGCGGTGGTCGACGACTTCGACTGTGCGGGCTCGGCATCAAGCATGTAGCCGATACCCTGCATCGTCTTGATGATGACCGGCGTGCTCGGATTCGGCTCGAGCTTCCGGCGCAGCCGGGAAACCCAGACGCGCAGGTATTGCACATCGTCGTGATATTCCGGGCCCCACACCTTGCTCAACAGCTCAGCGTTTAGCATCACTTTGCCGGCATTGGCGGCAAGGTATTGCAGGAGCAGCCACTCGGTCCGGGTGAGCGAGACGGCTTCCCCGCCGCGGGTCATGATGCGGCGGTCGAGGTCGATTTCGACGTTCTGGACTTTGATCACACGCTCGATGCCCTGATTGCCGATCGCGCGACGGAGGACAGCGCGGATGCGGGCGCCCATCTCCTCGGGGCTGAACGGTTTGACGATGTAGTCGTCGGCGCCCATTTCGAGGCCGCGCACCTTGTCCTGGTCGCTGTCCTTGGCGGCGACCAGGATGATCGGCACGTTCGTCTGCTCGCGGATGCGGCGCATGACCTCGAGGCCGGTCATCTCAGGCATGATGACGTCGAGGAGGACGACGTCCGGCCGCTGCTCTTCGACGAGCTTGAGCGCCTCTTCGCCGGTGGCGGCGGTGATGACTCGGAAGCCCTGGCCCGTGAGCTCCAGCTTCATCAGGCGCAGGATGCCTGCTTCGTCGTCTACGGCGAGTACCAAGGGCTCAGGCGTCACAAGCACTCCTTTTCGGCGCCGGGTCAGAGTCGCTCTCTCTGGCGGGCTGTCTCCGTCGATGACAGCACCAAGTAAACACCACGTAATACAGCCGTTATTGTAACCGAGCAGCCGTTAGCGCGGCCAGTGACTAGGCGATTGTGCCATGTTGAGGCTACGAACGCGTCGCGGTGCGCTTGACGCGGCCTTCCAGCGGGCGATCTGTCATGCTGAGGCGACCGCAGGCCAGTCCGAAGTTGCGAACCTGGAGAGACGGTATTCCGGATCAAACGCGGGTCGGCGGCGGGCATCCGTTTCGATGTGATCGCCAGCCGGGTCGTCGTTCCGCAGGGCGAGATTCTTCGCTGCGGCTCAGAAGGACACGCATGGGCGGCTACAGACGCGTCGCGGTGCGCTTGACGCGGCCTTCCAGCGGGCGATCTGTCATGTTGAGGCGGTCGCAGGCCAACCCGAAGCATCTCGCCTACCTGGAAAGACGGTACTCCGGGTCAAACGCGGGCTCGGTGGGGCAGTCGAACGCACTCAGATCTTTCCACTTGGGATTCTGCGCGGCCACGAGCGCGATCTCCGCCGGACCCAGCCCTTGATCTGCTTCTCCCGCTCGATCGCGGCAAGGGCGTCGCCGCCCACTTCGAAGTACACGAGGCGAGTCATCTTGTACCGGCTGGTAAATCCCTTCGTGGCTCCGCTCTTGTGTTCCGTGACGCGGCGTATGAGGTTGTTGGTCACGCCAACATAGAGCGTTCCCGAGTTGTTGGTCATGATGTAGACATAGTAGTCGCGCACGCCCGGACTGTACGCAGTGTGGCCGGTTCCCGGAAGTGGCAAATGGCAATGCGACGACATGTCATGCTGAGGCTGCCGCAGGCCAGTCCGAAGCATCTCGCCCAACCGCGAAGACGACGACGCTCGCTGGTGAAAGACGCGGCGTTGGGGGACGGGCATCTTTGGCGTTGCCCCCAATTCGGGTCGTCGTTCTGCAGGGCGAGATTCTTCGCTGCGGTTCAGAATGACACGGGGCGCGGCGCGGTGCGCTTGACGCGGCCTTCCAGCGGGCGGCCGATGATGTCCTCCGCAAGCCAGGCGGCATCCAGGAGCGCCATCTCGTCCACACCGGTGGCGATCCCCATACGGTGCAGCATCGACACCATGTCCTCCGTCGCAACGTTACCGGAGGCGCCCGGTGCGTACGGGCAGCCGCCAAGGCCGCCGATCGAGCCGTCAAACTGCGCCGCGCCGGCTTGCATCGCGGTGACGACGTTGGCCAGCGCCATCCCGCGCGTGTCATGGAAGTGCAGTCGTATCTCGACCGCCGGCATCTGCTCAGCGAGGCGCGTGACAAGCTCGAACACCTGGCGCGGGTTGCCGACGCCGATCGTATCGCCCAGCGCGATGGCGCTGGCGCCGCCGTCCCGCAGCTCACGGGCGATCTCCAGCACGCGCTCCGGGGCGACCTCGCCCTCGTACGGGCAGCCGAAGGCCGTCGAGATGTAACCGCTCCAAGGGACCCCTGCTTCGGTCGCCAGCGCGGCGACGTTGCGGATCGCCTCCAGCGACTCGGCGACGCTGCGGTTGACGTTGGCGCGGTTGTGCGCTTCGCTGGCGGAGACGACGACGGCGATCTCGTCGACGCGCGCCTCGATGGCGTTCCGCGCGCCGGTCTCGTTTGGGACAAGGCCGATGTAGGTCACGCCGGGCCGGCGCTCGATCGCGGCCATCACCTCGGAGGCGTTGGTCATCTGGGGGATCGCCTTCGCGCTCACAAAAGACGCTGCTTCAATGCGCGCGATGTCGGTCCGCGAGAGCGCATCGATCAGCCGCACTTTGTCTTCGAGCGAGATGATGCGCGACTCGTTCTGCAGTCCGTCGCGCGGGCCGACTTCGGTGATGGTGACGTGTGGCGGCCACTTCACGCGGGCTCCTCCTGCTTGTCCTGGTCGAGCTCGACCAGCAGCTGGCCTTCGGAGACGCGGCCGCCCTCTGCGCAGTGCACGGCCTTGACGACGCCGTCGTGCGGCGCCTCTATCGAATGCTCCATCTTCATTGCTTCCAGCACGACAAGCGTCTGGTGGGCACGCACTCTGTCGCCGGGCTTGACCAGCACCTTGAGCACGAGCCCGGGCATCGGCGCCATCAGGCCGTGCTGGCGGTGATCGACGGCGGAGCGAACGCGGTCTCCGGACGTCCAGGCGAACTGATAACGGTGGGCGGCGGTCATCACCTCGATGCCGCTGGCGCCGACTGACACGCGGGCGCTGACGGCCTGTCCGTCGTGCTCGACCAGGATGTGGTCGCCGGCCGCGCGGGAGAAGCGGACGTTCCGCGCCTCCTGGCGGTCGACGGCGACGTTCCAGAGGTGACGCTCGCCCGGGGCGCGCTGCGCAAGAAGGACACGCACGACCCCGGCGTACTCAAGGTCGAGGCGGGCGACGCCGCCGGCCCCGGTCGGCCCGGCGGCGCGCCAGGGATCAGCCTGGTCGTCGGCGACCAGGAGGAAGCCCAACGCGGCCGTCATCGCCTCGTCCGCTGTCGCGGGCGGCGCTTCGGCGGAGAGCTGCGTGTCGAGGAAGTCGGTTGTTACCCGGCCCGCGCGGAATACTGGATGCGTGACGATGGTCTGCAGGAATTCGAGGTTCGTCTTCACGCCTTCGACCCGGTAGCGGGACAGCGCGCGCTCCATGCGCTCGATCGCCTCTACCCGGCTCGGCGCGAACGTGAGCAGCTTCGAGATCATCGGGTCGTAGTACGTCGAGATCTCGTCGCCTTCGTAGGTGCCGACGTCGTTGCGGACGCCGCGGCCGCGCGGCAGGCGCACCTTCGTGATCGTGCCAGGGCTCGGAAGGTAGCCCTTTTGCGGGTCCTCGGCGTAGACGCGGCATTCGATGGCGTGGCCGTCGAAGCGCACGCCGTCCTGGGCGAAGGGCAGGGGCTGGCCGGACGCGATCGACAGTTGCTGCGCGACGAGGTCGAGGCCGGTGCGCAGCTCCGTGACGCCGTGCTCCACCTGTAGGCGGGTGTTCATCTCCAGGAAGTAGAATTCGCCGCCCGCGTCCAGCATGAACTCGACGGTGCCGGCGTTGACATAACCCACCGCCGACGCCAGCCGCACCGCCGCCTCGCCCATCCGTGTGCGCAGCGCCTCATCGACGGCGGGCGATGGCGACTCTTCGATCACTTTCTGGTGGCGGCGCTGCGTCGAGCAGTCGCGCTCACCGAGGTGGACGACGTTGCCGCGGGAGTCGGCGAGCACCTGGATCTCGATGTGGCGCCCGCCGACGATGGCCTTCTCCAGGATCAGGGCGCCGTTTCCGAACGCACGGTCGGCCTCCCGGCGCGCGCTCTCCGCCGCTTCCGCGAACGCCTTCTTCGACTCGACGAGGCGCATGCCGCGGCCACCCCCGCCGGCTGCCGCCTTGATCATCACCGGCCAGCCGATCTGCTGTGCGCGCGCCTGCAGCGCCTCGATCGTCTGCTCCTCGCCGTCGTAGCCGGGGACCGTCGGGACGTCGTGCGCCTGCGCGAGGCGGCGCGCCGCGGCCTTGTCGCCCATTGTGCGGATGACCTGCGCCGGCGGGCCGATGAACGTGATCCCGGCCGCTTCGCAGGCTTCGGGGAGCGCGGGGTTCTCGGAGAGCAGGCCGTAGCCGGGGTGCAGCGCGTCGGCCTTCGTGTCGAGCGCGGCCTTGATGATCGCTTCGATGTTCAGGTAGCTCTCGCTGGCCGGCGACGGGCCGATGTAGACGGCGCGGTCGCACTCCAGCACGTGCAGCGCGCGCCGGTCCGCGTCCGAGTAAACGGCCACGGTCTCGATGCCGAGCGCGCGGCAGGTCTTGGCGATGCGGACGGCGATCTCGCCGCGGTTGGCGATGAGGACGCGGGTGATGGCGGTCATTCGCGGCCGCCCGAGACGTCCCGCCGGGACGAGACGTCCCACCGGGACGTCTCTACATTCGTCGCCCACGCTGGCTGGCGCTTTTCGAGGAATGCTGCGACGCCCTCGCGTCCTTCGGCTGACGCGCGGATGGCCGAGATTAGCTCGGACGTGTAGGCGTCAACGGCAGCGTCAGGGCTGGGGCCCTGACCCATGAGCCTTGTCACACGCCGCACGAGCGTCTTGATCGACGCCTGCGCCGCCGGACTGCCCGCGAGCAGCGCTTCGACCGTTGAGGCGACGGTGGCGTCCAGCTCGGCGTCCGCGACGGCGCGGTGGACTAGGCCAATGCGCTCGGCGCAGGCGGCGTCGAACCGCTCGCCCGTCAGGAATAGCGGCAGCGCGCGACCGAGGCCGATCTTCTCGATGACGTGCGGGGCGATGGTCGCCGGCGCGAGGCCGAGGCGGACTTCTGAAAACGCAAACATCGCCGACTCCGCTGCGATCGCAATGTCAGCGGCTGCCGCAAGCCCTGCGCCACCTCCTATCGCTGCACGTTGCACGCGCGCAACGACCGGCTTCGGACATTCGGAGACGGCGCGGAGCATCGCGGCGAGGCGCTGGGCGTCGGCGCGGTTGTCGGCTTCGCTGGCAGAGGCCATGCGGCGCATCCAGTCGAGGTCAGCGCCGGCGGAGAACGACTTGCCGTCGCCGGCGAGCACGATGACGCGCACGGCGTCGTCCGCGCTGAGCTCCTGGAAGGTGGCGTGCAGTTCGGCGATCAGCGCCTCGTTGAAAGCGTTGTGCACCTCTGGCCGCGCCATCGTGACGGTGGCGACGGGGCCGCGCTGGGAGACGGTTAGATGTTCGCCCATGTTTCGATTGCCTGGCCTAAACCGCCAGCCTGATTCAGTTGGTTCAGGCCGATGAACTCGAATCTTTCGATTCCCCGATCATAGATGATGTTCAACCTCCACGAGGTTCCATGAGAGGCGGAACCACCCGGGACGGTCGACCGTCGCCTTCTTTACAGCGGACTTGTCGATTGTCACCCGTCCGAAGCCGAACTGAACCCACGATGGCGTCCAGATCAGTCTAGATGACGTCAGATGGAGATCTCCGAGAACGCAACCACCGAATACTCTCCGAAAGCACAGCGACGATGAGATGATCTCTTCCCCACTAGCGAGGCTCACCTTTCTGGTCGACCAGTGCCCGGCATATCGCCGTTCGGCCATCATCACATACGGAACACGCCGAACTGCGTGTCCGGGATCGGTGCGTTGGCGGCGGCGGCGAGGCCCAGCGCCAGGTGCATGCGCGTGTCCAGCGGGTCGATGATGCCGTCGTCCCAGAGGCGGGCCGTGCTGTAGTAGGCGCTGCCCTCCTTCTCGTACTTGTCGAGGATCGGGGCCATGAACTCGTCTTGCTCTTCGGTCGTCATGTCGTGGCCGTCCGCGCGCATGTTCTCCAGCCGCACGGAGAGCAGCACGCTGGAGGCCTGCGCGCCGCCCATCACGCTGAT
Source organism: Chloroflexota bacterium (assembly GCA_036732045.1). Classification (GTDB taxonomy): domain Bacteria; phylum Chloroflexota; class Dehalococcoidia; order SM23-28-2; family RBG-16-64-32; genus DATKKM01. Next base: position 70,185 of record DAINDD010000002.1, read on the forward strand.
CTGCGCGTTGGGCCACATCCAGAGGAAGCGCGGCGCGTACGCGCGGCCGCACATCGCGTAGTTGCCCGCGCCGAACGAGCCACCGACGATAAGGGTGAACTTCGGAACCTCGGCGGAGGCGACGGCGGTCACCATCTTCGCGCCGTGCTTGGCTATGCCTTCGTGCTCGTACTTCTTGCCGACCATAAAGCCGGTGATGTTCTGCAGAAAGACGAGCGGGATTTTGCGGCGGCAGCACATCTCGATGAAGTGCGCCCCCTTGAGCGCGCTTTCGGAGAACAGGATGCCGTTGTTGGCGATGATCCCCACCGGGTAACCCATCACCCGCGCGAAGCCGCAGACCAGCGTCATCCCGTAAGTCGACTTGAACTCGTGGAAGCGACTGCCATCCACTATGCGGGCGATAATCTCGCGCACGTCGTAGGAGCGGCGGGGGTCGTGCGGGACGACGCCGTATAACTCGTCCGCGTCGTAGGCGGGCGGCTCCGGCGGCGTCAGCTCCCACGGCAGCTCTCGCGGCGGCTTGCCGAGGTTGGCGACGATGCTGCGAACGATCGAGAGCGCCTCCGCGTCGTTCTCCGCGAAGTGGTCGGCGACGCCAGAGATCGCGGTGTGCACCTCGGCGCCGCCGAGATCTTCCGCTGTCACTTGCTCGCCGGTCGCGGCCTTCACGAGAGGCGGCCCGCCGAGGAAGATCGTGCCGGTGCCTTCGACGATGACGGTCTCGTCGCTCATGGCCGGGACGTAGGCGCCGCCGGCCGTGCAGGAGCCCATGACGGCGGCGACCTGCGGGATGCCTTTCGCGGACATCCGAGCCTGGTTATAGAAGATGCGGCCGAAGTGGTCGCGGTCCGGGAAGACGTCGGCCTGCATCGGCAGAAAGGCGCCGCCCGAATCGACCAGGTAGATGCACGGCAGATGGTTCTGCTCGGCGATCTCCTGCGCGCGGACGTGCTTCTTGACCGTCAGCGGGTAGTAGGTGCCGCCTTTCACGGTGGCGTCGTTGGCGATGATCACGCACTCGCGCCCGCAGACGCGGCCAACGCCGGTGACGATGCCCGCGGAGGGGGCCTCGCCGCCGTACAGGTCGGTAGCCGCCAGCGGACTCAGCTCGAGGAAGCCGGTGCCGGGATCGAGCAGCCGGTGGACGCGCTCGCGTGCGGTCATCTTGCCGCGAGAGCGATGCCGCCGCACCTGCACGCGTCCGCCGCCTTCGCGGACGACGCGGAGGGCCGCCTGCAGCCCTTCGACGAGCGAGGCCATGTGCTCGCGGTTGACCTTGAACTCTGGATCTGCGGCGCTAATGGTCGTCGGCAGGACGGGCACCGCCGCGCTCTCCAGGAAGGCCCGGGCGTCAGCGCCATCACGATGCTGGCCGGTGGTTGTCACGACACCGGTTCCGCGCGCATCCGGGAGGCGACGGGGAGTCCGAGGGACACGTCTTCGCCGTTTACATGCAGGACGAGTAGGCCAGCGGAGGGCACGCGGTCGTTGACTACCACCGGCTGGCCCGGCTTGAGGCCGTGCTTGTCCAGGTAGTGCAGAAGCTCGAGGTCCTCCTCCAGCTCTTCGGAGATGAAGCGCACCGTCATCCGCTCGCCCACCTCGAACGTGTCCATCGGGCGCCAGGACGGGTCCAGCGTGGCGCCCGTGCCGGGGATCGGGCTGCCGTGCGGGCAGGTCGTCGGATTGCCGAGCAGCTTGACGATGCTGGCCTCGATCACAGGCGTCATGCCGTGCTCGAAGTGGTGCGCCTCTTCGTGCGCCTCCGCCCAGCCCAGGCCGAGTACGTCGTTTAGAAAGCGCTCTGAAAGGCGGTGCCGGCGCGCGACGCTCTCCGCCAACTCGCGGCCGTGGGGAGTCAGGTGGATCGTCTTCTTGTCGTCGATCTCGACCATGCCGCTTTTGTGCATCCGCTGGACAGTGGCCCAGGCCGTCGGCGGGGTCACTCGCATCCAGCGTGCCAGCCGGGCCGAGATGATGCGCTCGCCTTCCGTCTCAAGGCTATACATCGACTGAAGGTAGTCTTCGATCGTCGCGGACGGACGCTCGTCCGCGTTTTCGTGTGGCATCGGGACCTCCGAGGCCAGCATATGCTTACCCAGAAGGCGCGCCTAGAGAGCGGTGAGGATATTAGTAAAGCTTAGCAAATGCTAAGATGCCGCCGGCGTCAGATAGCCGGGGCGGTGCTTCTCGAAGTCCGAGATCTCGTCGCCGATCTGCAGAGTCGCCCCGATCTCGTCGAGCCCCTCCAGCAGCCGCTTCCGGACGAAGGGGTCGATCTCGAACGTCTCCTCGAACCCTTCGGAGTCATACAGCGTTTGTGCCTCAAGGTTCACCGTCAGGCGGTAGCCGGGCTTGCGTTCGGCGCGGCGGATGATCTCCTGCACCTGCTCCTCGGGGAGCACGACGGGCAGCATGCCGTTCTGGATGCAGTTGTTGTTGAAGATGTCCGCGAACGACGATGCGATAAGCACCGTGAACCCCATCTCCCGCAGGGCCCACGGCGCGTGCTCCCGAGACGACCCGCAGCCGAAATTGCGCCCGGTGACAAGAATCTCCGCGTGCTGGTACTTCGGGTTGTTGAGCTCGAAGCCGGGGTTGGGCGAGCCGTCCGGCAGGTAGCGCCAGTCGTAGAATGCGAACTCCCCGAAGCCCGTCCGCTCAATGCGCTTCAGGAACTGCTTGGGGATGATCTGGTCCGTATCGACGTTCGGCCTGTTGAGCGGCGCAACGATGCCGGAGACTTTCTTCAGCGGCTCCATGGTGGTTCCTCGTGCAACTTGGGTGGTTGGTTGTGCAAGACCCATTATAAGGTGCGCCGTGGACAACCCGCCCAGAGCCCGCCGAAGGCGGAGCGAAGGGCCTGTCCACGTAGACTGTTTGCCGCAACGAAACGGAACCGGGACTCTGCAGATGAGAACGACCCAGCACTACGTCTACATCGCCACTAACCACTCAGGCACGCTCTACACAGGAATGACAAGCGACCTTGAGCACCGTCTCGCGCAACACCGCGCGGGATTGTCACATTTCACGGCAAAGTACCGGATTGGGCGGCTGCTGTACTTCGAGGTAGCAGCTGATCGATACACGGCTCTGGAACGCGAGTGGGCGATCAAGCGTTGGAATCGGGCCAAGAAGCTCGCGCTTGTCCGAAGCGTCAATCCGAGGCTGCGAGACTTGAGCCGCGATCTTGGATATGCCCTTGGTCCGTGAGACAGGACGGCTGACGAGACGCCTCCTATGGTTCCTGGCGTTGCTACGTCGTGGCCTGCCCGATGTGATGGCAGAGTCCCGCGATGAATGACTCTTGGGCAACGAGTTCTGGGACAGGCCCTTCGTTCCGCCTCGCGGCGGACTCAGGGCGGGTAGCCGACCGCGTCGAGTCATCCGGACAGGTCCTTGGCTATGCTCGAGAACGACAGATGGCCGCCGTGTATCATTGATCCTGCGTGCCTGATCTGTCGATCGACCTTGTTCCCGGCGGCAAGCGCAGCCTGGCGCTGCGCAATCCGGTGATGACGGCGTCCGGCACCTTCGGTAACGGGCTTGAATACGCCCGCATCTTCGACATCCAGCGGCTCGGGGCCATCATCTCCAAGGCGATCACGCGCAAGCCGCGCAAGGGCAACGTTCAGCCGCGGATCGCTGAGACGGCGGCCGGCATGATCAACTCGATCGGCCTGCAGAACATCGGCATCGAGGCGATCCTCAAGGACGTCGCGCCGATCTGGGCGACATGGGAAGTGCCAGTGATTGCCAACATCGCCGGCGAGACGTTGAACGACTACGCGGAGCTCGCGGCGCGGCTGGACGGCGTCGCCGGCGTCTCCGGGCTCGAGATGAATATCAGCTGCCCGAACGTCGAAAGCGGGATGGAGTTCGGAGTCGATCCGCGCGCCGCCGCCGAGGTAACGGCGGCCGCCCGGCGTCAGAGCGGGCTGCCGCTCATCGTCAAGCTCACGCCGAACGTGAACGACATCGTTGGCATCGCGGAAGCGGTAGCGGACGCCGGTGCCGACGCACTCACTCTCATCAACACCTATCCGGCGATGAAGATCGACGTACGCACGCGGCGGCCGGCGCTCGGCTGGGGCTCCGGCGGGCTGTCCGGCCCTGCGCTCAAGCCGATCGCGATCCGCCTCGTCTACCAGCTCGCGCGCGCGGTTAGCGTCCCGATCATCGGCTGCGGTGGCATCACGACCGGCGAGGACGCCGTCGAGTTCCTGATGGCCGGGGCCTCGGCAGTACAAGTCGGCACAGCCACGTTCACGAACCCGCGCGCCTGCCTTGACGTGCTGGAAGGTGTCGAGGCGTTCATGCGCGACACCGGCGTGGAGCGCGTGGGGGAGTTGATCGGCGCGGCGCTGCCGGACGTAGCGATGATGCCGGCCCCGGGCTAGGAACCTTGAAACTTCGCGACACACTACGTTCTCTTGTCCAGCCGGAGCCATCACAGCCTCAGCTAAATCCCGGCGAGAGCCTCATTGCGGAAGACGGTGTGACCTTCTCGCGGGCTACTTCGGCGCAAGGACGGGGAGGTTGTATTTGACTAACGAACGACTAATGTGGCATGAACCGGGACGCCGCCTCTGGCCATTCAAGGCGCGGTGCGGCCAAATCAACCTATTTGACGTGCGCCGTGTAGGATCCAACGGGTTCATCGGATGGATTCTCGGCGGTAGACGCCTGAAGGTTTGGGCGTCCAATGGCAAGACGTATTTGTTTTGGCCGGGTTGGGCTTCCCTACAAGTTTGGGTTGAAGCGGTTCGAGAGGGCAGCGAAAAAGCCCGCGCGATGGGACTACGGCGTGGGTGACCTCACGGTAGTCCACAGCTCCGACCTGCACATCGACGGCCGTCATTCGGAGGCTTTCCACCCGCTGTGCAAGGTGCTGGACGCCGCCCGCCGCGGACGCGCGGACGTACTGTTGCTGGCCGGCGACATCTTCGACCACAACCGGCTGCCGCTGGCGCAGATCGACCGCGCGGCGCGGCTGCTGGACGACGCTGGCTTCCCGGTGGTCATTCTGCCGGGCAACCACGATTGCCTGGCGCCGGACTCGGTCTACCGGCGCGGCGGCGTGGCCGAGGTGCCGGGGGTGCACGTCCTCGGCGTCAGCAGCGAGGAGGCGTTTGCCTGGCCGGAGCGAGATCTCGAGGTCTGGGGGCGCCCGCACCTTGACTACGCGGACTACTCTCCGCTGGCGGAGCCTCGGCCTCGTACTACACGCTGGCAGATCGCGATGGCGCACGGCCACTGGGTCCGCGCCGACGCCGACCGGCACCGAAGCTGGCTCATCCATTCGGATGACATCGCCGCGACCCGGGCAGACTACGTCGCCCTCGGCCACTGGCCCGCGCCCGGCCCTGCCGGCGACGGGCGTGTGCCGGCCTACTACTCTGGTTCGCCGGACCTGGCGCAGACCGTGAACGTAGTGCGCCTCAGCGACGGCGGCGGCGTGGAAGTGACTCGGGCGCAGCTCTCGGCCGATTCGGCATAAGCGAAGGCCCTCGCGCAAGGCGAGGGACTTCGTCGGGTTGCGTGTTCGACTAAACGGCTAGCTGGTGCTGGCCGGTGCGAGACGACGCGGCCATCTCGTCGTCGTCCGGCGTCTTTGGCCCGGAGCGGACACCCCGCCACGGGCTGTAGCCGCTGCCGGAGTCATTGTCCCAAACGTAGTCGCTGGTGGAATTGCGGAACTCGCGCTCCTCGCCACAGATCTTGCACTGACCGGCGCTGAGTGCGCCGCGCGGCGACTCGATGATCCAATGGTGCTGGCAAGTCGGCTCATCGCTGACGACCGGCGTCTCGACCGCTATTGTTTTTCGTTTCTCTGCTACCTGGCTCTTGCCCATCTCACTCAAACCTCCGTTACTTGCTCAGAAAGATGGCTTTCATACGGAATACGTTACAGAGTCTGGATGAGGATTCGATTAAAGGCAGGTTTCTACTTTATTTACTGCGCAATCCTCACGTCTGGCTGTGTATACTTATTAACGGGCCTCAAGGCAAAAAGTTTCCATGCAAACGACGAAAGAGAACATCCTCGCCTATCTCAAACGCGGTGGCGGCTGCAGCATCGACGCGCTCGCCCGCGAGTTCGGGCTGGCCAAGATGACGATTCGCCAGCACCTGGCCGCGCTCGAGCGTGACCACTTCGTCGTCTCGCGGGAAGAGCGCCGCAAGACTGGCCGCCCGCATCTGCTCTATCGCCTGACCGAGAGCGGCGAAGAGCTCTTCCCACGCCGTTACGAGCGCCTGGCTGAGCTCGCGCTGGAGGAAGTCGCCTTTCTTGACGCGGACGAGATCGCCGGCCTGTCGCCGGTCGACAAGAAGCGCCTGCTGTTGATGAAGATGGCCGAGCGAGTCTTTCGCGATCACGAGTCGAAGGTGCGAGAGAAGCTGCTGCCGGACCGTGTGCAGATCGTGACGGACATCCTGCGCGAAGAGGGCGGCTTCGCGGACTGGAAGGCCAACGAAGACGGATTCGAGATCGCCGACCACAACTGTGCTTACCGGCGCGTCGTGGACACTCACCCGGACCTCTGCGACTGGCATCTCTCGCTGCTCGGGAGGTTGCTCGGCACGGAAGTGGAGTGTCGCCAGTTCATCCGCGAGGGCGCCGATGCCTGCCGGTTCCTGGTGAAAGACGAAACAGGCGCCGCCGAGACTGCGGCGCCGCCAACCGACGCCCTTGTCGCAGGAAGGAAAGCCCGCCCGTGACCAACGCCACCGAGACAACGCGCGAGGCAGTCCTCGCCGCGCTGAGCCAGATCCAGGACCCGGACCTGCACCGGGACATCGTCTCGCTGGGGTTCGTGCCGGACGACGGCATCAAGGTCTGCGGCGACAGCATCTCCGTGCGCATCGTCCTGACCACGCCGGCCTGCCCGGTGCGGGAGGAGATGAAGACTCAGGCTGAAGGGTTGCTGCTGGCCCTTCCGGGCGTCGCTCATGCAGAAGTGCAGATGGATGCCACCGTGCGCTCAACCGGCGTGGGACGCGGCCCGAAGGTGATCCCGGGCGTGCGCAACATCATCGCCGTCGCCTCCAACAAGGGCGGCGTCGGCAAGTCCACGGTCGCCGTCAACCTGGCAATCGCCCTGCGGAAGTTCGGCGCGCGCGTGGGGTTGCTCGACGCGGACATCACCGGACCCAACGTGCCGACTATGCTCGGCCTGGAGGTCGGCTTCCAGGCGGATACCGGGCTTGCCATCGTCGAAAGGTACGGCATCGACGTTGCTTCGCTGGGCTTTGTGCTGAAGCGCGGGCTGCCCGTCGTCTGGCGCGGGCCGATGATCGGCACCGGCGTGCGACAGCTCATGCACGACCTGCCGTGGGCGCAGGACGGCGAGCTGGACTATCTCGTGCTGGACCTGCCGCCCGGCACGAGCGACGCCTCGATGAGCGCGGCCGGCGAGGCGCCGATAGCCGGAGCCGTGATCGTGACGACGCCTAATGCGGTCTCGGTTGAAGACGCCACGAAGGCCGTGACGATGTTCGAGAAGCTGAGCGTGCCGGTCTTTGGGCTGATCGAGAACATGAGCTACTTCATCTGCCCCCACTGTGGCGAGCGCACGGAGATCTTCGGGCATGGCGGCGGCTTGGCGATGGCCGACGAACTCGGCATCGACTTCCTGGGCGAGATTCCGCTCCAGGCGGACGTCCGCGCCGCCTCCGACCGGGGCGTCCCGACCGTCGAGAGCGACCCCGGTTCGCCGGTCGCGCAGGCGTTCTCAGCGATCGCGCAGCGCGTCGCCGCGAAGACCAGCGTCCAGCATTTCTTCGCTGAGTCCGCCGCCAGCGCTTAGCCAGGCCCGGAGGAGCGCTTTCAGCTTAGCCGCGGCGAAGCGCCGTTTCACGGCGTCCGTAACATGGCCTTAATGTAGATGCAACATTCCCGCAATCGGTAGGTAACCGTGGCTTCCTATTGTCGATCCCAGGATGTCTAGCATCACGCTCGGCAACGTGACGATAGATCGAGACCGGTTCGAAGTCTGGATCGATGTTCACCGCGTCGACCTCACGTTCTCTGAATTCGAACTCCTGTACACGCTGGCCAAGAGCGCAGGCAAAGTCGTCGCCCGCTCAAAGCTGATGGAGCTCGTTTGGAACGAGCCGTCGCGGGGACAAGACCGAAAGCTGACGGTGCACATGTCTCGCCTACGCAAAAAGATGCACGGCAGCAGGCCCTGGCACATTGAAACGATCACAAAGCGCGGCTATGCCCTGGCGGGTGACAAGAAGGTTGGATCGGACAGGGCCCCGCACCGGGGCGGACCGCGACCTACCCCGCGGCTCGGCGGGCTGGCCTGATGCCGAACTTGGCCAGGGCCAGCCCGGCGTAGGACTGGCCCCAAAAATCGCAACGACAATCGATCGAACAGCGGGGGATAGCGGGCTCGAAAGACACTCCGCAGGAGGGAAGGAAAATGGGAACCTCATTCACTGGGCTGCAGAAGCTAGTAGCCCTGTCACTCATAACTCTGGTCGCTCTGATAGCGGTCTCACAGTTCACCAAAGGTGACGCGTCGGGCACCGCGACGGGGACCGCCTCAGACGCGGCCACGTTCTCGGGCAACGGCGGCACCGGGTTCACAGACCCGAACTGTGCGTTGAACGGCACCACTCCGCCGACAGACGTCGGCGGCGCCGTGCAGCAGTGTTCGCAGCAAGATCCAGGACAGCTCGCGACACAAGTGGGTCACGACAAGATCGCGCTCAACTTCACGTGGCTCTTGATCATGGGCTCCTTCGTGCTCTTTATGCAGGCAGGCTTCGCTCTCCTGACTACGGGACTGACGCGGGCCAAGAATGCCGGCCACATGATGATGCTGAACTTTGCAGCGTTTGTGATCGCCTGGATCGCCTACTTCGCGGTCGGCTTCGCCTTCCAGTTCGGAGGCGCGGCGATAAACGCGGCGCCAGGCAACTTAGGCGGCGCGATGGTGCTGGGCCATCTGTTACAGGTCTCGGGCAGCCATTGGGGCCTGCTCGGGCTGCACGGCTTCTTCCTGCAGTCGGGCCACACTTATGACGTTGGCGCTCTCGCCCTCTTCTTCTTCGAAGTCGTCTTCATGGAGACGGCGGGGTACATCATCGTTGGCGCGATCGCCGAGCGGATCAACTTCAAGACGTTCATCCTGGCCGAGCTGGCAATCGGCGGCATCATCTATCCGATCTATGGGAACTGGCTGTGGGGAGGAGGTTGGCTTTCCCAGATCGGGAGCAGTATGAGCCTGGGCCACGGCGCGGTCGACTTCGCGGGATCCGGCGTCGTGCACTCGATCGGTGGCTGGACGGCGCTATCGCTCGCAATACTCCTTGGCCCGCGCCTCGGTAAGTTCAATAAGGACGGCAAGCCCAACGCCATTCCCGGTCACAGTATCCCGTTCGTTGTGGTTGGGACGTTCATCCTGCTCTTCGGCTGGATGGGGTTCAATCCGGGGTCGACGCTTGGCTCGTCGGACCTGCGCATCTCCGTAATCATCGAGAACACGGCAACGGCCTCGGTCTTTGGGGCGGCAGCCGCGATGGCTTACACGGCCTTCAGGTACGGCAAACCTGACATCTCGATGTCCTGTAATGGCATGTTAGCGGGGTTGGTCGCGATCACGGCGCCGTGCGCCTTCGTCGCGCCGTACGCCGCGGCGATCATCGGAGGCGTCGCGGGCCTGCTTGTCTGCATCAGCGTTTGGTTCTGGGACAACGTGGCTCACGTCGACGACCCCTGCGGCGCGGTTTCCGTGCACGGCGTCTGCGGCGCCTGGGGAGTTATCGCCGTAGGCCTGTTCGCCGACGGCACCTACGGAGCTAGCTGGAATGGCATCAGTGGCAACGTATCCGGCCTCTTTTATGGAGACGCCGGGCAACTCGGCGCGCAAGCCATCAGCGTCGTCGTTTGCTTCGCCTGGGCGTTTGGCGTCACTACGGTCCTCTTCGGGCTGTATAAGATGGTCTCCAGCATCAGGGTCTCGCCGGAGGTCGAAATACAGGGGCTCGATATCCCCGAGTTCGGTGTGGCGGGCTACTCCGGCTTTGTGATGGAGCGTGAGCTGCACGGTTACATTCCTGAGGAGCTCATGGCGAAGGCGGCGAGGCCGGCGATCGAGCCGGGCCCGGCGTAGAGCGATTTGCGACGAGTATCGGAGGAACACAGATGAAAAAGATCGACGCGATTATCAGAGAAGAGCGGTTGCCGGTCGTTCTCGCCGACTTGCGGGACAAGGGTTACCCGGGAATTACGATCAGCTCGGTGAAGGGTCACGGCCGCCAGAAGGGCATCAAGCAGGTCTACCGCGAAGTTGAATACACTATCGAGTTTGTGCCGAAGACGCGGATCGAATTGATCGTCGACGATGAGTCGGTGGAGAAGCTTGTTGAGTCTATCTGCGAACACGCGCGGACAGGCGCGGTCGGTGACGGCAAGATCTGGGTGACACCCGTAGAGTCAGTAGTGCGGGTGCGGACCGGCGAAAAGGGGCCGGCCGCAATTTAGTGGAACGTCGCCGGAAACGCCGCCTGCCGAGGGCTCATGGCCCCCGGTGGGCGGCGTATCCGGAGATTGAACACTGCTCCCGCGAAAGCCCGATAGGTAGGCCCGTAAGGAGACGTATGGTAAAGCGCATCGAAGCTATCATTCGGCCCGAGAAATTACTGGAGGTGAAGGCCGCCCTCGAGCGCCTCGGCTACGGCGGTATGACCGTAACTGAGGTGAAGGGACACGGCACTCAGCGCGGAGTCGTGCAGGAATGGCAGGGCCAGGAGTTCTGGATAGAGTTCTTGCCGAAGATATGGTTCCTCGTTGTGGTCAGCGACGAGGATGCCGAGGCCGTCGTCGCTGCTATCTGCGACAGTGCCGCCACCGGCGAAGAGGGTGACGGCAAGATATTCGTCTCCGACCTCCGCGATGTCGTGCGGGTGCGGACGGGCGAGCGGGGCGCGGCGGCTCTCAGCGGAGGCACTCCCGTGACGCCGCCGTAAGCACGCTAACATTCTGGTCGAGCCCTGACGAACCAAATAAACAGATTCATCTGGGCCTCCCGGGGAGTCCCTGCAGGAACGTCGGCGGCATGGCGATGTTGCGATCGATGGACGGGCCGGCCGAGCGCGATCAAGACGACGATGCGATGGCGCGCGACCCGTCTGTGGGATGACTGTCGATCCTTTCCGCTCGCTGGGGAGTGAGTTTGGCGGAGCCACGTACTAACTTCTGCAGCAAAGGCTATAAGCGCTCATTCGATGCTAATCCGGAGCGCTTCGCATCCAGTCAGCCAGGTAAATCGGGTCGCGAACATGATCACAGACAGTAGTCCGCCGGCTCTCAATTCAAGCGCGTTCGGATCACGAACGAAGCATAGGCCTGACACTTGGCCTCGCCGGCCTCTTGACCGCCGCGTAACTTTTCTCTTCCTGGGCAGTTATGCTCGCAGGCCAAGGATAGAGTGAGGAATCGACCCGTGCTTGACTCCAGGCAACTCGAAGCGGAACGAAGGCTCATCGAAGCCTCGCAGAGGCAGCCGAGGGACACCCGGTCTGGCGCGCCGGGAAGGCGATGTTCGCGGGTTACGAAGAGGTGCGCGGCAAGTGGTGTGTCAACGTGAAGCTCGAAGAACCGCACGCCGATCTCCTGCTTGACGGTCCGCGCGTCGTCTCGTCGCAATACCTCGGCGGCAAGCGATGGGTGTCGTTGGAGGCGGCGTCGATCGAGGATTGGGGCGGGATTCGCCGATATGGTGCTCGAAAGCTACCGGATGTGCGCTCCGAAGCGGTCGCTGGCGAAGCTGGACGCCTTGCCTTAGGGCAGGTCTAGCGATGAGCTACAACTATGCGGCTTAGATGGGTCGCACTGGGCGTTCTCCTGACTGCCCTTGTATCGGTCGGTGGTACCGTGCTGAGCATGGACGTGCTATTCAGTGGTTCGCCTAGCGACATCGTGTACTCGCGCACCTCCGAGGACGTGGGCACACCCCGCCCTGCCGTCCAGGACCCGATGTTGAATTACTGTGTATCGTACGTGGATCTGGGAACTCAGAATCACTTGTGCCAGATGGCTCCAAGCAGCGCGCCGCCGAAATGTTATAGCGAGGCCGTGATCGGAAGGGCTCTGCCGGAAGTGTGTCGCTCCATAGCTCGTACACGGGTGGGTTTGCCCTAAATCGCGTTCGCGGATACACTTCGAATGCTGTCATGAACGCCGATTCTTACGTTGAACTGAAGCCGAACCGCAATATCCCCGCCTTCCGGGTGGGGGACACGATCAAGGTGCACGCCACGGTCGTCGAGGGCGAGCGCCGCCGCATCCAGGTGTTCGAGGGTGTCGTCATCCGCATCCGGCAGGGCGGCATCAACTCGAACTTCACCGTGCGGCGGGTGAGCCACAGCGTTGGCGTCGAGCGCGTGTTCCCGTACTACTCGCCGCTTGTCGACAAGGTCGAGGTGACACGCGTGTCGAAGGTGCGTCGCGCTAAGCTGTACTACCTTCGCGAGCGCGTCGGCAAGGCGGCCCGCTTGAAGCCCGGCTCGCGCGCCCGCTTCGAGTCGCTGACGAACCTACCGTACCGCGTGCAGGAGGAGGCGGAGGACGTTCTCGCTGTCGAGCCGGAGGAGGATGAAGACGAGGTGATGGGCGAGGAGGACGGCGGCAACGGCGATGCGGAGGCCGCCGAGGAAGTCGTGGAGGCTGAGGGTGGCGACGAGGGAACTCCGGAGCCGGAAGCGCTTGCCGAGGAGACAGGTCTTGTTGTCGAGGAGCCGGACACGCCGGAAGTCGCAGCGCTCGAGGAGACGATCGAGGTGGAGAGTGGTGAGGAGCCGGGGGAGGCGACAAGGGATCATTAGGCGTATCGTCGTCGCTGGATCAAGCCGCCGCGGGGCGGCTGTTTCTTTGTCCGCGACGATGCCCTCACCCCCGGCCCCTCTCCCGCCGGAGCGGGAGAGGGGGGACAGTGGGCGGATGGCTGGGTGTTTGGCGTGGCGCTGCGACCGGGAGTGGTTGAGCGCTGAGAGTTGACTGCAGACCGCTCCCTCTGACGCCCATCCCTTGACCCGCGACCCTTGACCCCTGACCCTTTGCGTATGCCGTATGCCGAGGTCGCCGTTAACGCGGCGGCGCCGATCCGCCAGACCTTCACATATCGGATTCCGGACGGGCAGGACGTGCAACCGGGGCACGCTGTGTACGTGCCGTTCGGCGCGCGGACGCTGCAGGGAATCGTGATGGAGGTGACGGACGAGCCGGCGTTCGCGGAGGCGCGGGACATCGAAGGGCTGATCGAGGAGAGGCCGCTCGTCTCGCCGGAGCGGCTGGCGCTGGCCCGCTGGTTGGCTGCGTACTACCTCGCGCCGCTGTTCGATTGCGTCTCGCTGATGTTGCCGGCGGGGTTCAAGCGCAAGCCGCTAACGTTCGTGCGGCGGGCGTTCTGGGCGCCGGACTCGACGGCGGACGACCTGCCGGGTGAGCGGGCGGTGCTCGAGGTGCTAGGAGATCGCGGCGAGATGAACGTGGACGAGCTGAAGCGCGAGGTGAAGGGCGGCGCGCGGGCGGTTGCCTCGCTGCTGCGGCGAGGGTTGCTGGCGCGGACGTACCGGCTGGCGAGGCCGGCCGTCGCCGCGAAAGTCGTGCAACATCTGCGGCTTGCCGTTCCCGAAGACGCCGCGTGGGAAGAGGCGCGGCGTCTTCGGCCGGACGCCCGTCGGGGATCCGCCCGGCGCGCGGTTGTGATCGAGGCGCTGGCAGAGGAGGGAGCGCTGCCGCTCAGCCGGGCTCGGGAGATCGGGCTGACGCCGGCGCTGTTACGCGATCTGCAGGCGGACGGCGTTGCGCTGATCGAGGACGTACAGGTGGTCCGAGATCCACTGACGAGCCGATCGTTCGGGGAGCGCGAGCCGCCGCGTCTGACGGCTGAGCAACAGTGGGCGGTAGACGAGATGTGCCGGGCGCTGGACGTCAGGCTAAAGCCTGACCCCCCGGAGAAAAGTGAGAAGCCTGACCCGGCGGCTTTCCTCCTGCATGGCGTGACGGGGAGCGGCAAGACGGAGGTGTACCTAGCGGCGCTAGATCACGCGGTGTCGCTCGGGAAGCGCGGGATCGTGCTGGTGCCGGAGATCGCGCTGACGCCTCAGACGGTGCGGCGGTTCGCGGAGAGGTTTACGGGGCGCGTGGCGGTGATGCACAGCGGGCTCTCGCTGGGGCAGCACTTCGATATCTGGCACGAGGTGCGCGAAGGGCGATACGACGTCGTCATCGGGCCGCGGGGGGCGCTTTTCGCGCCACAGCCGAACGTTGGCCTGGTGATCATCGACGAGGAGCACGAGTGGACATACAAGCAGCAGGAGGGCTCGCCGCGATACCACGCTCGTCGCGCGGCGGAGGAGTGCTGCCGTCTGTCTGGCGCTGTGCTCGTACTCGGTTCGGCGACGCCGGACGTGGAGAGCCACTTCGCGGCGCAGAACGGGCGCTACCAGCTGCTCGAGCTGCCGGAGCGGCTGGTGCTCGGGGACGACGGCGAAGTGAGACCGGGCCCGCTGCCGGAAGTCGATGTTGTTGACCTGCGCGAGGAGCTGAAGGCCGGCAACCGCAGCATCTTCAGCCGGGAGCTTTCGCGCGCGGTCCGAGGCGCGCTCGATGCGGGCGAGCAGGTGATGCTGTTCCTCAACCGGCGGGGGACGGCGTCGTTCGTGCAGTGCCGCGACTGCGGCCACGTTCCGGAATGCCGGTCCTGCGCGGCGGCGCTGACGTACCACGGGCCGCAGGAGCGACTCGTCTGCCACTACTGCGGCCGGCGCTACCCGCTGCCGGCGATCTGCCCGAACTGCGGCGGCAACCGTGTCCGGCAGGTCGGGCTCGGCACGGAGCGTGTGGAGGAGGAGACCCGGCGCGAGTTCACCGGGGCGCGCACCGTTCGCTGGGACCGCGACGTCACGCGCGGGCGTGGCTCGCACGAGGCGATCCTGGTGCGTTACATGGCGCACGAGGCCGACATCCTGATCGGCACGCAGATGATAGCCAAAGGACTGGACATCCCCTTGGTCACGCTGGTCGGCGTCGTCTCGGCAGACGTGGCGCTGCACCTGCCGGACTTCCGGGCGGGCGAGCGGACGTTCCAGTTGCTGGAGCAGGTCGCGGGGCGCGCAGGACGCGGGCCGCGAGGTGGGCGGGTGATCATTCAGACCTACACGCCGGACCACTACGCGATCCAGGCGGCGGCGGACCACGACTATCACTCGCTGTTCGAGCGCGAGATCGAGTTCCGGCGGAGGATGGGCTATCCGCCGTTCGGGCGGCTGGTGCGGATGACGTTCGCGCACACAGGTGCGGAGTACGCGCAACGCCACGCCGCGATGATGGCGAGCCGCTTGAGGGAGGAGCAGGAACGGCTGGGCGTGCCGAACCTCGACATCCTGGGCCCGGCGCCGGCGTTCGTGCCGCGAGTCCGCGGCCGCTGGCGTTGGAACGTGATCCTGAGCGGGGACGAGCCGTCGTCGCTATTGCGAGAGATGCCGCTACCGCGCGGGTGGACTGTGGACGTGGACCCTATATCGGTGCTGTGACGGGCATTCTTGCCGAGCGCTATATCGCGCGATATAGTCAACGATAGAACGTTAGGAGGTGTTCGTATGAGAATCTGGCCATTGGCGTTGATCGGCGGGACGGTCGCCCTGGTCGTGGCGACGCGACAACGGCGTGTGCAGCGGCGCAAGAACCGCCGCGAGGCGCGGAAGGGCGACGCACCGAAAGAGACGGCGCAAAATGTTTGACGGATACGGCCGGCGCGGCGGCTTCGGCCGGTTCTTTGGCGCGTCGGGCGAGCACGGACGCGGCGGACCCTGGGGATTCCGGCGCCGCTTCTTCGAGCCGGGCGAAGTGCGGATCGCTCTGCTGTCGTTGCTGAAGGATGGCCCGAAGCACGGCTACGAGCTGATGAAGGAGCTTGAGGCGCGCTCCGGCGGCATGTACAAGGCCAGCGCGGGCAGCGTCTACCCGAACCTGCAGCTGCTGGAGGACGAGGGGTTGATCAAGGCGGATGTGAAGGAGGACGGCAAGCGCGTCTTCACGATCACGGACGCCGGGCGCGCGGAGCTGGAGAAGCAGAAGGATGCGGCGGATAGGGTGTGGAGCCGGGCGTCCGCCTGGGACGACTGGAGCGACGCGATGAGCCCGGCCGCGATGGAGGTGATGGGCCCTGGGATGCGCCTCGTCCGCGCGGCGTTCCGGGCGGCGGCGCACGGAGATGCGAAGAAAATCGAGGCTGTGCGCGGCGTCCTCACCCGAGCGCAGGAGGAGATCGAGCA
>DAINDD010000003.1:0-60750 GCA_036732045.1 Chloroflexota bacterium
GGAGCGGCGGGGCCGTCTAGCCAGGGTGAAGGGGGCGGCCGCCCCATACCGGGGGGTCTGTGGGTGTCCCCTGGATTCCTTTCTCCTCTCGGGGAGCGGCGGGGCCGTCTAGCCAGGGTGAAGGGGGCGGCCGCCCCATACCGGGGGCTTGGGGGTGTCCCCCAGACTCTTCTTTATTTAGAGGTGGGGTGGGGAGGGGCCCTCAGGGACGCCTGGCTCACAGCGGATTTAAGCGATTGGCGTTGGGGGCACGCATACGTTCGTCTTTACACCTCTTCGGCTACGGGCGGAGAGGGCGTCGCCGTGCGCGCCGGCGCCACTTCCCGGATCGCCTCCAACATCCCCGAACGAGCCGCCTCTCGGGCTACTCGCAACGAACTGACGATCGCCCGCGCATCGCTGCGGCCGTGGCCGATGAAGACGAGGCCGTTGACGCCCAGCAGCGGCCCGGCTCCGTACTCGCGGTAGTCAGTTTTCTTGCGCACCTGGTTGAAGGCGGGGACGAGGAGCGCACCGGCGGCGGCGTACCAGGGGCGGCTCTTAATCGCGCCGCGGATCTCGCCCATGATGTAGTCCGCCATCCCCTCCATCGTCTTGACGACGACGTTGCCCGTGAAACCGTCGGTCACGATCACGTCGACTTTGCCCGTCGCCACGTCGCGGCCCTCTACGTTGCCGACGAAGTTGAGCCCGCTCTTCTGCAGGAGCGCGTACGTCTCCTGCGCCAGGGTGCTCCCCTTGCTCGCCTCCTCGCCGATGTTGAGCAGCGCCACGGTCGGGTTGTCGCGCTTCCAGACGCGCCGCATGTAGGCCGCGCCCATCCGCGCCCACTGCTCCAGGTACTCGGGTCGCACGTCAGCGTTGGCGCCGACGTCCAGCAGCGCCGTTAAGTGACCCGACAGGGGGATCAGCCCGACGAGCGACGGCCTCTCGATGCCCCGGATACGCCCGAGGTACATGATCGAGCCCGCCATCACCGCGCCGGTGTTCCCCGCCGAGACGAAGGCGTCCGCTTCGCCGCTTTTGACGAGCCGCAGGCCGACGACGATCGACGATTCCTTCTTCTGTCGCGCGGCCTGCGCCGGCGGCTCGTCCATCGCGATCACGTCCGGCGCATGCACGACGGTGATCGACGCCGGCCGCGGCTTGTTCGAGGCCAGCTCGGCTTCGATCCTGTCGCGCTGTCCGACCAGCGCCACGCGCACACCGAGGTCGCGCGCGGCCCAGCAAGCGCCCCGCACGGTCGCGGCGGGGGCGTTGTCGCCGCCCATCGCGTCGAGGGCGATGATGGGGTTATCGGGTGTCATCTGGATTGGACAATCGTCTTGTAGGCGACCGGAGACAATCTTTGTATCGCCTGAGGATTCACCTTCAATCCCAAAGTTTGCCGAACATCTTCAAATCGAGCCGGCTTTCGATAAACCTTTATCGTTTCCGGATAGAAGACGAGCTCACCATCGTAAACACCGCCCTTGATGGGTTTTGGCTTTGGGTATCGGCGAAGGCCCTTCTTAACCCAAGCTTCGCCAACGAACGTCCCTTCTCTGCAAAAGATTACTAGGTCGTCGGCCTGCGGGCTCGTGTACTTGTTGGCTGTCACTACGTGATATATTCCGCGCCGCTTTGTCAGCTCTCCACGAAGGAAGTTCGCCAGGTCTTTCGCACTATCGAATTCATTCGCCCCGTGCGGAAACAAGTAGACGCTCATGCTTCGGTCTTACCGCCCCTACGACACCGCATCAAACTCATCCTTCATTCGTTTGCGGAGGTCCGCGTCCGTCAACACGTCGATACCCGTCATGGCCAGCGCCTTCGCGGCGTCGACGAGGCCCTGGTGGCCGGCGTCACTCTTAGCGTACTCGCGGAACTCCACGGTGTGGATCGGGACCTCCTGCGGGGCGATGGCGATGCCGGGGTGGATGCCGGGCATGACCTGGCTCACGTTGCCCATGTCCGTCGAGCCCATCGAGCGCTTCGACTCCGGCGCCACGGTCTTCCGCCCCAGCGATTCGACGTTGGCGCGGTAGGCTTCGGCAAGGGCCATGTTCGTGCGCATCGTTTTGTAGCGAGACTGCTCGCCCCAGCGGTACTCGAGCGTGCAGCCGGTGGCCTTGGCCGCGCCCTCGAAGCAGGCGAGGACCTTCGGCTTGAGGATGTCGTCCATGTACTCGTCTTCTTCGCTACGGACGAGGAGCTTGGCGGCGGTGTGGTGCGGGATGACGTTCACGGCCTGGCCGCCGTCGGTGATGATGCCGTGGACGCGGGCGGTGTCGCGGATCTGCTGACGCAGCAGGCCAATGTTGACGAAGGCGGCGATCATTGCGTCGAGCGCATTGAGGCCGGCTTCGGGGCGCGCCGCCGCGTGAGCCGCCCGTCCGTGGAACTCGACATCGAGCTCCAGGCAGGCTAGCGCGAAGGCGACGGCGGTGTCACGGTTGCCGGGATGGACCATCATCGCGCAATCGAGGTCGTTGAAAGCGCCGCGGTCGATCATGTAGACCTTGCCGCCAGCCGCCTCTTCAGCCGGCGTCCCCATCACAACGACTGTGCCGCCGCCGGCGTCCGCCAGCAGCTCCTTCACGACGATCCCAGCCGCGCAGGACGCCGTGCCGATGATGTTATGGCCGCAGCCGTGCCCGACGCCTGGCAGCGCGTCATACTCGGCGACGAAGGCGATGCGCGGGGCGCCGGTTCCGTGCGTGGCCCGGAACGCGGTCGGGATCTCGCAGATGCCGCGCTCGACCGCGAAGCCGTTGGCCTCGAGGAAGTCCGCCAGCATCGCCGACGACTTGTGCTCCTCGAAGGCGATCTCCGGCGTCGCGTGGATGCGCAGCGATAGCTCGACGAGTTCGTCGCGGCGGCGGTCGATCTCGGCGGTGGCGCGTTTCTTGAGGGCCTGGCGGTCGGGCATAGGGGTACCTGTCGCGATTCTAGGGGCAAGCGGCAAGCGCCACAAGGCGGCTGCCCGCCGCCCCGCCCCGTGGGACGTTCCACCGAAACGTCTCTACATGGCCGCGCCTCCCTCACCCCGGTCAACCTGAAGACTGATCCCCCGAAGACGGGGCGCTGCTATACTCGCGCCGTGGCCACGAAACTGGATCTGACCCAGTACATACGCGACGTGCCCGACTTCCCGCAGCCGGGCATTCTTTTCCGCGACATCACACCTCTCCTGCACAACGCCGACGCTTTGCGCGCCGTGATCGACCGCTTCACGGAGCACTTCCAGGACGCCGGCCTGACCGCCGTCGTCTCGATCGAGTCGCGCGGGTTCCTGTTCGGCGCGCCGCTGGCCTACAACCTGCGGCTGCCGCTCGTACCCGTGCGCAAGCCCGGGAAGCTGCCGGCGGCCAAGATGAGCGTGGAGTACTCTCTGGAGTACGGGACGAACCAGCTCGACATCCACAACGACGCGCTCACCAAGTCCGACCGCGTCGTCATCATCGACGACCTGCTGGCGACCGGCGGCACGGCGATGGCCGCCGCGAAGCTCGTGGAGATGCTCGGGGCGAAGGTGCAGAGTTTCGCGTTCCTGATCGAGCTCGCGTTTCTGCACGGGCGCGAGGTGCTGTCTGGCTACGACGTGCTGGCGCTGATTAGGTACGAGTAGGCGGCTCTTTCCCGCCCCTCTTCCCTCTTCCTGACACCGACCAGACACGGGAAATGGCGTAGTAGGGGGGATGTCGTGACAGTTGTCAACGAAAGCTAACTCTTATAGACATGTCGTCTGACCTCGTCGATGACTTGCGCGAGCGATGGCCTTGGGTGATCGACGATCGTTTCCGCCTCGCCAACGTGCTTGTGGTGCGGGAAGTGGACCGTTTCCGGATGATACGGCGCGTTGTCGTAGCGGAAGATGCAGGCGTTTTGCGCGTCCATCAGATGAAAGCTGTAATCGAGCCAGTCCGGGAAATTGCGCGGCCCGGAGGCGACCATGCGTAGATCCAGGCGCGAGCCGTCCTCAAACCGGACAACCATATAAAGAATGCCGAGCCCTTCGTCTGGGTCTAGGTAAATTTGGGGATCGGGTTCGAAGGTCCCGCCGAGTTCGCTGATGCGATCAGCTACGTCGTCGAGATAGCCTTCGATCTCACTAACATGCACTAAGCTGAGGCCGCTCGGGGGGCGGTTGAGGCCGCCAGCATCCGGCAGAGACCGGCCCAGTGCACAAAATCGGGAGTGCCATCCAACTTGCCCCCCCGATACTTCTCGTAGAACTGCCGCGAGGTCATGCTGTACTTCTGCTCGTAGACGGCGAGCTCTTGCTTAATCTGCTTGGCCCCCAGCCGTTTCACCACGACTCTCTTCTGCATAGCTCGATTATAGGGCAAAGTCGTCGGCGCTTGTCCCTTCCCTCTTCCCCCCGGGAAAACAGGCGGCGTTGTCAATGAAAGCTAACTGCCTGGGCGCCACACTCGCTCCGAAGATCAGCCGAATGTGTCTAGCGAGGATGAAGGAGGCGGCAGTCCCATAAGGGGGGTCTGGAGTATCCCCCAGATTCTTCCTATCTTAGAGGTGGGGTCGGGAGGGGAGAGCCTCAGCGACGCCGGATCCCAACCGCCGGCGTCCCCGCCGCGTGCTCCTTGAGCGCCGCGATGATCCGCTCCTCCGTGAACCGCGACTTCCTCATCAGTCCTCCGTTCGTTACTTCTAACGCGGAGGATTCCCACTTGCGCCGGTACAGTTCTGGGGGAGTAGGTCATATCTATGCGCCCGATGCGATTATCCATCATCCTCGTCCCAGTCGACTGGGACGGACAGGTCAACGAGGAACTTGCCGTTGAGCTGGAATCTCACCGTATACAGCCCAGGTCCGTCGAATGGGACACGAGTATCAATAATGGTTCGGAGTGAGAGCACCCCTTCGTCTAGGACATATTGTTTCTCGGCTTGCTGTTCCTCTGGCAAGTCTGTCTGACCCGGAGTTCTAATCGACATGCCGATTGTGAATTCCTCGCCTTTATTGCCGAACAAATGGAGTAGCGAAACGCACTGAAATGGAACCCCATGTATGCCATCGCCCTGCTTGTCTTGATAACGCTTGGGTACCCGATACCCGCCCAAAGGAACGAAGGCAAGGCCATTCGGCGTATCTACTACATTTTCAGCAAGTAAGCCCCCCAACAGGTGAATCATATGTGGCCTCCGGGCGTAGAATATGCTACGGCGGAGGGGTCGGGAATCGAACCCAGAGTGAGAGCCCTGGCGAGTTTTTGAGACCCGCTGCGGTACCAACCGCAAGACCCCTCCGCCCGACTGATTGTCAGAAACGAATCGAAGCGGCCACGAAAAGAAGCGAGATCGCTCCACCCCCTCGATCCGAGGAGGCCCTGACCGCTCTCCTTAAGACTTCACCTCCCTAGTCAAAGCCAAACGCAAGGCTAAAAATAAAGCGCCTGGCAAATTGTGAGGATGAAACTTCTCATCCTCACGTGTTGCTGGCGCTCCTCTAGAGTACCCGTATTAAATTGTCGATGAGGAGCGGGCGGCGACGATATGTTGCGTCCCCGGGCCCGCACCCCGGCGCTTAGAGTATCGCTCTATCCGTTGGGCTTTGCAAGTATCCCAATAGCCAACAGAAAAT
Source organism: Chloroflexota bacterium (assembly GCA_036732045.1). Taxonomy (GTDB): domain Bacteria; phylum Chloroflexota; class Dehalococcoidia; order SM23-28-2; family RBG-16-64-32; genus DATKKM01. The sequence goes on from DAINDD010000003.1 coordinate 5,585, forward strand.
CCGTCCCACGAGATAACAACGCCTCTCCTGGGACGGGACCCGGATCGCTTGCCATGCGGTCGCCGGGACTATAGCCCTCGTTCCTCCCTGACCAGCTTGGAGCGCTAAGCCTTCGGTGGTCGCGTCCCCGGCGAGTCGACGTGGCCAATGATGTTGTCGGTTGGAACAAGCCAGCCTGCGCGCGAATCGCTGCTATTCTGCCGATTGTCTCCCATCACGAAGTAGCAGCCGGATCTACGACAAGCCTCATCCCGTGCCGTGGGGTCGACTGGTGAACTGCCGTCGCCGGGGATTGAGGCTACCCCGGACTCTGTCGGCGGGACCGCGAACTTGCAAGTCCCTGGGCCGGACAGGAAGCATTCTGTGTTGCCCTCGGTGTACGACTCGTTGATGCGTATACCGTCAACAGCCACCGCGTGATTGGGTCCATCAACAACAACCGTCTGGCCCGGTCCAGCAATCACACGTTTGATGGAGTCACTGTTCACGCTGAGGGGTGCTCTGAACACGATGATGTCACCGATCTGAACGCTGTGATCGTAGGAGTGCGCGGTTAGGGGCGTGCCGTTAGAGAAGGTCGGCTCCATACTGGCGCCTTGCATGACCCAGGATGTTGTCTTATCACTAGAACTCGAAGAGCACGCGACGCCCACCGCGACGAGGATTACGAAATAGCTGACAGTGACGAGGCACGCGCGTCCTAGCATCGGTCACAATTTACCACTTGTGGTCACCGGCGCTGATGCTTGCGGCCTGCGATGACCACGACGATCCCAATCGGCGAAAAGAATATTGGCAGCGTGACCGCTAGCCCGTGTCCCGGACGCACAGCAGGCGGCTCGGCCCCGGAAAAGACGATAGCCGCCCTGTCTAAGAAGGCCGCCAAATGTGACTCGAGGCTCTTGTCTTCCATCTCTCTGATCATACGAGAACCTTTTGCGTCCCCGCCGCTGCCCTCTTCCTCCTTCCTTCCACAATACGGAGCACGACCGGCCTCACCCCGCGCGACGTTGGGCGGCGGAAGTACTCCCTAATCTAAAACACAACTGCAGCGCCACCAAGCTGCAATTCGCTAGACATAATGTGCTGCTTGGACCACAAAACTGCATCCGTAATCGGTCAACACCGACGACCATCGTCGCCGTCTAGATATGAATTGCCGTCGCCGTACGCTCTAATTCCGGAATTACTACGTAATCCCAAAAACACGAAATTACCAAACGAAATCCCAGCTTTGCCCACCTTCCCCTTCCCCCTGTCTCCTCGCACCTGCCAATCCTCACAGGTGTGCCACAGACCGCCGTGAAATCCGGGCGCCGCAGGGGGCGGAATCACATGATTCTCACTCGGTGGACGCCTCGCCCCTACGGCGTTCGCCTTCCCTCTTCCCTCTTCCACCTTCCTCCCCATCCTTGACACTTACGTCTGGCGGGCATAGCATCGGCATCGTAAAACTGAATAGAAACGCTCTCATCTAGAGCGGTGGAGGGAACGGCCCAACGAAGCCCGGCAACCGGTCCGCCTCAGGCAGACACGGTGCCAACTCCGATCCGCCGAAAGGCGGATACAGATGAGAGTGAAGTAGACATGACTTCTCCACCGCGAGAAGTTTTTTGTTGCCCCTCGATATACTGGGGATGAACGGAGATATGTTTCTACCTATAGAATGGCTGGCGGAAGGGAAAGTCCGGTTTCTGGACCAGACCCGGCTGCCCCAGGAAGAGTCCTGGGTGAAGACGGCGGACTACGAGCGCATCGCCGGCGCCATCCGCCGCCTGGAAGTGCGCGGCGCGCCGCTTATCGGCATCGCCGCCGCTTACGGCCTGGCGCTGGCCGCACTCGCCTCGCCGGGGCCTGATATGGACGGCCTGCAGAGCGATGTTCGCGCCGCGGCCGACACCCTCCGCGCGACCCGGCCGACAGCCGTGAACCTGGCCTGGGCGCTGGACCGAACGCTGCGCGCCATCAACGCCGCTACCTGCACAGACGAAGCGATGCAGATCGCCGTCCGCACCGCGCGAGCGATCCACGAAGAGGACATCGCCGGAAACCAGCGCATCGGTGCGCTCGGCGCGGAGCTGATTCCCGCCGGCGCGAACGTCCTCACGCACTGCAACGCCGGCGCGCTGGCGACGGGCGGCTACGGCACGGCCCTGGGCGTCGTCCGCGCGGCCTGGGAGCAGGGCAGGCTCTCGCGCGTCACCGCCACCGAGACGCGGCCGCTCCTGCAGGGCGCGCGTCTGACGGCCTGGGAGCTCCGAGAAGGTGGCATCCCGTTCACGCTGATCCCCGACAGCGCCGCCGGCCAGGCGATGAGGCGCGGACAGATAGGCGCCGTAGTCGTCGGCGCCGACCGCATCGCGGCCAACGGCGACGTGGCGAACAAGATCGGGACGTATCAGCTGGCCGTGCTCGCCCACGAGAACGGCATCCCCTTCTACGTCGCCGCGCCAACCAGCACGATCGACCTGGCCACCGCCACGGGCGACGAGATCCCGATCGAAGAGCGCTCTCCGGACGAGGTGCGCTCCGTGCGCGGGACGCCGATCGCGCCGGGTGACGTCGAAACCGCGAACCCGGCCTTCGACGTCACGCCGAGTGGGTACGTCTCAGCGATCATCACCGAGAACGGCGTCGCCCGTGCGCCGTACGGCGAGAGCCTTCGCAGGGTCAGCGAAGCCGGGGTAACCGCACGTGGCTGAGCCCCTGCGCGTGCGCGTGGCCGTGATCGGCGGCAGCGGCTTCTACCAGATGGAAGGGCTGTCCGGCATCGAGACGCTTGCCATCGACACGCCGTTTGGCCCGACGAGCGACCTGATCACGATCGGCACACTGGACGGCATGCGAGTCGCCTTCCTGCCGCGGCACGGCGTCGGGCATCGCCTCCTGCCTTCGGAAATACCAGCGCGGGCCAACATCTGGGCGCTCAAAACGCTCGGCGTCGAGTTCATCATCAGCGTCAGCGCCGTCGGCAGCCTGCGCGAGGACATCGAGCCGCTGCACATGGTCGTGCCCGACCAGCTGATCGACCGCACGCGCGGCCGCCCCTCGACGTTCTTCGGCGAGGGGCTCGTCGCGCACGTCAGCCTGGCGGACCCGTTCTGCGGCCACCTGCGCGGCGTGCTCGCCGGCGCGACGCAAGAGACGGACGCGACCGTCCACAACGGCGGCACTTACGTCGTGATGGAGGGCCCGGCTTTCTCCACGCGCGCCGAATCGAACCTCTACCGGTCGTGGGGCGCGGACATCATCGGGATGACAGCGCTCCCCGAAGCCAGGCTCGCCCGCGAGGCCGAGATCTGCTACGCCGTCCTGGCCTGTTCGACGGACTACGACTGCTGGCGCGAGGGCCACGAAGACGTGACGGCCGAGATGATCGTCGGCAACCTCCTGCGCAACGTCGAGGTCTCGCGTGAAGCAGTGCGCTTAACGCTGCAACGCCTGCCCGAGCGACGAGTTTGCGCCTGCGCCACCGCGCTCAGGGACGCGCTCGTGACCTCGATCGAGCTGGTGCCCGAGGAGACGAAGCGCCGGCTCGCACCCATCATCGGCAAGTACATCGCGGAGAAGGTGAGCCCGTGACCGCCGTATCGCGGGAAGGCGAGGCGGCGCGCGCCGCCTACACCATCGACCGTCTGCGCGACCCGGCGGCCGTGCGCCCGCTACTGGACGGCGACGCCGCGTACTCGGCATACGCCATCGCGCAACTCGACCCGGGCCTCTTCAGCGCCAACGAGTGGCTGCTTTCGAGCGGCCCGGGGGGGCGTCAGGCGTTGCTCGTGCACTCCCATAGCGGACTCGGCAACGCGCTCTTCGCCAGCGGCAACCCGGAAGCGCTGGACGTTGCCCTCAGCCTGCACCCAGGCGCCCGCTTCTCCTTCGGCAGCCTGCGCCTGGAACATCGCGCGATCGGCGAGAAGTACTTTGTGATGACGCGCGCGCAGCTGATGTCGCGGATGCGGATCAGCGCCGAGACGTTCCAGGTCGCGGATGGTCCGGCGATCAAGCTCGGCCCCGCCGAACTGGACGCCGTCAACCGCCTGTACTCGTTCGAAGGCGGGCCGGCGGCCTACCGCGAGACGCACCTGATCGATGGCGTGTACTACGGCGTCTTTACCGGCGGCGATCTCGTCTCCATCGCCGGCACGCACGTCGTCTCCAGAACGGAGCGCACGGCCGTCGTCGGCAACGTCTTCACGCACCCGCGCTTCCGAAGGCGCGGCCTCGCGACCTTCGCAACGAGCGCGGTCACCGCCGAGCTCCTGGACTACTGTGACCTCGTCGTGCTGACGGTCGAGACGAAGAACGCTCCAGCCGTCGCGATCTACACAAAGCTCGGCTACGAGACCGTCTGCAGCCTGCACGAGACGCCGCTGATCCGCAAGGAGCCTTTCGGCGCGATCAGCTTCGTACGGCGGGCGCTGGCCGGCTGGCGAGGGCGCCGCGAGGGCAAGGAGATAGTCGTCCGATGACGAAGCGGCGGATGCGCAAGCCGGAGAGCTACAAGACGATCACCCCTGAAATCGCCAGCCAGATCATCGAGTTGCACAAGGAGCATCACAGGCTCGCCCATGATGGCTTACTCAAGCTGCTCGCGGACGCCAAGGTGGAAGTCGATTCGGCTGAACTCTCGAGCTTCCTTGACAATCACGATATTCACGGCGAGAAATGGGAGCTGGCCTGGGGACACATCCCCGGCAGATACCGAGTCGGCTTTGGCTTCATAGGAGGAGTGTTCCATCCATGACCAAGAAACGCATAACCCAGCACATCGACGAGACGATCGCCAGGCGCATACAGGCGCTGCACAAGAAGCACCAGCAGCTGGGTCACGACGGGATCGGCAAGCTTCTGGCCAGTGAGGGTATCAACATCGACAGCCACGAGCTGAAGACTTTCCTGCTGAGCAAGAAGTTTAAGGTCGCCCCGACCGTGCACTGGGAGAACAGCTCGGACGCATTGAGCGGCTTCGGCGTCGGCCTAACGAAGAAGGGTGGCGGGCTTGACTAAGACGATCGGCATCGTTCTGTTCCGCGACTTCGAAGACCTGGACGCCATCGGGCCCAAGGAAGCGCTGGCGATGATGGCCAGGACCACCGGCGGTGAGTGGCAGGCCGTGCTCGTTTCGGAAGATGGCGAGCCGGTCACTTCGTTCCTTGGCACGCGCTACATCGTCGACCACAGCTACGAGAACTGCCCGCAGCTCGACGTGATCCTGATCCCCGGAGGGCTCGGCACGCGGAGGGAGATGGACAACCCGAAACACATCGGCTTCGTGCAAAAGCAGGCTGCCGGCTGCGAGTACGTCACCTCGGTTTGCACGGGAGCGCTCGTCCTGCAGAAGGCCGGCTTTCTCGACGGTAGACGCGCAACCACGCACTGGAGCGCCCTCGACGCTCTGCGGGCTCTGGGTGGCGTCACGGTCGTTGACGACGAGCGGTGGGTGCACGACGGAAACGTGATTACCGCGGCCGGCGTGTCGGCCGGGATCGACATGGCGCTGTACCTGGTCAGCCTGCTCAAAGGCCCGGCGGTCGCGAAGAACGTGCAGCACATGATGGAGTATTACCCCAGGCCGCCCGTCTTTGAGGTGGTCGCTTGACGTTCTCGATCTCGGCACGCGACCCGCGCAACGGGATGCTGGGCGTCGGCACATCCAGCAAGGCGCTGTCCGCCGGCGGGCTCGTGCCGTACGTGCGCAAAGGCGCTGGCGCCATCGCCAGCCAGTCGTTCGTCAATCCTTACCTTGGGATCGACGGGCTCGTGCTGCTCGAGCAAGGTCTTCCCGCCGAGCGGGCCGTGGAGCATCTGATCGAGGGCGACCCGGGCCGCGGCATGCGCCAGCTCGGCATCGTGGATGTCGACGGCCGGACGGCGGCCTACACCGGCGAGCGCTGCATCCCCTGGGCCGGCCACGTGCTGGGCGGCGGCTACGTCTGCCTGGGCAATATCCTGACCGGCGAACGCGTTGTGCGCGCAATGGCGACAGAGTTCGAGCGCACGGTGGAGGAGGAGCTGCCGGAACGGTTGATGCAAGCCCTCGAAGCGGGCCAGGCAGCCGGCGGCGACCGGCGGGGGCGACAGTCCGCCGGCATCTACGTTATCGCCGGCGAAGAGTATCCGTGGTGCGACATCCGCGTTGATGACCACGAGGACCCCGTGCCGGAGCTACGACGGGTGCTCGAAGTATGGCGGCGGGAGGAAGTACCTTACCTCCAGGCCTCTCCCCGCCGCGACAACTTCATCCCGCACTGGGATGTGGTGACCCAAATCCGAAACCAAATTGAGGAACAGCTGGACGAAGCGCAAGCAGTAAAGGAGAGTTGATGGCTCGTTCAAATCCAACCGCGGGGCCGGTCCCCACAATCAGCCACGATGTCAAGGACCTGGGCCTTGCCGCGGAGGGCGTCAACCGCATCGAGTGGGCCGCGCGCGACATGCCGGTTCTCCGCTCGATCGGCGAGCAGTTTGCTCGCGAGAAGCCGCTGAACGGGCTGCGAATCGCCGCCTGCCTCCACGTGACGACGGAGACGGCGAACTTGATGCTCGCCCTGCAGGCCGGCGGCGCCGAGGTCGCGCTCTGCGCAAGCAACCCGCTTTCGACGCAGGACGACGTGGCGGCCGCACTCGTCGCCCGTTACGGCATCTCCACGTTCGCCATCCGCGGCGAGAACGATGCCACATACTACAAGCACATCCACTCGGCGTTGGCTACCAACCCGCAGATGACGATGGACGACGGCGCCGACCTCGTGGCCGTGCTGCACAAGGAGAAGCGGGAGCTTCTGCCAAACATCATCGGCGGTACAGAGGAGACGACGACCGGGGTCAGCCGGCTGCGCGCGATGGCCAAGGCCGGCGCGCTCGGCTATCCGATCGTCGCCGTCAACGAGGCCTACACGAAGCACATGTTCGACAACCGCTATGGCACCGGCCAGAGCACTCTGGACGGCATCACCCGCGCCACAAACATCCTCTGGGCGGGCAAGAACGTCGCCATCGCGGGCTATGGCTGGTGCGGCAAAGGCGTCGCCATGCGGGCCCGCGGGATGGGGGCCAAGACGATCGTGACGGAGGTCGACCCGCTGCGGGCCCTGGAGGCTACGATGGACGGCCACCACGTCATGACGATGGAGAAGGCCGTCGAGATCGCCGACCTCTTCATCACCCTCACCGGCGATTCCGGCGTGCTCGACCGGCAGCACTTCGAAGTGATGCGCGACGGCGCGATCCTTGCCAACAGCGGCCACTTCAACGTCGAGATCAACATCGCCGCGCTGGAGGACATGAGTGAATCGCACCGCCGCATCCGCGAGAACGTCGAGGAGTACCGGATGATGGACGGCCGCCGTCTGTACTTGCTCGCCGACGGGCGTCTGATCAACCTGGCTGCCGCCGAAGGTCATCCGGCGAGCGTGATGGACATGAGCTTTGCCAACCAGGCGCTCGCTGCGGAGTACATCGCCCGCCAGCAAGAGCGCCTACCCGCCGACGTTTACACCGTGCCGCCAGACATCGACAAGGAGGTCGCGCGTCTCAAGTTGGAGACGATGGGCATCACAATCGACGAGCTCACGGCGGAACAGCAGCACTACCTGACGAGCTGGGAAACTGGCACTTGATCAGCGCAAAAACGAGAAGGAACAGGCCTTCGCCTGTTCCCTATCCGCCAAGTGACGGCGGCGCCTGATAACCATGACTATTTTCGCACCGGCCGTACAAACAGAAAAGCGGGCTTATCGCCCGCTCGCCTGTCGAACTGGTCGCTATGACCAAGCCGCGACTGACACTCGTCACCTAAATTCTGTCGAGTTCGACACGTATTGTCAATGGAGGATGGAGGCGGAGAGCGGGGGACTTGCACCCCATTCGCCTGGACGAACCCGACGAGTGTCAATCGTGGCTGGCCACTTAGCCAGTTCACTCTCCGACAGGTCAGGCTTTCCGCCCAGCGTCAGACTAGACGACCGACACGGCAGCACCAAGACACGACTGGCACACAAGGAGGAACCCAAAGCATGACCATGACTTTCATGAGCAGCCCGTCGCTTCTGGTCACGTCCGAAAGTGTGACCGAAGGGCATCCGGACAAGGTCTGCGACCAGATCGCCGACGCCATCCTGGACGAGATCATCGCGCACGACCCGGACGCCCACTGCGCCTGCGAGGTAGTGGCGACGACCGGCCTGGTTCTGATCATGGGCGAGATTACGACGAAGCACTACGTTGACTTAACTGGGATCGCGCGGGCGGTGATCAAGGACATCGGCTATAACCGCCCGGATTACGGCTTCGACGGCGATAGCTGCGGTGTCATCGTCGCCGTCAAGGAGCAGTCGCGCGAGATCTCCGACGCCGTGGGAGATGACGAAGGCGCGGGCGACCAGGGGATCATGCTGGGCTTCGCCTGCAACGAGACGCCGGAGATGATGCCACTGCCGATCAGCCTGGCTCACAAGCTCTGCTTGCGACTGGCCCAGTTGCGCAAGGATGGCACCCTCGCCTACTTGCGTCCGGACGGCAAGTCCCAGGTCACGATTGAGTACGAATTCGGCAAGCCGAAGCGCGCTCACGCCGTCGTCATCGCCGCGCAACACGACGAGGGCATCATCGGCGAGCAACTCTGGAACGACATCAACAAGCACGTGATCCAGCCCGTGATGGGCGACTGGCTCGACGACAAGACTGAGATTCACGTCAACCGTAGCGGGTCGTTCATCCTGGGCGGCCCCGCGGGAGACTCCGGCCTCTCCGGCCGCAAGAACATCGTCGACACATACGGAGCCGTTGGCCGGCACGGCGGCGGCTCCTACTCCGGCAAAGACCCGTCAAAGGTCGACCGCTCCGCTTCCTACGCCGCGCGCTGGGTAGCCAAGAACATCGTCGCCTCCGGCCTGGCTGACCGGGTCGAGGTCGAGCTTTCGTACGCGATCGGGCATCCCCAGCCGATCGGCGTCTCGGTGGAGACGTTCGGCACGCACAAGGTCGACCACGGGGTTATCGCGCAGCTCGTGCGCCAGCACTTCGACCTGAGCCCGCACGGTATCATCCGCGACCTTAAGCTGCGGCGCCCGATCTACCGCGCGACGGCGTCCTACGGACACTTCGGGCGGTTGGACATCGACGCGCCGTGGGAGCAGACCGACAAGGCCGACGAGCTGCGCAAGGCTGCGGCGTCTCTCCAGAAGGCGCCGCGCGCCCAAGAGACCCAGCCTGCCTAGTTTGTACGCGCTGATCATCGCCGGGGGCGAGGGCGAACGCCTTCGCCCCCTCACAGACGACCGGCCGAAGAACATGGTGTCCGTCGCCGGGAGGCCGATCGTTGACCGCCAGCTGGATTGGCTGCGCGAGGGGGGCGTCACCAACGTCGTCTTCCTCTGCCGCTACAAGGCGGAGGTCCTGCAAGCGCACGTCGATGACGGCTCAAAGTTCGGCGTCCGGGCGCATTATTCGATAGAGCCGGAGCCTCTTGGCCGCGGCGGCGCCCTCAAGCTGGCGTTCGCCCTAGTCCCGGCGGAGGCGCCGTTCGTCATCGCCTGCAACGGCGATATCCTGACCGACCAACCTCTCGGCGAGCTAATCGCCTGCCATCAGAGCAAGCGCGCCGTCGCCACGATCATGCTCTCGCCGCTGCGAAGTCCGTACGGCATTGTCGACGTGGCCGATGACGGTCGGATCCAGTCGTTCGCCGAGAAGCCACTCCTTCCGCACTGGGTTAACGCCGGCGTCTACGTCTTCTCGCGGGAGTTTTTTGCGCTGCTGCCGGAGAAGGGCGACCACGAGACGACGGCGTTTCCGGCGGTCACGGCGCTGTTCAAGCTGTTCGGCCTCAAGAGCCACGCCTACTGGCGCCCCGTGGACAGCATCAAGGACATCTCGGAGGCCGAAAAGGAGCTAGCGGGCCTCGCGGCGAAGTGACCGATGAAGCTTGAGTCATTTTGCGCATTGGCCAACATTGGATTGGTGCATAGAGTGCGCGTCGAGCGGAGAGGCCGCCTGCAGGTGCAGAGTGAACTGGCCGAGTGGCATCCGTCGAGTGGGTAGGCACTATCCAAAAGCAGTAGCCTTACAGCCGCGCTGCGCCTAGCATTGGCGTCATGAGCGCGAACCCGATCAAGTTCGGCACGGACGGCTGGCGGGCGATCATCGCCGAGGACTTCACATTCGAGAACGTCCGCGTCTGCGCCCAGGCCACCGCCCAGTACCTGAAGCGCGCCGGCCTCGCTGAACGCGGCATCGTCGTCGGATACGATACGCGCTTTCAGTCCGATGCCTTCGCCGCCGCCTGCGCGGAGGTGCTCGCAGCTAACGGTGTCACCGTGTACCTCTGCGATTCTCCGGCGCCGACGCCTGTCGTTGGCTATGCGATCCTCACGCACAAGGCCGGCGGGTCGATCGTCATCACGTCCAGCCACAACCCGGCCGCCTACAACGGCTTCAAGGTGCGCACGGAGTACGGCGGCTCGGCCCCGCCGGAGATCCTCTCGCAGATCGAAGATCTGACCGAAGAGGTGTACGGGCGCGACGTACCGCGCCTGCCGCTCGACGAAGCGAAGTCGCGCGGCGTCGTGCAGACTTTCGACCCCAAGCCGGCGTACATCCAACACCTTGGCGGCCTGCTCGACTTCGATCGCCTGCGCAACACCGGCTTGCGGGTCGTCACCGATCCGATGCACGGCGCGGGCATGGGCTACATCCGCGACGTGCTTTCCGGCGGCACGACGAAGGTCCACGAGATCCGCGGCGACGTTAATCCCGCGTTCCCGGGGATGCACAACCCGGAGCCGATCGTCCGCAACCTGGAGCTGACTCAAACCGTGGTGCGGGACCTCGGCGCGCAGGTCGCGCTCTGCACAGACGGCGACGCTGACCGGATCGGCGTGCTCGACGGCAACGGCGAGTTCGTCAACCAGCTCGAGACATACGCCCTGCTCGCCTACTACCTGCTCGAGGTCCGCGGCGAACGCGGGCCGATGGTGAAGTCGGTGACGACGACGAGCATGATCTGGAAGCTCGGCGAAGCCTACGGGGTTCCGGTGTACGAGACGCCTGTCGGCTTCAAGTACCTCGGCCCGAAAATGGTCGAGACGGACGCGCTGATAGCCGGCGAGGAGTCCGGCGGCTTCGCCTTTCGTGGCCACCTGCCGGAGCGCGACGGCGTCCTCTCTGGCCTCTACGTGCTTGACCTCATGGCCCAGCGCGGCAAGGACCTGCCAGGCCTGATCGCGGAGCTTTTCGCCAAAGTCGGTCCGCATTTCTATGACCGCATCGACATCACGATGTCAGAGACCGACCGCGACCGCATCGCCGCTCTGCTGCCGACGCTCCAACCGACCGAGCTCGCCGGCCTCAAGGTCATCAGTTGCGACCGCACTGACGGTCTGCGCTTCATGCTGCCGGAGGGGGGCTGGGCGCTGATCCGCCTGTCCGGAACGGAGCCGCTGATGCGCATCTACACCGAAGTTCTCGCCAAGGAGCAGGTGCAGCCCGTGCTCCAGGCTGTTCGAGAGTTGACCGGCGCGTGACTGCTACCTCGCTCGACAAAGTCGCGGCGTTGCGCAAGCGGGACCCGGGCGGCATGCTAGGCGCGCTGCGTGCGTTGCCGGACCAGTGCCGCGAGGCCTGGACAAAGGCCAGCGGCCTCAAGCTCCCAGTTGCCTACCAGAACATCGACCGAATCGTCGTGCTGGGGATGGGCGGCTCGGCTATCGCCGGCGACCTCTGGCGGGCGCTCCTGCAGCGCGAATCGGCCGTGCCCGTCTTCAACGTGCGCCAGTACGACCTACCGCCCTTCGTGGATAAGCAAACGCTGGTCATCGCCTCCAGCTTTAGCGGTGAGACCGAAGAGGTGCTCTCCGCCTTCGGGCAAGCGCTGGCAACGCCTGCACACAGGATCGCCATCACCACAGGCGGCCAGCTGCTGACCACGGCTCGCGCTAACGGCGTCCCGGCCTTCAGCTTCACGTACAACCAGGAGCCGCGGGCCGCGATCGGCTGGGGGCTGATGCCGCTGCTGGCGATCGGAGAAGCGCTCGGCTTGATGCAAGACGTCGGAAGGGACGTCGATGCGGCAATCCAGGCCCTGTCCGAGGTCGTGGCCGAATCGGAGGAAGACGTCCCCGAGGCGAAGAACGGCGCCAAGCAGCTAGCCCGGCAGCTGCACGAGAAGCTCCCCGTGATCTACGGCGCCGGGCCGCTGCTGGAAGTCGCGCACCGCTGGAAGACGCAGCTGAACGAGTCCGCGAAGACGTGGGCCTGCTACGAGGAGTTGCCGGAACTGCACCACAACTCGATCGTCGGCTACGGACTGCCGCAGGCAACCGCGAAGGAGACGGCAGTTGTCTTCCTGGAATCGAACGCGCTGGTGCACCAGCGCGTTCGATTACGCTACGAATTCACGAAGGAACTCCTACGCAAGGCAGGCGTCTCTGTGCTATCCGCGGAGGCCGGCGATGGCTGCGCGCTGGCCCAGATGCTGTCGCTCGTGCTCCTCGGCGACTATGTGAGCACTTACCTGGCGTTCCTCTACGGCGTGGACCCGACCCCGACGAAGGTGATCGACGAGCTGAAGGCCTGGCTGCGCGAACAGAAGTAGCATGAGCTTCTTACTCGAATCACGAAGGATCGAGTCAAAGTCGACCAGCCCCATCGTGGGATTTGAACGGTCGAAGCCAAGCGGTTGGTCCGAGCGATTCCTAACCGTTGATGGCGAACGACGATTTCTGACTGGTTACTCGTGCGACACGTGCTTTTTTGTATTCAAGCGCCTGCCAGAAGGCGTCAGCCATTCGCCGCTCGACATCTCCCAGATGCTGAGAACCGGGATTCGCAATCTGGATGAAGCGCCGATCGAAACCATACTGCAATCCCTGCCAGCAGGCCGGTACGAAGGGCTCCTACTAAGCACCACTCCCATTCAGGTCGATCTAGGCGGCGACCTTGACTATTTCAGTCACGAACAGCCCCACGACTGGGATCCGCCATACGATGACGAGACAGGCCTGCCGTACTACCCAGCAATCGACTATTACATCACGGAATCACGCACGTTTCTCGGACGCGAAGATCGGGTGTTCGAGTTCATCGTGCCGCTCTACCCGACTCGTTTCACGAACCGTGGCCGGGTCGACGAATGGCGCGACGTCCTCTCGCGCGAGTCATCGACAGCCGTCGCGATTTCAGTTATCGATCTCAAAACGCCCACCGTGTACACGGATCCGCCGAGAGCGCGTCACGTCTGCATCACGCACTACCTACTGGATGGTCACCATCGGATGCTTGCGGCGGCCGAGCTTCAGCGACCACTTCAGTTGCTTTCGTTCCTGTACTTCGACCAATCATTCTTGCGCGAGGAATATATCAAACAGGCTCTCGCAGCGCTGCCCAAAGTCACCTCCTAGCGTCTGTTACCATGTGCCAGTCATGGCCGAGAAGCTAGTCACGATATCGCTGCCTGAGGAACTACTTCGATCGATTGATCGGGTCACTCGTCGCCGCGGCCCATCACGCGCCGCTTTGATCCTTAAAGCCTGCGAAGATTATGTACGGAGCGTTGAAAAGCTAAAGAGATTCAAGAAGCAAGAGCGCGAGGCAGTTCGTCGGTACATCAAAGGCTACAGCCGCTTTCCTGAGACAGCCCCGGACCCGGACGAATGGGCAGAGGTCTATAAAGCCTGGCTCGCGGAACATCCGGAGACACAGTAACCTCGCCGTCTGACGCGAAGGAGGCGCCGTTCCCGGCGCCTCCTTCTTTTCTGAAACGGATTGCGCTTAGCGCTTGGTGTACTGCGGGGCCTTGCGGGCGCGCTTGAGGCCGACTTTCTTGCGCTCTTTGACGCGCGGGTCGCGGGTTAGCAGGCCGGCCTTGCGCAGGTTGGACCGTAGAGCCTCTTCGTAGACTAGAAGAGCGCGGGAGGTACCGTGCGCGAGCGCGTCGGCCCAGGCGCTGACGCCACCGCCGGTGATCTTCGCGTAGATGTCGAACTTGCCGACGCTGTCGGTGACCTCGAATGGGCGTTTGATCTTCAGGTGGTGAGCCGTGCGGCTGAACAGGTCCAGGTACGGCTTGCCGTTGATCAGGATGTTGCCGCTGCCCTCGTACAGGCGCACTCGGGCGATCGCTTCCTTACGGCGGCCGGTCGCGTAGTAATACCTGCCGGCCGGGAGCGTCTGTGTCTCTTCGTCTGCCATGATCATTTCTCCGATTTGGTGGCGCCCGCGGCAACCCTTGCTTCGCGCGGCTTGCGGTTGACCTGGGCCTCGTGCGGATGTTCAGCGCCGGCGTAGACCTTGAGGTGCTTCAGGACCTGCCCGGACAGCTTGTTGCGCGGCAGCATTCCTTTCACGGCCTTCTCGATTACGCGCTCTGGCTGGCGCTCCAGCATATCGCGCAGGCGCGTCTCCTTGATGCCCCCGACGTATCCCGTGTGCCGGTAGTAGATCTTGTCTTCCAGCTTGTTGCCGGTGACGTGGATGCGCGAGGCGTTGACGACGATCACGAAGTCGCCCATGTCCAGGTGCGGCGAGTACGTCGGCTTGTGCTTGCCCATGAGCAACACCGCGACCTGCGTGGCGAGCCGGCCCAGAGTCTGGCCATCGGCGTCCAGGACGTGCCAGCCCTTGTCGATATCGCCGGCCTTGAGGCTATATGTCTTCGTCTGTTTCGTCATCAAACAACCCGCTTTCGTAACGAACCTTCATCAGGCAGAGCCCGCGCGGTGGCGCAGTCCTGCTCGCTGCTCCGGGGGGCGCTTCGTTCACCATCCGCTCGAACTCGCCTGGCGTGAGCCGGCCCTGGCCCACTTCGACAAGCGTCCCCGCGATCCGCCTTACCATGTGCGGCAGAAACGCGTTCGCCTCGATCTCGAACGTTGCCAGCCGGCCGCCGCAGCGCCAGGCCGCCGATCTCACATTCCGAATCGTGACCGAGCGCTTGGCCTCCGATGGCGCGGTGAATGCCGCGAAATCATGTCTGCCTTCAAGACTCCGCGCCGCTTCCGCCATCGCACCCATGTCCAGCTCGGCCGTGATGTGCCAGACGGAGCGCCGCATGAGCGCCGGCCTCTGTGGACCCGTGTCAAGCGTATACCGGTACCAGCGGCTCGTCGCCTGCCTCCGCGGGTCGAAGTCCAGCGGAACCTCACAGGCCGCGCGTATGCTGACCGCTTCTGGCAAGAGCGCGTTCGCCGCTCGGACTACGGTTGCCGCCGAGTGCCTGCTCCGCGTCACGAATGACACTACCTGGCCCCTGGCGTGCACGCCGGCGTCCGTACGGCCCGCCATCGCCACCCTTATAGGTTCGCCTGTTAAACTGCCGAGGGCCCGTTCCAGCGTGCCCTGCACCGTGGGTGCGTTCTTCTGGAACTGGGAACCCCCGAACGCCGTGCCCTCGTACTCGACGAGGAGCGCGAGCTTGCGCCCGGGGTCTTCCCGGTTTGCCATACAAATTTAGTGGACCGCGCATCGCAGCGGCCCGGAGCCTACTCGTCCTCCACTATGAGCTGGAGCTGCGCCATGCGGGCGCCGTCTCCAACCCGGGGCGCGATCTTGATTACGCGTGTGTAACCGCCGGGGCGGCTGGAGTAGCGCGGGGCCAGTTCGTCGAACACTTTTTCGACGACACCCTTGTCGTAGACAAAGCCCAGCATCTTCCGGCGTGCGGCCAGGTCGCCCTGCTTACCCAGCGTGATCATCCGCTCCGCGAAGCCGCGCACTTCCTTGGCCTTGGCCTCGGTCGTGATCACCTTCTCGTAGCGAAGCAGGTCGGTCACGAGGTTGCGGAAGAGGGCCTTCCGGTGATCGCTGGGACGACCGAGCTTGCGGCCGGAGATGCGATGCGCCATTCTACGCCTCTTCCTCCGTCAACTGCTTCAGGGCGCGCTTCCAGTCCGGGATCTCTTCCTCGCCCTCCGTCCCGCTCTCGGAGGAGGCGGAGGCCGCCTTCGCGCGCGTCTTGCGGCCGATTGGGCGCGGCTCGACCGAAACCCCTTCATCGTCTGCTACGGCGGCGGAGCGTCTGCCGATCGGCCGTTCGTCGTCTTCCAGGGGGAGGGCCGGGCTGAGGTCGGTGCCTTCGTCTTCAGCGGCGCGGCCGGCGTCCATCGGCAGCAGGTTCATCTCGTCCAGCCGCTCTCGCAGCTCGTCGTATGACTTGCGGCCGAAGTTGCGGAGGGCGAGAAGCTCCTCCTCGCTCTTCTCGAGCACCTGGCCGACGGTCATGAGGCCGCTGCGGCGCAGGCAGTTGTAAGCGCGCATCGAAAGGTTGAGGTCCTCGATCGCCATGTTGTACTTGTCGGGCGGCAGCTGGCGGCCGGCGCCGAGGCCCCGCTCCACTGTTGGCATCGCCGGGCGGCCCATGTGCGAGAAAAGGCGGAACTGATCGATCAGGACCTCCGCACTCTTGCTGATGGCTTCGACGGAAGTCATAGTGCCGTCCGTCCAGATTTCGAGCGTTAGCTTATCGTAGTTGGTCGCCTGGCCGACGCGGGTGTGCTCGATGCGGTAGTTCACCTTCTGCACCGGCGAGAAGATAGCGTCGACCGGGATCACGCCGATCATCGTTCCGTCGACCTGGCCAGCGGGCTGGTAACCCTGGCCCTGGTCGACATTGAATTCGACGTAGAGGCGCCCGTCCTTGGCGTCGACTGTCGCCAGGTAGAGGTCCGGGTTTACGATCTCGTAGTGCTCCGGGACTTGAATGTCGGCGGCTGTGACGGGGCCGGTCCGCCCAGTCACGTCCAGAACGAGAGTGCCCGCCCGGTCCGACAATGCGCGCAACCGGAGCTCCTTGACGTTGAGCAGGAACTCGATTGTGTCTTCTTTGACGTTGGGGATCGTTGAGAACTCGTGCTGGACGCCGTCCACGCGGACGGACGTCACGGCGGCCCCCTTGAGCGAGCTCAGGAGCACGCGTCGCAGGGCGTTCCCTAGCGTGATGCCGAATCCCGGCGGAAGCGGCGCGGCGATGATCCGCGCGAAATTGCCTGTCGCCTCTTCGACTTCGATCTGTGGCTCATCGGACGGCTGTGGCGCCGTCGCGACTACTCCAACACCGGCTCCCCGGTACAACTGCTGTTCTAGCATTTCCATCCTTTACCGCGAGTAATACTCGACGATTGTTGCCGCGTTGAACTTTGCGCCAATCTCCTCGATCTCGGGGAGTTGTTCCACTTTCCCCGTCATCGCGGTAGTGTCGCGGGAGACCCACGTCGGCAGGGTCTTGCTCGCGATGGTTTCGCTTACGATCTTGAAGTACTCACCGTTGCGACCGCGGGCCGTCCACGATATCGAGTCGCCAGGCTTGAGAATCCGTGAAGGAATCGTGATCTTGCGCCCATTGATCGCGAACTGTCCGTGCGAAACGAGCTGTCGCGCCTGCTGCCGTGAATCGGCGAACCCCAAGCGGTAGGCGACGTTGTCCGAGCGCAGCTCGAGTGTGCGCAGGAGCGTCTCGCCGGTGACACCCGGGCGCCGGACCGCATCTTCGTAGTACTTGCGGAACTGGCTCTCGAGGATGCCGTAGACGGCACGCGCCTTCTGCTTCTCGCGCCACTGCAGACCGCGGTCGGACACTTTCCGGCGGCGAGTCTGACGCGGGCCCGGCGGAAACGGCCGCTTATCGAACGTGCATTTCGTGAAGCACTTCTCGCCCTTTAGGTACAGTTTTTCCCCAAGGCGGCGGCACAGCCTACAACGCGGTTCAGTATACCTTGCCATTCAGTCTGTTCTCCTACACCCGACGCCGCTTGGGCGGCCGGCAGCCGTTGTGGGGGATCGGCGTGACATCGCGGATGCTGGTGACCTGGAGGCCCGCCGACTGGAGGGAGCGGATCGCCGCCTCGCGGCCGCTGCCGGGTCCCTTGACGCGGACTTCAACCTGGCGAAGGCCGTGGTCCATGGCGCGGCGGGCCGCTGTCTCGGCGGCGAGGCCGGCCGCGTACGGCGTGCTCTTGCGGGAGCCCTTGAAACCGGCCGTCCCCGCCGATGCCCACGAAAGGACAGCGCCCGTGGGGTCGGTCAGCGTGATCACCGTGTTGTTGAACGTGGAGGTGATGAAAGCCTTCCCGACGGGGACGTTCTTCTTCTCTCTTCGCTTGGTCTTTGTTTTTCGCTCTGCCATCAACTGAACCGGCGCTTACTTCTTCGCCAGAGCCTTGCGGCGGCCTGCCACGGTGCGGCGGGGCCCACGCTTCGTTCGTGCGTTCGTCTTCGTACGCTGACCGCGCGCCGGCAGGCCGCGCCTGTGCCGGATGCCGCGGTAGCTGTTGATCTCGATCAGGCGCTGAATGTCTGTGCGCACCTGCTTGCGGAGCTCGCCCTCGACGGTGACCGTCTTGTCGATCAACTCACGGATGCGGTTCACCTCGTCGTCGGTCAGCTCGCGCACCTTGGTCTCCGAGGAGACGCCGGACTGCTTGCAGAGCTTGCCCGCGGTGGGCCGGCCGATGCCGTAGATGTAGCAGAGGGAGACATCGACGCGCTTGTCGCGCGGGATGTCCACGCCGGAGATACGAGCCATGCGGTCCTCCTACCCCTGCCTCTGCTTGTGACGGGGGTTGGTGCAGATGATGCGGACGACGCGTTCACGCCGGACGATCTTGCACTTTTCGCAGCGCTTCTTAACTGATGCTTGTACTTTCATAGCGTTTGCCTACCTGAATCGGTACGTGATCCTGCCTCGCGTAAGGTCATAGGGAGAAAGCTCAACCAAGACCTTGTCTCCGGGAAGAATTCGGATGAAGTGCATCCGGATCTTGCCGGATGCGTGAGCGAGCACTTTGTGCCCGTTTGCCAATTCTACACGAAACATGGCGTTCGGCAAGTTTTCCTTAACCGTACCTTCTACTTCTATGCCGTCCTTTTTCGCCATTCAAGCCGGTTGGCCATTACCTCCTAGTTGACTTGTCGCCCGAAACACTAATTTTACGAGAACTCGTACGCTTACGGCAAGGTTAGCACTTCGGCCTCGCCGTCTGTTATTGCCAGCGTGTGCTCGAAATGCGCCGAAAGCGATCCGTCTTTCGTGCGTACGGTCCAGTTATCGGAGTCTTTCTTGGTCTGCCAGGTGCCGACGTTGACCATGGGCTCGATCGCGATCACCATGCCGGGCCGCAGCACGAGGCCGGTGTCAGGCTTGCCGTAGTTCGGAATCTGCGGCTCTTCGTGCATCTGGCGACCGACGCCGTGGCCCACATATTCCTTGACGATTGAGAAGCCTTCGCCCTCGACCCATGTCTGGATGGCGTAACCAATATCGCCGATGCGAGCTCCACCGCGCGCCGCTCGAATGCCGCGCCAGACCGCCTCCTTGCAGACGTCGATCAGGCGCTGTTTGTCCGGGCTCACATCACCGACGCCGACGGTCACGGCCGAATCGGCGACGAACCCCTTGTGCGTGCAGCCGAGGTCTATGCTGACGATGTCTCCATCCAGCACCTCTCGCTTGCCGGGGATACCGTGGACGATCTCATCGTTAATCGAAACGCAGACTGTAGCCGGGTAGCCGTAGTAGCCGAGGAACGTTGGGATCAAGGTCCGCTTCCTGTACTCGCGCCGCACGATCTCGTCCAGCTCCAGCTCGATGATGCCGGGCCGCAGCGCGTCAACCAGGATCTGGAGCACCTCAGCGAGATGGCGGCCAGCCTCCCGCATGATGCCGATCTCGTCGCGCGATTTCACGATGATCGGCATCTCAGCTCCCGGCCTCGAGCAGGCGCTTCAGGTCTTCCGTGATGGCATCGGGTTCCCGGTCGCCGTCCACTTCCGTCAGCTTGCCCTTCTTACGGTAGAACTCCAGGAGCGGTTCCTGGTTGCGCTGGTTCACTTCCAGTCTCGTTCGCACAACTTCTGGCTTGTCGTCGGCCCGTTGTGTAAGCTGCGCGCCACAGTTGTCGCAGACGCCGGCGACGGCTGGCGGCTGGCTGGTCTCGTGGTAGACCGCGCCGCACTTCTGGCAGCTCCAGCGGCCGGCCAGTCGCGAGACGAGCTCACCCTGTTCAACGTAGATGTAGATTGCGCGGTCGATCTGTTTGCCCCTGGCGGCGAGCGCCTCGTCCAGAGCAGCCGCCTGCTCCACGTTGCGAGGGAACCCGTCGAACATGCAACCTTCTCGGCAGTCGGCCGCCTTGATCCGCTCGAGGAGCATGCCGATCGTTATCTCGTCCGGAACGAGCTGGCCGCTTTCGACGTATGGCTTGGCCATTTGACCAAGCGGCGTATTATTGCGAATGTTCTCGCGAAAGAGCTCGCCCGTGGTGATGTGCGCGAGACCGGTGTCGCTCCTCAGGCGTGCGGCCTGAGTCCCCTTGCCTGCTCCCGGCAGACCCAGCAACACTACGTACACAGCGCCCGGGCTACCGGATGAAGCCTTCGTACTGGCGCATCATTAGTTGCGCCTCGATCTGGCGCATCGTGTCCAGGACGACGCCGACCACGATGATCAAGCCACTGCTGGTGATGCCGAACGCCGTGGCCCGCTGGGAACCGCCGAGGTTACTGGCGCCGATGATGTGCGTGAAGATAAACGGAAGTACAGCGACGCTGCCCAAGAAGAACGCGCCGCCCCAGGTGATGCGGATGAGCACACGGTTGATGTACTGCTCCGTCGGGCGGCCGGGCCGGATGCCTGGCACGAAACCACCTTGCCGCTGCAAGTTCTCGGCCAGGTTCTGTTGCTGGAAGATGACCATCGTGTAAAAGAACGTGAAGATCACGGTCGTGAAGAACACGAACGCCCAATAGCCAACGTTGGAGGGGTTGAAGATCGATTGCATGGTGTCCCCGATACTCGCCATAGTACTGTTGCTGGACGCCGACAGCACCTGCCCGACGAAGGCCGGGAAGATAATGATCGAGAAAGCGAAGATGAGCGGGATCATGCCCGTCGTGTTCACCTTCAGAGGGATATGGGTCGCCCCTGACTGTCTATACATACGTCCGGAGCGGAAGACGCTCCGCGAATATTGAACGGGGATACGCCGGGTCGCCTCCTGGAAGAACACGATGTAGGCGATCAGCCCGCAGAGCATGGCGCCGAGGAGGATCGTCATGACGATACCTTGGCCCGTGCCGCTATACAGCGAGCCGACGATGTACTGGGGCAAGCCGGAGATAATCCCGGCAAAGATGATCACCGAGATTCCGTTGCCGATGCCTTTTTCGCTGATCAACTCACCGATCCAGACGAGAAACATCGTTCCGGCCGTCATCGTAATGACTGCAGAGAGCGTGGGAATCGCGTTGGGTCCAGTGAGCGATATGCCGGAGATGCCGCCCTGGCTCTGAACGATGATCAACTGGCCGTAAGCCTGAACGAAGGCCATCGGGACCGCCATCCAGTGAGTGTAGATGTTGATCTGCTTGCGGCCCTGCTCACCTTCCTTGGACAGCGCCTGCAGGGTCGGCACGATTGGCACCATCAGCTGCATGATGATCGAGGCCGTGATGTACGGGTAAACGCCCATCGCGGCGACGCTCATGTTCTTGAGAGCGCCGCCCGAGAAGATGTTCAGGAAGCCAAGGACGGTGCTGCGCTGGAAAAGGCTGTCGAGGGCGAGGGGGTTGATACCAGGCACCGGCAGGTTCGAGACGAACCGGAAGATGACCAGCATCATGAACGTGAAGAGGAGCTTCTGACGGATGTCCGGCTGCTGTAGCGCGGTCATGGCAGCTTGCAGAAGCTGCGGCTGCTGCCGGCCCGCCTGAGTTCTACTTGCTGTTGCCATCGCTCGTTAGCTCTACGGCGGTCCCGCCGGCAGCCTCGATCTTCTCTTTGGCTGACATCGAAAACTTGTGCGCGTGGACGGTCAGCTTGCGGCTGAGCTCGCCCGAAGCAAGCACTTTGATAGGCCGGCGCAGGCTGGGCAGGACGCCCGCCTGCCGGAGCAAAGCCGGAGTGATCTCGGTACCGTCTTCAAAGCGCTGAAGGTCGCGCAGGTTGACCGGCGAATACTCAACTCGAAACGGGTTTGTGAACCCTTTCTTACGCGGCAAGCGTCGCATCAACTCCGTCTGGCCGCCCTCAAAAAAGCGGCGCGGGTTGTTGCTGCGCGCGTGCTGCCCCTTGATGCCGCGACCGGAGTACGTACCGTGCCCGCTGGAATTGCCGCGACCGATGCGGCGCTTGGAATGCGTCGACCCGCGGGGGGGCTTCAAATCGTGGGCTTGCATCAGTCCTGAGTGTCCTCTGTTACTTCTACAAGGTGGCGGACGGTAGTAATCATACCACGCACCGCGCGGTTATCCGCCTGTTCGACGGTGTGGCCCAGACGCTTGAGACCGAGCGCTTCGATCGTGCGCTTTTGGTTCTCCCGGTAGCCGATTGCGCTCTTCTTCCAAGTGATACGAAGCTTACCGGCCAATGGTTGCCTCCGCCGAGAACTGGCGCCGCCGGGCCAGCACTTCCTTGGGCGAGCGCATCTGAGAAAGCCCCAGGATCGTCGCTTTGACGGTGTTGGCGTGGTTGTTTGAGCCGAGCGACTTGGCGACGGCGTCCTTAACGCCGGCCATCTCCAGCACGGCGCGCACGCCGCCGCCGGCGATGAGGCCCGTCCCCTGGGGAGCCGGCTTGATCAGCACCTTAGAAGCGCCGAAGCGCACAAGCACCGGGTGAGGGACCGTAGTGCCCTGCATGGGTACGCGGATCATGTGCTTGCGGGCCACGGTGGAAGCCTTGCGAATCGCCTCCGGCACCTCGGTCGCCTTGGCCATGGCCGCGCCAACCGCGCCACCCATGTCCCCAACGACGACGATGGCGGTGAAGTGGAAGCGCCTGCCGCCCTTCATCACCTTCGCCACGCGGTTGATAAAGACGACCTTTTCCTGGAGCTCGGCGTCGCCCGTGTCCACCCGCTCCCGTTTCGCGATGTACTTACGTGGATTCGACATATCTTCCTCGTGTCCCTAGAACGTGACCCCGGCCTTGCGGACCGCTTCCGCCAGCGCCTTTACGCGCCCGTGGTAGCGAAAGCCTCCGCGATCAAAGACGACGGCCGTAATACCCTTTTCCTTGGCGCGCTGCCCCAGCGCCGCGCCGACGAGCCCGGCCACGTCCGTCTTCTTCTTCTTGGCAGCCTCCTTGCGGATTTCGGCGTCTTGGTCGGAGGCGGCGGCGACGGTGTGTCCGGCCGTGTCGTCGATTACCTGCGCATAGATGTGGTTTAGCGAGCGGTAGACCGCCAAGCGCGGCCGCTCCGGCGTGCCTGTCACCATCTTGCGCACGCGTTCGTGCCTGCGCTTGCGGAGTGCTGTCGCTGTTTTCTTGCCTCTCATCACATACCGTCCTAGTGGGTGGCCTTACCGGCCTTGCCGGCCTTGCGGCGGACATACTCGCCGGCGTAGCGGATGCCCTTGCCCTTGTATGGCTCCGGCGGACGGATCTTGCGCACGTCCGCTGCGACCTGGCCGACCTGCTCTTTGTTGATACCCCGGACGACGATTCGGGTCGTCCCTTCGACGTCGAATTCGATAGTCGGTGGCGGCGGCACTGTGACAGGGTGCGAGAACCCGATGGCCAGCACCAGGTCCTTGCCTTGCATCGACGCCCGGTAGCCGACGCCCTGCATCTCCAGCGTCTTGGAGAAGCCTTCGCTGACGCCCGCTACCATGTTGGCGACGAGCGTCCGCGTGAGGCCGTGGATAGCACGGTGTCGCGGCTGGTCTGTCGGCCGGGAGACGAGCAGTTGGCCGTCCGCCTGCTCGAGCTTCATCTCCGGGGAGATGTCGCGCGCGAGCTCGCCCTTCGGACCCTTAACGGTCACGCGAGTGCCTTCGAAGCGCACGTCGACGCCGCGAGGCAGACTGATCGGGACTTTTCCAACTCGGCTCATCTCATCACCACACGTAGCAAAGTACTTCGCCGCCGAGGCCGCGCTTGCGAGCGTCCTTGCCTGTCATCACGCCTTGTGGCGTCGAGACGATGGCGATGCCGAGGCCGCCATAGACACGCGGGATCTCGCCGCTGCCGGTGTAAACCCGCAGGCCCGGCTTGCTGACGCGGTCGAGGCCGGTGATCATCGGCTCGCGCTTGGCAGAGTAGGCGAGGTGCACTCGCACCTTGGCGCCCACGCCGTCGGCCATGGACTCGAAGTCTTTGATGTAGCCTTCGGTCTTGAGCACGTGGGCCACCGCGACCTTCACTTTGGAGGCTGGGACGTCGGTGAAGTCGTGCCGGGCAACGAGCGCGTTGCGGATGCGGGTGAGCATATCGGCGATTGGATCAGTGACGGGCATGGCTTACCAGCTCGACTTCTTTACGCCCGGCAGGTTGCCCAGCAGGGCGTGCTGCCGGAAACAGATGCGGCAAAGGGCAAACTTGCGAATGTACGCGCGTGAGCGGCCGCAGAGACGACAGCGGTTGCGCAGGCGTCCGGGAAATTTCTGGTCCTTGTTGAACGTTTTTTCCCACATTGCTTTTCGGCTCATCGCTTTATTGTCCTCGCCGGGCGAACGGCATCCCCAGTAGCTCGAGGAGCCGCTTGGCCTCTTCGTCCGTCCTGGCCGTTGTGACCATCGTAATCTGCATGCCGCGGATCTTGTCGATCTTGTCGTATTCGATCTCCGGGAAGATCATCTGCTCCCGAAGGCCCAGCGAGTAGTTGCCGCGCCCATCGAAAGAGTTCGGCGAGACGCCGTTGAAGTCGCGGATGCGAGGAAGAGCGGCGTTCAGCAGCCGGTCCAGGAACTCCCACATGCGGTCGTTCCTCAACGTTACCATGACGCCGATCGGCATCCCTTCCCGCAGCTTGAAGTTGGAGATCGACGTCTTGGCGCGCGTGATCACCGGGTGCTGGCCCGTGATCGTACTCATATCGGCGGACGCTGACTCCAGCGCCTTGCCGTTGGTCACGGCCTCGCCCAGGCCGATGTTCAACGTCACCTTATCCACGCGCGGGGCCTGCATGACGTTGGCATAACCGAACTCCTTGACGAGCTGCGGTACGATCTCGGCCTTGAAGCGCGTCTTCAGCCTGGGTTCGACTCGAGCTTTGGTTACCACGTCCTCACCTAGTCCACGTTCTCTTTGCAGACCTTGCAGAAGCGCACTTTGCGCCCGCTGGCGATCCGGAAGCCGACGCGGGTCGGTTTGCCGCAGCTGACGCAGACCAGCGCCACGTTGGCCCAGGAGATCGGCGCTTCACGCTCAATGATACCGCCGGGCTTGTTCTGGCCGCGCGGCTTCATGTGGCGCTTGACGAGGTTGACGCCGGTGACGATGATGCGGGCCGGCGAAGGCTGACCGAACTTATCGATCTTGGTGCCGGACATCACCACTTTGCGCACCGCGCCGCTGCGGCCGCGGTCCTTGCCCTTGACCACCATGACGTTGTCGTCTCGCTTGATCTTGTTCACGTCTAAACCACTTCCGGAGCCAGGGACACGATCTTCATGTAGTTGCGTTCGCGGAGCTCGCGGGCCACCGGCCCGAAGATGCGAGTCCCCCGCGGATTTTGAGTGTCGGAGAGGACGACGGCGGCGTTCTCATCGAAGCGGATGTATGAACCGTCGGAGCGGCGCCACCCCTGTGCAGCGCGCACGACGACGGCGCGAACGACCTCGCCCTTCTTGACGCCGCCGCCCGGGGCAGCCGCTTTCACGGACGCGACGATCGTATCGCCGACGGTGCCGTAGCGGCGCCGGGAGCCACCCAGCACCTGGATGACCATCAGCTGCTTCGCGCCCGAGTTGTCGGCCACGCGCAGCCGTGAGTACTGCTGAATCATTCCGTTTCACCCTTCCCAGGGTCGACCGGCTCCAGGGCCTCCGGAGGAGCGTCGGCCTGGACGACCTCAGCCTCGTCGATCGCCGGCACTTCGGGGTCGCTCAGCTCGACGGCTTCTTCGCTGAGGGTCTCCTCTGGCGTTTCCAATGCCTCTACTCCAGCGTCGGCCTGGACGACGTCCATCTCTTCGATGGGCGCTTCCTCGGAACTCTCCTCGGGCTCGACGACGGACGGCGGCTCAGCGGCCTCCGCTTCCGGCGAGGCGACAGCGTCTTCCGGCACCGCCTCGGACTCGGCGGCGGTCGTCGGCTGCGGCAGGGGAGCAGCGAGCTCTTCGACCAAAGTAGCGTCGATCGCTTCCGGAGCCAGCCCCGGCACTTCGCCGTGCGAAAGCACCTCGGCTACACGCCAGCGCTTGTGCTTGGAGATCGGCGCTGCTTCGACGATACGCACGCGGTCGCCGACTTTGGCCTTCTCATCTTCATCGTGCGCCATGTACTTACGCACGCGGCGAATCGTCTTCTTGTAAAGCGGGTGACGAATCGCGGAATGCACAGCGACGACAACAGTCTGCGTCATCTTGTCGGAGACGACGGTGCCTTCGCGGACCTTGCGGCCGCCGTAGACGCCCTGGCCTGCCGTCACTCGGAGCCTCCTTTGGGCGCAGCCGGGGCAGCGAGCGTGCGCTGCCGCGCGATCGTCTTGAAGCGCGCAATCGCCCGCCTCACCTTCGGGATCTCCCGGTGGTTGGCCAGCTGGAGCGTCTCCCTCTGCAGGTGCAGGGAGAAGAGGCGCCGGTAGGACTCGTCGAGCTCCTTTTTCAGCGCCGCGTCGGACAGCTTTCGAATGTCGGTGATCTTGGTCTTCGTTTTTGTCTTCTTCGCCAAGTCTAGCCTTCCTGTCTCCGCACGAAACGCGTCGCGATCGGTAGCTTGTGCGCGGCCAGACGCATCGCCTCGCGGGCGACCTCTTCGCGGACTCCGGATATCTCGTAGAGCACGCGGCCCGGCCTGACGACGGCGACCCACGCTTCGACGGGGCCCTTACCGCTGCCCTGGCGGACTTCCAGCGGCTTCTTGGTAATCGGCTTGTCCGGGAAGACGCGAATCCAGAGCTTGCCACCGCGCCGGACGTAGCGAGTGATGGCGCGGCGCCCAGCCTCGATCTGCCTGGCCGTGAGCCAATGGGGGGCCAGCGCCTGCAACCCGAAATCGCCGAACTCAATGGCGCTTCCGGTGTACGCAAGCCCGCGCATGCGCCCGCGATGCGCCTTGCGGAACTTGGTTCGTTTAGGCTGAAGCATCTGTCTTCTCTTCCGTGGCCGGAGTCTCAGCCTCCGGCGCGGGCTCCTCTGCAGCCGCCTTCGGCACCGGTTTCTCGGCGGCGGCCTTCGGGGCGGGCTTTTCGGCAGCTGCCTTCGATGAGGTTTTCCTGGCGACCCTTGGTGCGGCCTTTGGTGCGGCCCTTGAAGCCCGCTTCGAGGCGGGCTTTTCGGCGACGACCGGAGCGGGCTCCTCGACGACGGCCTCCGAAATGGGCGTCTCGGCGACTGCCTCTGGCGCTGCTACCTCGGCGATGGGCTCTTGCGCAGCTGTCTCGGCGAGGGTTTCAAGCGCTGCCGCCTTGGCCACTGGCTCAGGCGCCGCTATCTCGGCAGGAGCTTCCGTGGCGGGCGGCTCCGCGGCGGCTTCTGAAGCCGCGGCTGCAGCTTCGGGCGCCGCTGCCTGGCCCTCTTCCTCGGTCGCCGCTTCCGGCTCTTTGCGCCGTTGAGCGCGTTCTATCTGCTTGTCACCTTTGTAGATCCAAACCTTGACGCCAATCTGGCCCAACGTCGTGCGGGCCTCGGACGTGCCGTAGTCCACGTCCGCACGCAGAGTGTGCAGGGGCACGCGGCCCTGTCGCTCCTGGTCCGTGCGGGACATGTCGGAGCCGCCCAGGCGGCCGCTGATCCTGATCCGAACGCCCTTGGCACCCCGCTGCATTGCGCGGAGGGCGGCTTGCTTGATGGCGCGGCGGTGGGCGACGCGGCGCTCGATCTGCTCGGCGACGGCGCGCGCGACCAGCGGCGCCTCGATCTCCGGCACGCGGATCTCGTTGATGTTGACGCGCACCTTGTTGCCGGACAGCTTCTCGAGCGACGTCCGCAGCTCGTCCACTCGCTGGCCGCCGCGGCCGATGACGATGCCGGGCCGCGCCGTGTGAACGCTGACCGTTATCTGGTTAGCGTTCCGCTCGATCTCCACGCGGGCGATGCCGGCGTCCGGGAGCATCTTCTTGATGGCGCCGCGGATAGCGAGGTCTCCGTGCAACTGCTCCGTGTAGTTACGGTCCGCGTACCACTTGGAGTTCCAGTCGTAGATGTAGCCCAGGCGAAAGCCGTGGGGGTGTACTTTCTGTCCCATTAAGCGTTGTCCTCTTCCACGACGATCGTCAGGTTGCTTCGTCTGCGATGCGTGATATCGCCGCGGCCCCTGGCGCGGGGCCTCATGCGGCGCAGCTTCTCGCCTTCGGAGACCTGGGCCAGCGTAATCCGCAGGGCGCGCGGGTCCATGTTGTAGTTGTTCTCGGCGTTGGCTGCGGCGGAGCGCACCGTCTTGGCGACGAGGCGGGCGTGCGGGGTCGGCATGAATCGCAGGATGCTCATCGCCTCGTCGACGCGCTTGCCCCGCACGTGATGCAGGATGATGCGCGCCTTCTTCGGCGGCACCGGTGCGGAACGGGAGAATGCGCGAACGGCGACCATTACGGCGTTTTCGCCTTTCCGATGCGGGCCGTCTGCGCCGACTTACTCGTGTGGCCGCGGAACGTCCGCGTTGGCGCGAACTCGCCGAGCTTGTGGCCGACCATGTTTTCCGTGATGAAGATCGGGACGTGGCGCCGTCCGTCGTGTACGGCGATCGTTAGGCCGAGCATCTCCGGTAGGATCGTGGAGCGCCGCGACCACGTCTTGATCACGGTCTTCTGGCCTGACTGCGACACTCGCATCACTTTCTCGATCAGGTGAGCGTCGGCGAAGGGGCCTTTCTTGGTTGAACGAGACATTAGGCCTGGTACCTCCGCCTGACGATGTACTTGTTCGTGTCTTTGCGGCGTCGCGTGCGCGCGCCGAGGGTCGGCTTGCCCCACGGGCTCTTCGGGCCGGGCAGGCCAATCGGGGCCTTGCCCTCGCCGCCGCCGTGCGGGTGGTCGACCGGGTTCATGACGCTGCCACGGACCTTCGGGCGGCGTCCCATGAGCCGACTGCGCCCGGCCCGACCCAGCTTGATCTGGCTGTGCTCGGAGTTGCCGACGGCACCTATGGTCGCCATGCAATCGGCGTGGATGCGGCGCACTTCGCCGGAGGGCAGACGGACCGTCGCGTAGTCTTCGTCGCGGCCCAGGAGCTGTGCAGCCCCGCCGGCGCTGCGCACGATCTGCGCGCCTTTGCCCTTGTGCATCTCGATGTTGTGAATGACGGTGCCGTTGGGGATGTTGCGCAGCGGCAAGGCGTTGCCCGGTTTGATCTCCGCGTCCGGGCCGGACATCACGCTCTCGCCGACGTTAACACCGGCCGGCCAGATGATGTACCGCTTCGCGCCATCCGCATAGACGACGAGGCAGATGCGGGCTGAGCGGTTCGGGTCGTACTCGATCGAGGCGATCTTGCCGGGGATGCCGATCTTGTCGCGCTTGAAGTCGATGTCGCGCAGCCGTCGCTTGGCACCGCCGCCACGGTGGCGAACCGTGATCTTGCCCTGGTTGTTGCGGCCGGCCTTGCGAGGGCGCTGCTTGACGAGCGACTTCTCGGGCTTCTTGGTGGTCAGCTCCTCGAATGTATAGCCCGTGGCGCCTCGCCTGCCCGGCGATGTTGGTTTGAAGATTCGGATCGGCATGGCTACATGCCCTCAAACAGCGTTAGTTTGTCGCCCTCTACGAGCGTTACGATAGCTTTCTTCCAGTCCTGGCCATGTTTCATGCGATTGCCGCGGACGCGGTGCGACTTGCCCTTCATGGTCATCACGTTCACCGCCGTGACCTTGACGTCGAAGCCTTTTTCGATGGCTTCTTTGATTTGCGGTTTGTTGGCATGCTTTTGCACATGGAAGGCGTACTTGTTCTCGCCGTGGAGGCGGGTCGCCTTCTCGGTGATCAGCGGTCGCAGGAGAATGGAGTGGGGATTGAGTGCCTTGGGCATGTCTACTCACCCTCCTCCGTCTTCTTTGGCGTTCGCTTGCGCGGCTTCGGCGCTTCCTTAGCAGCCTCCGCGGCCGGCTTCGCTTTAGCGCGAGCCGCGCGCGGCTTCGGTGCAGGGTTCGATTCAGCGTCGCCCTTTGCGTTCGGCTCCGCCTTGCGGCGTCTCGCGGGGGCTTTGGGCGCAGCGGCCTCTGTCGTCGCCTCCGCCCTGGGAGCGCGTCGCGGGCGGGTTGGTGTCTTAGCTTCGGGTTCGGCTGTTGCTTCCGCCTGAGGCGAGGTCTCGGGCTCAGCGGCCGTGGCTTCCGGTTTCGGCGTCTTCGGCACAAAGCGCGTCTTGCGTCCGGTCGGGGCCGTTCCCTGAGCGCCGGCTTCCGCTGCGGGCGGCGCGCCTTCCACATCGGCACGGCTGCGGCGGGGCGGGGCGGCGGGCTTCTCCGGCGCAGCGGGCTTCTCAGGTGCAACAGCGAGGGGCTCTGGCTTTCGATGGCGCGGGGCCGGGCGGACGCCGTCGGTCGGCTCCTTCTTGCCCCAGAGCTTCTCCGCCACGCGCACGGCATCTTCGGTCATCAGCAGGCCGGCGTGGTTCATCATATCGACGACGTTGAGGTAAGCCGCCGGAAGCATCTTCCTCTTGTCCAGGTTGCGTAGGCTGGCCAGGACCATCCTGTCGGCGCTGCCGGTGACGACGAGCGCCGAGCGGTTGAAGCCGACATTCTCGAGAAGACGGAGCATCTGCTTCGTCTTCGGTCTCTCCATGGCTAGCTGGTCGATCACCACGAGCTGGCCGTCGGCCACCTTGCCCGAGAGGGCGGACCGAATGGCGAGCCGCCGCATCTTCTTCGGGAAACCCTTGGCGTAGCTACGGGGTCGCGGCCCGAAGGCCGTGCCACCGCCAACGCGGATCGGCGAGCGGTTGCCACCGGCACGCGCTGCGCCTGTGGTCTTCTGGCGGTGGACCTTGCGGGTGCTGCCCTGAACTTCGCCGCGGGTCTTTGTCATGGCGTTGCCGCCGCGTTGGTTGGCGCGCTGGGTGACGAACGCCTGGTGGAGGACAGCCATGTTCGGCTGGATGCCGAAGACGGTCTCATCCACATCCACTTTGCGCAGCTCCCGCCCGATCTCATTCACAACGGAGAGCTTCATCGCCGCGCCTGGTTTCTGGTTGACTTGCGGATTTTCACGAGGATGCCGTTGTTGCCGGGCACTGAACCGCGGATCATCAGTACGCCGCGCTCGGCGTCTGCTCGCACGACTCTCAGGCTCTTCACAGTAGCCTGGGTGGTTCCCAGATGGCCGGCCATCTTCATGCCCTTCCAGACCTTACCCGGGCTCGTGCCCGCACCGATGGAGCCAGGGGCACGCAGCCGATCTGATTGGCCGTGCGTCTTCGGGCCGCCGTGGAAGCCGTGCCGCTTGACGACACCGGCGAAGCCGCGGCCCTTGGTAGCCCCGGAGACGTCCACCAGGTCACCTTGCGCGAAGATCTCGCAGCCCACCTTGGCGCCGGCTTCCCACTTGCCGATGTCATCGACCTTCAGCTCGCCCAGCAGCTTGAACTGGCCGAGGCCCCGCATGTGACCCTTGGCCGGGCTGTTCACGCGCTTGCGTTCGCCGAAGCCGACCTGGACGGCGTCGTAGCCATCGCTTTTGGCGGTCTTCACCTGGACGACGACGCAAGGCGGCGTCTCGATAACCGTTACCGGGACGGCCTCGCCGCTATCTTCGAAGAGCTGCGTCATGCCGACTTTGCGGCCGTAAATGCCTTCGATCGTCATAGCTTGATCTCGATGTCAACGCCGGAAGGCAGCTGCAGGCGCATCAGGGCGTCGACTGTCTTGGACGTTGGCTCAAGGATGTCCACGATCCGCTTGTGGGTGCGGATTTCGAACTGCTCCTGCGAGTCCTTGTCGATGTGCGGCGAGCGGACGACGCAGAACTTCTGGATCTCAGTGGGAAGCGGGATCGGGCCGGCGACGGCGGCGCCCGTCCGCTCGGCGGCCTCGACGATCATCACCGCAGACTGGTCAAGTATGCGGTGGTCGAAGGCCCGAAGGCGGATGCGGATTTTCTGGCGTGCCATCTGTCTCTCTTATCTCCGAACCACTCCACGCGTCCGGCCGCTGACTTGCTCGGCTATGGACGCCGGGACCTCCTGGTAATGATCGAACTCCATTGTGTAGCTGGCGCGGCCCTGCGTGATCGAACGCAGCACGGTGGCGTATCCAAACGTCTCCGCGAGCGGGATGTGGCCCGTGATCACACTCAGATGTCCGCGATGGTCGACATCCACCACCTGCCCCCGTCGCGAGCTGACATCGCTCAGGACATCGCCAAGGAAGCTGTCGGGGCTGGCGACCTCGACTTTCATGATGGGCTCAAGAAGGACTGGCTTGGCTCGCTTCATCGCTTCCTGGATGCCGATGGAGCCGGCCATCTTGAACGCCAACTCGGAAGAGTCTACAGGGTGATACGACCCGTCGACAAGGGCCACCTTAACATCGACGACGGGATAGTTGGCCAGAACGCCTGTGTCCAGCGCCTCGCGGACCCCCTGTTCCACCGGTGAGATGTACTCCTTGGGGATGGCGCCGCCGATGATCTTGTTCTCGAACTGGATGCCGGTGCCGCGCGGCAGCGGTTCGGCCGTCAGCTTGACGACGCCGAACTGGCCGCGGCCTCCGGTCTGCTTGACGAAGCGCCCTTCGGCGGCGGACGGCTGGCTGATCGTCTCTTTGTAGGCGACCTCTGGCCGGCCGACGTCGGCGGTTACATTAAACTCGCGGAGCATGCGGTCGACGATGATCTCCAGGTGAAGCTCGCCCATGCCAGAGATGATGGTCTGGCCGGTCTCCTGGTCGTAGCGCGCCTTGAACGTGGGGTCTTCTTCGATCAGCCGCGTCAGCGCGTCTCCCATGCGGTCCTGGTCGTCCTTTGTCTTCGGCTCGATGGCGACGGCGATTACCGGCTCCGGAAACTTGATCGCCTCCAGGAGGACCGGCTTGTCCGGGTCGCACAGGGTGTCGCCGGTGAACGTGTTCTTGAGCGCCACCGTGGCTGCGATCTGGCCGGCGCCGATCTCCGTGACTTCTTCGCGGCGGTTGGCGTGCATGCGCAGGATGCGGCCCAGGCGCTCTTTCTGGCCGCGCGTGCTGTTCAGTGCCATCGATCCTTGCTTGGCGATGCCGGAGTAGACGCGGAAGTAGACAAGGCGCCCGACGTACGGGTCAGCCACGATCTTGAACGCCAGCGCGCAGAACGGCTCGTCGACGGACGGGGCCCGCTCCAGCTGGTCGCCCGTCTTGAGGTCAGTGCCGACAACCGGCGGTACCTCGAACGGCGAGGGCAGGTAGTCGATGACGCCGTCCAGCAGCGGCTGCACGCCTTTGTTCTTGAGCGCCGAGCCGCAGAAGACGGGGTTGACGAGGCCGGCGATAGTCGCGCGGCGGATTGCCTTCTTGAGCTCGACGGCGGTAACTTCGTGCTGCTCGACGAAGCTGATCAGCATCTGGTCGTCCACTTCGGCGATCGCTTCGATCAGATCCTCACGGCGCTTTTTGGCCTCTTCCAGGTAATTGGCTGGGATCTCGCCGGTGACGTGCTCCACCTGGCCTTCGGGAAAGGTGAACGCGCGCATCTCGACGAGGTCGATGGCGCCCTTGAACAGGTCTTCCTGGCCCATCGGCATCTGGACGGGCAACGGCCGCGCGGCGAGGCGCTCGCGAATCGTATCGACGCAGTGCCAGAAGTCGGCGCCGACACGGTCCATCTTGTTGACGAAGCAGATGCGCGGGATGTGGTAGCGGTCAGCCTGGCGCCAGACCGTCTCCGACTGGCTCTGCACACCGGCGACGGCGTCAAAGACAACGACGCCCCCGTCGAGGACGCGGAGGCTTCGTTCGACTTCGACGGTGAAGTCCACGTGGCCGGGGGTATCTACGATGTTGATCTGGTGGTCGGCCCAGATTGTGGTCGTGGCGGCGGCGGTGATTGTGATACCGCGCTCGCGCTCCTGGGCCATCCAGTCCATGACGGTAGTCCCGGCGTCGACATCACCGATTTTGTACGTCATCCCTGTGTAAAAGAGGATGCGCTCGGTGACCGTCGTTTTGCCGGCGTCGATGTGGGCTATGATTCCGATGTTTCGCACCCGTTCATTGGGCACAGAGTTACTCATGGTCTCCTGCTCGCTTCCTGGGAAGCTGACTTAACCGCGCGTCATTGGCCGGCTGTCCCCTACCACCTGTAGTGGACAAAGGCCTTGTTGGCCTCGGCCATGCGGTGTGTGTCTTCGCGCTTTTTGATTGCGGTGCCCTGCTCGCGGTAAGCGTCGATCAGCTCCGTCGCGAGTCGCTCTGACATGGGGCGGCCGCTGCGGCCGCGGGCGGCGCTGAGAATCCAGCGCATCGCCAGCGACGTCTGGCGCGCCGGCCGGACTTCCAGTGGGATCTGGTAGGTCGCGCCACCGACGCGGCGAGGCCGCACTTCGAGCACGGGCATCGTGTTTCGCATCGCCTGCTCGAACACTTGCCGCGGGTCTTCCTTCGTTCGCTCGGCGACCAGATCGAGGGCGCGGTAGACGATGCGCTCGGCTGTGCTCTTCTTGCCGGCTCGCATGACCTTATTGATCATCGTCTGAACGAGGGCGCTGTTGAACTTGGCGTCCGGCGGCGTCTTGTGTCGCAGGACTTTTCCGCGGCGAGGCATCGCTATTCCTTCCGCGTCCCGTACTTGGAGCGCTGCTGCTTGCGCCCGACGACACCGCCGGCGTCCAGCGCCCCGCGGATGATGTGGTAGCGCACGCCGGAAAGGTCTTTGACGCGGCCGCCGCGGATGAGGACGACGGAGTGCTCCTGGAGGGTATGGCCCTCGCCGGGGATGTAGGCCGTGACTTCCATCTGGTTGGTCAAGCGCACGCGCGCGACCTTGCGGAGGGCGGAGTTCGGCTTACGTGGGGTGACGGTGCGGACGTTTGTGCAGACGCCCCGCTTCTGGGGGCTGCCGTCGCCGCGGATCATGCGGTTTTTGAGCGCATTGTAGTGGAAACGCAAGGCAGGCGCCTTCGTCTTCTTGAGGAGCGGCTTGCGCCCCTTGCGTACCAGCTGGTTAATCGTCGGCATATGATTCCTTATCTTGCCCGCTCATCTTGAGGTCCGGAAGACCCAAAGAAAAAGCCGAAAGCTTGCCCCTGATACGCCTGGCCTCCGCCGTTTTGGGGAAACCGGCTCTCGGTCAAGTCTTCCGACCAGTGATCGAGCTCATGACGCCTGCGTCTTGACGCGTGACGCCAACGGGAAATGTTAAGGGGTATAGAGGCGTCGTGTCAACAAACTGCACTGCCACGGATCGGTTGGCTTGTGAAATGCTTTGCGGTGTAATGGGTCCATGGTGATCGACATTGACGGAATCGAAAAAAGAGCCGTGCAGTTTAGGTCTTCCTCTTGATGCCATTCTTGAACGAGCTCAATTGGCTCCATGAAGAGATTGTCGCGGCCGGTGTGGATGTCAAAGCGCGCGTATAGGCGAGCCGACGACATCTTTGAAGCTGGGATCATCATCGAGCAGATTCGCAGGTCAGAAATGTTCGGAGCCGATGCAGTTATCGCCGTCTGCACGGTGAGAAACGCGAACGTGTTTTATGAGCTTGGCCTCGCAGATCAGATTCACAAACCCATCCTCGTCGCAGCCGAGGCGCAAGACTTACCCTTTGATGTCACGCACTTCCGTGCTCAACTGTACTGGCCCTGAGGGAAGCAGAGAACGGGATACGTTTCGCCAGCGACTGGCTCGCGCAATTTCAGAACACAATTCAGGAACGCCTCAATTCGGGGATTCGAGTTCTTGGCCAGCCAATGATGAAGTTCCATGTAATCAATCTGATTCGCCGAGGCGAGATAACTCACGTTCCCGTCGATGTAGCGGAACTCCTGAAGAGAGTCAAGGAGTATGAAGATCGCGGAGAGACGGCGCCACGCTATCCTATCGAGAACGAGCAGATGCTTGGCCGACCTTGGTCCTCTGTTCAGGAACTCGCCGAAAGGTTGGCACTTCTGGCTCCTGACTTTGATTTGGATGTCGGTCCTTGTGAGAAGCTGACAGATCGCGGTCGACGGTTTCTTCTCGCTATCCCGGGTTGGTTTGGTATGGATGGGAGCGAGAACGAGGAGCCGACGAGAACGAGTATCAGGCAGACCAAACACAAGCTTAATCACCAACTCGGCGATCCACCGGCTCGTGAGTTTGCGTCGCGCTGATGCTACCCTGTGGCCCGTGCGACGGCGTGCAGAAGGCGGCGGGCAATGTACTTCTGGATAGCGCCGCTCGCCCTGCTGGCGACGAGAATCCTGTGGCAGAGGAGACCCGGTCTTGCCGCGTGTGCGTTGTTCTGGGGACTTGCGGTCGTTGTCTTGCTCCTCGAGTGGCCGTCCGGGTTGGCACAGTACACGTTCGGCCTCGGAGTGGTGTTCAACGCCTCCGTGACCCTGATCAACGGTGGCTACATGCCGGTGGCCACGCACAGAAAGCTACGCGGACCGGCCCGTTCTCTATGGGTGCAGAAACAGAGCGGCCAGAGACTCGGGTTCCTCGCTGACAACTTCGGAAACCGGTTCGTCCGGTTCAGTATTGGAGATGTCTTCATGTTGGCCGGCATCGCGTTATCCCTCGCCGGTCTCTAACCGCACCGCTCTTAGTGGAACAGATCCCACCAGAAGAGCGCAGTGATGTACCAGTTGGCGAAGTACAGGATCGGCCCGACGATGAACGCCAGAGCGATCAGCCGGCGCTGCAGTTTGTCCTCCGGGAACTTGTCGTCGGCGAAGCTCCGGGCGCGGCGTGGCAGGCGCACGGCGACCCTTGCTCGGCTACACGTGCGGGGCGTCAGGCTCGCTCGGCGGCTTGATGAAGGCGATAGCGGCCTTTGCGCCGGCGGTCGCCAGCTCGGCTTTCGTGGGGGCCGGGTACTCGATGCGCGGGTGGTAGATGCCGCGCAACGTTGCCTTGAAAGAGTCCGCGATGGTCCTCAGGTCACGTAGCGTGAGGTCGCACTCCTCGAGCTGGCCTTCGGCGACGCGCTCGTTGATCACCGCGTCCACCAGCTCGTCGATTCGCTCGTGGGAGCGGTCTTTGGCCGCGCGGACGACGGCCTCGACCGAGTCGGCCAGCATGACGATCGCGGTCTCCTTGCTCTGCGGGCGCGGGCCCGGGTAGCGGAAACGCTCCGGGTCGACATGGGGGTCCTCCTGGCTTGCCTTGCGGTAGAAGTAGGTCACCAGGCGAGTGCCGTGGTGTTCCGGGACGAAGGCGCGCACGCGGGCCGGGATGTGGTAGCGCGCCGTCAGCTTGGCGCCGGCCCGGACGTGCTCGGACACCATCCTGGCACTGGCCAGTGGGTCGAGGCGATCATGCGGGTTCTGGCCGTCCATCTGGTTCTCGATGTAGTACCCCGGTTTGACGATCTTGCCGATGTCGTGGAAGTAGGCGCCGACGCGGACGAGAAGCGAGTCCGCGCCGGTCAGGTCGGCCGCGCGCTCGGCGAGGTTACCGACGATGACGCTGTGATGGAACGTGCCCGGCGCCTGCTCCTGCAGCTGGCGGAGGAGCGGGTGGCTCAGCTGGCCGAGCTCCATCAGCTGGATGCGCGTGGCGACGCCGAACGCCGCGCCCAGGATGTAAGAGCCGCCCATGATGATGACGACCGAGCCGAGGCCGGCGACGCCCGAGGCGACCAGCATCCAGAGAAGATCAGAGGCGGTGCGGTCCGGCAGGAGGAGCCAGAAGGCGAAGAGCGAGACAAACGTGACGAAACCGACGCTGACGCCCGCGGTCGCGTAGTTGTTCACTCGCTCCGCTTTGCGCACGGCGAAGATGCCAGCCAGGCTAGAGAGGAGCAGCGCAGTCAACATCTGCAGGGAGTCCAGCGGCCCGGACGAGAAGCTGCTGCGGGCGTCCGGCATGTAGTAGCCGGCAAATGTGGCGAGCACGGCCAGGAGCGCCGCCACCGCAATCGCGAGGCCGCCGTCTAACAGAGTCGCGATGAGGATGGGCGCGGCGGCGACCGGCAGCATGTAGCTAAGGTAGAGCCGGTCGGAGTCCGGCAAGGCCAGTGAGAAGAAGACCTTGGCGCCGGCGACCCAGAGCGTGATCAGCAGCCCGACCATCATGAGGCGCCGAGCGCTGTTCACCTCAGCCGGCTGGAAGTAGTAGAGGTAGAGCGCCATGAACGCCCCGCCCAGGCTGCCCACGATCGCGGCGGCCGCGAAGTCGGCGAGGCCGAGGCTGTTGTCCAGCAGGCCCGCGCCCTTGATGCGTGTTAGCTGATCGGCGGAGACGACCTGGCCCTGCTGGACGATCGTCTGTCCGCTCGCCTGGAACGTTTGGTAGGCGACGTCGCCTTCGTGCAGCGGCGTCTGGCCGGGCAGCACGGGAACGAGTACCGCGATCAGCGCGATGGCCAGTACAACGCCAAAGACAACCGCCTGGGCAGGCGTTACGTTCTGAGCCGGGCGCTTCCTGGCGCTATCCATAACAATCGCTTATCCGCGTTAGCCCCTGTCGTCGGAGCGGTTTTAATGATAGCAGATGACGCCAGAGGCGACGTGTAGAACTGGCATAGCTGATTGTGGCAAATGGCAGTGAGTTCGTTTGGTAATTTCGTGTTTTTGGGATTACGTCCTACTTCCGGAATTCGTCAGTAAAGCAACGCTGATTCATATCTGAACGGCCAGGATGGTCGTCAGAAGTTGACCGATTACAAATGCGATTTCGCGTGCAAAAACAGAAGATTATGTTCAGTGATTTGCACGTACAAGCCTGTCGCAACGCCCCCACGATGCGGCTATTCTTATGTATTGGAGGAGTTGCAAAATGCGCGAACTTGAAAAGCTGCCAGCCAACGAGGAAGAGTGGCGTCAGCGGTTGTCCCCGGAGGAGTACGCCGTGCTGCGTCAGGCCGGCACTGAGCGCGCCTTCAGCGGACAGTACGTCGACAACGAAGACGACGGCATCTATCGCTGCGGCGCTTGCGGGAATCCGTTGTTTGACAGCGGGAAGAAGTTCCATTCCGGCACCGGATGGCCGAGCTTCACGGGGGCGTATCGCCGCAGTCGGCCGAACTGGTGAAGGACGCTTCTCACGGGATGGTGCGTATCGAGGCCCGCTGTGCGCGCTGCCACTCGCACCTGGGCCACGTTTTTGACGACGGACCGCGAGAAGCCGGCGGGCAGCGTTGGTGCATGAACAGCGTGGCCCTGGACCTCGAGCCTCGCTAGCTAACACTCGACTTTGCTCGAGCGCGGGATGCTGTGCGACCGACCCACCCACCGAGCACATCCAGCCCCGTTCCCGTGGTGTACCATGGCAGACCAGATAGCTCGGGCTAAACCTTGGCTGAGCGACGGCAAAGGATAGAGACCAGATGGGATCAGATATCCCTCAGACACCGATGAGCGTTGACTTGTCGCCGCGCCGAATCTGGATCGGACTAACGGTACCCGGAAAGATGATGGTTCGAGCTTTGGGTTATCACGGCCTGGAGTCGAGCCGACAATTGCAGCAATTCTACGGCGACAGCCGCGACGGGCAATACCAGACGCATCAGGTCTTCTTCGCTGTAGCTCTCATAATGCAGTTTATTTTGAAACCCCACGGCTCATTGCCGCGCGGACGCAACGTTGCCGATTCTTGGAACCGTCAATTGGGATGGCATCAGCTTTACGGAGCTCTTCTTGCCGACGTCAGGGACTTCCTCAGGCTACGTTATCGTTGTGCCGGATTCCAGACGCCGCAACACACCGTCATTGCGAACCTTCTCGGGTGGTCCACGCAGGAGACTGTGGATATCCCAAGACTCGACTGGGCGATCAGGTCTCTGATTCGTGCGCTAGATGTGATGTCTAGGGCAAACTCTGTCGAATGGGAGCAATTTCTTCCAGCGATCAAAGGTATTCGCCAGCTTTGCCGCTCGGCTGATACACTTTACGACCCGATGAAAGACATCGTCGCTTCGCAACCGGAGAATAACGCGTTACGCGTGGCCTTGGAACATTCTGCTAGGACCAAAGCGAAAGTGTTTTCCGAAGACTAACGCTTCACGGCAACGCTTCGAGTACCTCCAAGTCAGTGCCGGACGCGCAGCTTAACCCGCGGCCAACAGCTCTGTAACGACGGCGTTTATGTCGCGGCCCTCGGCACGGCCGGAAAGGCGCGGCATGAGCGTCTGCATCACCTTCCCCTTGTCCGAAGGGGCCTTCGCGCCGACTTCTGCGATCGCCTTGCGGGCTTCGGCCTCGATCTGCTCGCGCGGGATCTGCGGCGGCATGTAAGTCTCGAGCACCTTCAACTCGGCTGCTTCCTTCTCCACCAAATCCTGGCGTCCGGCCTTATCGAACTCGGCGATGCTCTCGCGGCGCTGCTTGACCTGCTTCGCGAGCACCTGCATGACCTGTTCGTCGCTGAGCTGACGCCGTTCGGAGCCGGCGACCTCGGCGACGTTGATCGCCGTGATCAGCATGCGAAGCGTGGACTTGCGGACATCGTCACTCTGACGCATGGCGTCGGTAAGATCGGCGGTGAACTGCTCTTTGAGCGGCATGTGGACGGGTGGAGGCGGGCGCTAGCAAGCGGCGAGTCTAGCCGCGCTGGCTGTTTTTCAGGCTCTTGCGGCGCTTGGCAGCGGCCTTCTTCTTGCGCTGGACGCTGGGTGGCTCGTAGTGCTCCCGGCGGCGGGCTTCGGCCAGGATTCCGGTCTGCTGGACCATCTTATTGAACTTCTTCAACGCCTGGTCGAAGTTGTCGTTACTGGTGATTATGACTTCGGACAAAGTCCCTCCTCAGGGTCGCTTCTGGGGCGGTCGAGGCAGATTGTAGGTTTTTTCACGGAAACCTGTCAATGGAGACGCTGCACGCGGGCTGTTTGTGACAGGTACGCCGGCGTGACTGCGTGGAACATGGGAAAAAGGGGCATGTAAGCAATACCCGAGCCATGACTATCTGGACAGCGTTGCGCCCTTCTACGCAGTTATGGAAATGACGATTGCCAAGGGCGGAAACGCCCAAAGACGCTTGTATCTCAAAGGCTCTCTTGCCCGGTGCGGCGGGGCTCTATGGCGGGCTCAGTCTGCCGAGGGGAGCACCTTCGGCTGCATCAGCTCCATCGCTACGCCGCAGCACTCAACGGAGCCGTCGCCGGCCTTGATGCAGAGGATCTCTGTCTTGCACTTCTCGCACTGGAATCGCTTTCCCAGCTGGTTGGGCATTGTTCGGACCCTCTCCCCTGCTACTTCTGCTGCATCGGCTGGCCGCAACAGCCAAGCTCGCCGTCGCCGGCTTTGGTAACGATCATTTCAGAGTTGCACTTGGTGCACTGGTATCTCTTGCCTACCTGGTTTGCCAACTTCATCTCCCAGCCTGGAATAGACGGCCCACATCCGAGGGGGCCGATCCCAAATGTAACCCGCGCTTGAGAAACGAGTCAACTTGCGCGGTCCTGGCCGCAATCACGGCGTTGGCGTCACGCTCCCGGTACCGCTCGCCTGGGGCGAGCCAGCCGGCGAAGCCGTCGGGGCGCTCCCGGGCGTGGCGTCGCCGACGACGATCTGGCCGCCCATCGTCGTGGGATGGAAATCGCAGCGGAAGGTATATGCGCCGGCGGAAAGTGGCGCAAACGTAAGCTCGCCGACGCCGCCGCCGCCCGTGATCTGCGGCGGGTTGGTGACGGCGTCGTCCTCTGTGTTGAACTGGCCATCGAGACCGGCGATGCGAAGGCTGTGCTGCGTGTTGTCGTTATTCGTCAGGCGAATTGTGACGCTCTGGCCCAACGGGATGCGCAGGTAATTCTGCTCGAAGTGCTGGCCAGAAGCCGTGATCTCGATGACGCCGTCCTGGGGTTCGACAGCCTGCGGGTCGAGCTGCTGAGCGGGCGCCGGTTGGTCGCGCGGCCCGGCCGGTGGCTCTGTACTTAGAGCCGTGCGGGTAGCCGAGGACGTCGAGTCGCCGCTGCTGCAGGCGATGCAGAGACAGAGAAGGACGGACGCGCTGACGATCGCTGCGAGGACTGCTGACCGCATCGGGGCCAGTATAGACGAGCGCGACCCCTACTGGACTACGATCGTGCCCTTCATCTCGGTCGGATGGAAGTCGCAGCGGTAGTTGTAGGTGCCGGCCGGCAGGTTGATGGCGACCGTGGCTGAGGCGCCTGGCGCGATGGGGTCAGGCGTGGCGGCATCATCGTCCGCTGTGTCGAACTTGCCGTCTGGCCCATCGATGTGGAAGTTGTGCGCGGTGGAGCCGGTGCTGTGCAGAGTCACGTTGATCGTCTGGCCGGCTACGGCGGTCAGGGGCGGGTCCTGCTCGTTGTTTATCTGGAAGAAGTTGTCGCCAATTGTAATCGCCGCGCCGTCCGTCAGGGCGACGGGGACAACGCTGGCGGAAGGTGTAGCCGCGACATTCTTTTGACCGCAGGGAGAAGTTGTGCCCGCCGCGCCGGTGATCTGCGTGCCCGGGGCCACCGGAGCGACGTATAGCTGGTCGCCGGACTTGTGTGCGATTGCATCGGAGCCGATCGTGGCCGATCCGGGGTCCGCAGTCCAGGGGACGTTGGGCCCGCGCGCTACCGTCACGATGTTAGTGTTGGCATCGAAGTCGACGGCTTGCATGATCTCGTACGGCTCAGCGATCGTGTCGGCGCCGATGCGGATGAAGTCGCCCTTAGTC
Organism: Chloroflexota bacterium; assembly: GCA_036732045.1. Lineage (GTDB taxonomy): Bacteria > Chloroflexota > Dehalococcoidia > SM23-28-2 > RBG-16-64-32 > DATKKM01. The sequence continues at coordinate 48,183 of DAINDD010000003.1, forward strand.
AGGCTGTCTGTCGACGTGACAACGATGGTGGTGTCGGTCACGCTGACGTCTTTGGCGAGGAACTTGGCCGGCTTGTAGGAATCCGTGGCATTGCCGTCAGCAACGGCGGCGTCCCACGCTTGCGGAGAGAACTTGCTGGTGATGAGCGTGACCAACTGGAAGATCTGGAAGTCGTTGAGTCCACCGCCTTCGGCTGTGGACCACGGCGGCATCAGCGTGCCCACGCGCCCGCAGTGAATGGTGTCCGTAAGCCGCGCCTGCCGGGCGGCGATCTTGGAGTCGGCCAGCGCCGGAGGCCGGTTGTTCGGGTCGTTGAGGACAGCGCCGGGAAGGCCGGTGCGCTCCAGTGAGCCCACCCCGGTCAGGCCGTGGCAAGCGCGGCAATATCGCGCGAAGAGGGCGCCGCCGCGCTCGGCGTTGTCGAGTTCTTGACGGTCCGTCGCGACGGTCTGGCGATCGCCGATGCTCAACCCCAGGACGCTGTCCCCGTTGTCAAACATGTAGTAGAGGAGGGTGCCAAGCATGCCGACCATCAGCAGTCCGATGATGATGTTGATCTGCTTGGCTGTGTTCACTCGCGGTCCTTCTAGATGATCTTCGGCGGCGTCTTACTGCCCGGCGTATTGGGGATAGTGCGCGCCGGGTTGTGGCTGTTGCCGCTGAATTCGTAGGTGCGGCCGGTAAGCACGGTCAGGCTCTTGTCGGGGTTCACAGTGATCGGGAAGACATCCAGCGGGCGTGGAGCAGGCCCGAAGACCTTGACGCCGCCGTCTTTCGTGTACGTGGAACCGTGACACGGGCAGCGGAACCAACCCTTCTTGTTGTCGAATGTAAAGTCGGACCGATAGGGGACCGTGCAGCCGAGGTGCGGGCACTTGTGATAGAGCGCGATCAAGCCGCCGGGCGAGTCGTCGCCGGCGATGCTCGGCCCGGCCTTGCGGTTTAGCAGCCAGAACTTACCGTCGAAGATGTGGATGGGGTCCGCGCCCTCGGCCGGAATCAGGTCCGGCGTCACTGTAATCGGGCCGCCGAACCCCTTCAGGTTGCGCGGCCACATGAAGTCGAGCGGCGATCCGAGCAGGCCGACCATGGCCAGGCCGAAGGCGCTCCAGAAGCCGCCGAGCAAGAAGATGCGGCGTGTGATCACCTCCCGCCGGGCGACGGGCCTGGCGACAGGCGTATCGACCACGATGGCGCGCGCGGCGTCCGGCGTCACGACCGGCGGCGTGGCAACCGCCCTGGCGACGGGAGTCGCAGGCGGAGGCGCGGCGTCGGGCGCCGTTCCGGGGTCTTCGGTTTCTGCCACTTCAGTTCACCTTCTCTGGCCTATCCCGGGTCCACGTGGATCTGCCACGGCCAGATGAGCGCCTGGCCCTGGCCCCGGAAGAAGCTACCGACGATCGTAAGCGTTAGATAGGCCGCTAGCACGGCCGTAAACATCACGAGGAAGACATCGCGTCGCGTCCGCAACCAACCTATCCGGAATAAGACGTAGAGGATCAGCACGGTGAAGAAAGCGATCGTCGAGAGCGGGAGGATCTGCTGAGTCATCGTCGCCGGGAAGTTGATGTGCATATCGCACCATAAGTGCTGGGCGTGCCACTGGAAGCAGATGTTGTTGAATGGCACCGGGATGTTCGAAAGGTCTTTCGGCCAGTCCAGGTAGCCGTCGTTGACGCCCAGGATGTGCGGGAAGGGCACGGCGAACTGCAACCGCGAATTCAGTTCTGCGGTGCCGCTCAGGCCGGTGTGGGTTACACCGGCGGCATCGGTCAGACATGGCGTGGTCTGGTGCACGTTCGGCGTGGCGTCGCAACTGGGGATCCAGCGGGTCAGGTACTCCGTATGCGTGCGGTCGCCGCCGTCGAAGACTACGAGAAGGCCGGAGACGACGACGGCGTAGATCGCCGCGACGATGACGATGCGACCGGCGTATCTCGTGCCGAACCAGACGCCCTGTCCTTCGCGGCTGCGGTCGAGGTAGGGGATCGCCATGAAGAAGCCCAGCGCGATCGTCGGCAGGATGACGCCGGCCCAGGCCTTGTCCATGTGCAGCAGCAGTTCCTGCAGATTGAGGAAGTACCACGGCGCCTTCGACGGGTTGGGCGTGACGTCGGCGTTGGCGCGATTCAGCAGCGGCGCGTTGATCAGCGTTGAAAGGATGAGGAAGGTGATCGTGAAGAGGACAGCGGCGATGAACTCGACGAAGACGAGGTCTGGCCAGACGAGGACTTCTTCCTCGCGCTCACGCCGCGGCCGCGGCCGGGCCTTCGCCGTCGGGGATACTTGCGACTCGATAGCCATCGATCGCCGGTCCTAGAGCGGTCTCGCCATGCCGCCGTCGCGCCGGATGCGCCAGAAGTGCACGGCCATAAAGATCGCGGCGATGAGCGGCAAGGCGATGACGTGCAGCGTGTAGAAGCGGATCAGTGCGTTCGGGCCCACTTCGTATCCGCCGAAGACGATCAGCTGGGTGTCGCCGCCGAAGTATGGAGCAGAGCCGCCGATGCCGTGGCCGACCGTGACCGCCCACAGGGCCAGTTGGTCCCAGGGCAGCAGGTAGCCGGTGAAGCTGAGCACAAGGGTCAGCACGAGCAGGATGACGCCGACCACCCAGTTGAACTCGCGCGGAGGTTTGTAAGCACCGGTGTAGAAGACACGCATCATGTGCAGAAAGACCAGGATGACCATCGCGTGCGCGGTCCAGCGGTGCATGTTGCGGATCAGCAGGCCGAACTTCACGTTCGTCTCAAGCGAGGCGATGTTCTGGTACGCCTGGTCGGTGGAAGGCACGTAGTAGAACATGAGCAGCACGCCCGTCACGGTCAGGATCAGGAACATGAAGAACGTGAGGCCGCCCAGGCAATACGTGTGCGTGATCTTAACGTGCGTCTTGTGGATGCGCGTGGGGTGCAGGTGGAGGAAGACGTTGGTCGCGACGACCAGCATCTGGTTGCGCGGGGTGTTGGGGTAGCCGGAGCGGAAGATCGATTGCCAAACGTAGTTGTGGAAGATCCTATCGTAGACCCGATCCTGCATGATCGCGATCCGCTCGCGCAGGTTTCGTGGTTTTCCCGGCTCTTCGACTACCGCCATGGATCTGCTCCGTCGCCTATCTGGACCACCATGCGCCCAGCAGCACCATTATCCCCAGCGAGCCGAGGATGGTGAACAGCACTCCCAGGAACTCGTACCCTTCGGGGACCTCTCGGAACAGTATTTCGAGGGGCATCTGGCGAGCAGTACCTCCCGTCCGCCTCAGGTGAACGATTGTGAAGTCTTTTGCAAACGCTACGCTAGCACTGGCCTATGGGAGCGTCAAGTACGCGAAAAGGCGGCGTGCGATGCGTGTCGAAGGTGCAGCGGGCAGCGTCGGCCGGATACGTCGGACGCTCGGAGGGCTTATGACGGGCGGCTGCCGGCCCAGCGCTGGACTTCCGTGAACATTTCCGGCGAGCGAATGACTTCCAAGCCGCGCTCTGTCTCGTTTCGCAGGGCATCGTCGAGCGTGAGCGTCCACTGCTCGTACGCGGAGCGGCGGTCGGAGCGCATGCACATCTGCGGCAAGCGGGCGAGGGTTTGCGCGAGCTCACGCGCGGTGGGCAGCGCGTGTCCGGGCTCGCAAAGGCGGTTGGCCACGCCCATCTCGTACGCTTCCTCGCCGCTGACGCCCCGGCCGGTCAGGATCATGTCCAGCGCGCGGCTCATCCCGATCAGGCGCGGCAGCCGGACGGTTCCGCCGTCGCAAAGCGGAACGCCCCAGCGACGGCAGTAGACGCCGAACGTCGCGTTGCGGGCGGCGACGCGCAGGTCACACCAGAGCGCGAGCTCCAGCCCACCGGCGACGGCCGACCCTTCGACGGCGGCGATCACCGGCTTCGAGAGCATCATCCGCGTCGGGCCGAGCGGTCCTGCGCCGTCAGTGGAGACGCCGATCGAGCCCTGCCCGGTCGCGATTGCCTTCAGGTCTCCGCCCGCGCAGAACTTGCCGCCGGCGCCAGTCAGAATCGCCACGTGCGGCGCCGGGTCGACGTCGAACCGCTCGAACGCCGCGACGAGCGCGTCTGCGGTCGCTCGATCCACCGCGTTGGCGACTGCCGGCCGATCGATCGTGACGATCGCTATTGGTCCTTCGGTTTCGAAATGGACTGTCATCGTCCACCTCCTTCAGAACTTGGAGCTAGTGGCGGAACGCGCGAGCGCCGGTGAACACCATCGCCACGCCGTATTGGTCGCACACTTCGATGGCTTCGTCGTCACGGTTGCCGCCGCCGGGCTGGATGATGGCGGCGATGCCGGCCTTGCAGGCGTCTTCGACGGCGTCGCCGCGCGCGAACGGGAAGAAGGCGTCGGAGGCGAGCACGGCGCCTGCGATCCGCTCGCCGGCGCGCTCGATCGCCTGTCGCGTCGGCCAGAGGCGGTTCGGCTGACCGGCGCCGATGCCGATCGTCGCGCGGTCCCTGGCGATGACGACACCGTTCGACTTCACGTGCTTCACGCACGTCCAGGCGAAGCGCAGCTCGGCGATCTCGGCCTCCGACGGCGCGCGCTTCGAGACGACTTGCAACTCGAGGTCTTCGCCGCGCATGGCGTCCGGCTGCTGCACGAGCATCCCGCCGAGGATCGAGCGGTACTCGAGCGTGTGTGCCCCGCCCCCGCCCCGCCCTGAGGACAGAGCTGAAGCTCTGTCCCTACTTTCGGGTGGCGGCATCAGCAGGATGCGGAGGTCTTTGCGCTTCTGCAGGCGCTCCAGCGCCGCGTGCTCGTAGCCTGGCGCGATGATGATGTCGTAGCGCTTGCCCTTCATCGCCTCGGTCATGTCCCACGTCACCGGGCGGTTGACGGCGATGATCCCGCCGAACGGCGAGATCGTGTCCGACTCGTACGCGCGTTCGTAGGCGACGGCGACGTCAGCGTGGCTGGCGATGCCGCAGGGCGTCGCGTGCTTGACGATGACGACGGCCGGCTCATCGAAGTCGAGGGCGGCGCGCCAGGCGGCGTCGGCGTCGAGGTAGTTGAGGTACGACATGTCCATGCCATGAAGCCTCTCGGTGTCGGCGATGCCCTTTAGTACGCCCGGAGTCGGGTCGCGGTAGACGGCGCCGCGCTGGTGCGGGTTCTCGCCGTAACGGGTCTCCGCCACCTTCTCGAGGCCGATGGTGAGCTCCACGGGGAACTCCGCCGGGTTTGTGCGCAGGTAGGCAGCGATCATCGTGTCGTACGCGGCGACGTGCTGGAACGCCTTCGCGGCAAGCTCCCGCCGATACTCCATCGGCACGACGTCGGCGCGCAGGTGGTCCAGCGCCGCGCCGTAATCCGCTGGGTCGACGAGCGCCAGTACCCAGGGGTAGTTCTTGGCGGCGGCGCGCAGCATCGTCGGCCCGCCGATGTCGATGTTCTCCAGCGCGAGGTCGGTCGTGACGCCGGGCCGCGAGATCGTCTCGCGGAACGGGTACAGGTTGCCGCAGACAAGCTCGATCGGTGCGATGTCCTGGCGTTCGAGCTCGGCCAGGTGTTCGGGCCGGTCGCGCCGCGCGAGGATGCCGCCGTGCACCTTCGGATGCAGCGTCTTGACGCGCCCGTCGAGGATCTCCGGGAACCCCGTCAGCGAGGAGATCGATTTGACGTCGAGCCCGGTCTTCTCCGCGAGGTACTTCTGCGTGCCGGAAGTGGAGTAGATCTCGAAACCCAGCTTGGCCAGCCCCCGCGCGAAGTCGTCGAGGCCGGTTTTGTCGTGGGGGGCGAGGATGGCGACGCGGCGGGTCATGCGCCGGTATTCTTTCGGTCGGCGGAGTCGGCGTAGGAGTCGGCGAGAGATTCGTCGATCTCGCCGGAGCCGTTGCACATCGGGCAGATCGCCTTGCCCGGCGTCATCTCCTCGATACCCTGGTACTCCATCATCATGCCGTCTTCGATCCAGAGGTATACCGAGCGGGGGTTGTAGTCCGCCACGCCCTCGATCGGGTGCGAGCGGCCGTCGGCACCAAGCATCTTGACGTCTTCACGGCGCTCGACGTGCTCCCCGAAGAACGCCTCGAGCGCCTGCGCCGGCGAGGTCGCCTGGAGTTCGTCCTCGAACTCCGTCTCGGTCAGCCCGGACTGACGATTTGTCATGAAGTTGGGCAAGTCGGTAGGCGCGCCTGCACCCGGCGCGGTCGATGAACGTCCAACGTAGTTCACGCGGTAGGACGGCATTTCGATCGGTCGCTGGTCAGTCTTCGTTGGATGTCCCGGCCTGCTCCGCGTACTCCTCGGCGACAGCCTCGTCCACCTCGCCGGTGCCATCGCAGAGGGGACAGGCCACGGTGCCGGGCGTCGCCTCTTGCAGGCCCTGGTACTCCATCAGCGAGCCGTCTTCCACCCAGATGTACGTGCGGTCGGGATCGAAGTCGTCGCCGACCGGCCGCGTGGAGCCATCTTCCTCGATCAGTGCGATGTTTGTGCGGTCGGGCGCGTGGTCGGCGAAGAAGCCGGAGAGCGCGGCGGCCGCGTTGGGTGCATCGTAGCTCTCCTCCCACTCGCTCTCGGAGTCGTTGTCACCGGCGGGCTCGAAGCCGTCGGTGGGCGCCGTCGTCAGCGAGTCTTCGCCGGCGGGCCCGTGCTCAGCGTAGAAGATGCGAAATCTGGCCATGATTTACTTTCCGCTTGTCACAACTTGTATCGGGCGCTGGGCCGGCATGGGTTAGAGGAACAGAATGTCCGCGTCTCGAAGCTCTTCGCGAACGGGATCGACAATGAATCCCAACACCTCGAGGAGAGTTGCCCCGACGATGGCTTGCGGGAGTGTGTTACTAACCAAGAGGGGCATCATGGTCTCCTTGCCCTGAAGTTGAAGGAAGGCGTACGTGGTGTCGAGGGTCTCGGGGCCGCTGGCTGTGAGGACATCGCGAGTGCCGGTCTTCTTGAGGCCTAGGCGCACCGCCAGATCTCTCGGAAGAACCGTGTTCACGGAACCAGTGTCGACGACAGCGTCGTCCACCTCAATCGGCTCGGTCCCGTTGTCCGGGTTGGAAATCTTCAACTTGACCAGCACAATCCCCATTCTACGCCCACACGACTCCGTTGCCAGCTATTACGCGGCCGGCGACGAACGCCTCCGGCACCTTGGATTGCACGCCCGCTGCGTTCGCCGGATCGACGGCGAGGACGATGCCGAGTCCCATGTTGAACGCACGGTACATCTCTTCTTCGTGGAGCCTGCCCTCTTCCTGGATCAGACGGAAGATCGCCGGCACGCGCCAGGAGTTGCGGTCGATCGAGGCGCCGAGGCCGGCCGGCAGCACGCGCGGGACGTTGCCGGGGATGCCGCCGCCGGTGATGTGCGCGATGCCGTTCAGCATGGGCAGGACGGGCCGCAGGTCGCCGAGATAGCAGCGGTGCGCCACGAGCAAAGAGTCGCCGAGCGTGCCTTCGAGGCCAGCGTAGTTTGCGTTGAGGCGCTCGCGTTCAGCATCGGCGTCCTCATCGATACCGATTCGGAAGAGTTTGCGGACGAGCGAGTAGCCGTTGGTGTGGAGGCCGTTGGATGGCAGGCCGAGAAGGATATCACCTTCTCGGATGGCGGAGCCATCGATGACCGCATCTCGTTCGACAACGCCGACGATGAAGCCGACGAGGTCGAAGTCCCCGTCCCGATAGGTGCCCGGCATGTCCGCGGTCTCGCCGCCGAGCAGCGAGCAGCCGGCGGCGCGGCAGGCCTCGACGCAGCCGCGCACGAGGTCGGTCTTGGCGTCGTTTGGGAGGCTGCAGCTGCCGATGTAGTCGAGGAAGAAGAGCGGCTCGGCACCGGACGTCAGGACATCGTTCACGCAGTGGTTGACGAGGTCATGACCAACGCCGTCGTAGCGGCCCAGCAAGCCTGCCAGCTTGACCTTCGTGCCGACGCTGTCCGTGCTGGCGACGAGCACCGGCTCGCTGTACGACCCCAGCTTGAACAGCCCGGCGAACGGGCCAACGTCCGCCAGCACTTCCGGCCGCCGCGCCGACCTGGCCAGGTCAGCGAAGCGGCTGATCAACGCCTCCGCCGCGCTGGTATCGACGCCGGCGGCGGCGTAGGCGGACGGCAGGACGGGCTTCCGGCTGCTCAAGCGGATGGCTTGATGTTCTGGTTGAAGCAAAAGAGGTTTGCCGGATCGTACCTGTTCTTTAGCTCGACCATCCGCCCGTAGTTCGGGCCGAAGCTATCTTTGACGCGCTGTTCGCCTTCGTCCATCAGGTAGTTGAGGTAGGTGCCGGCCTGAGCCCACGGCTTGGCGGCGTCCCCCAGAGCCTTCACCCAGGCGATCTGCTCCGCGTCCTGGGCCGGGTCATCCCACATGCCCAAGGCGTGCAGCGCCCACTTGGCCTTACGCCAGCCCATCGCCGAGTTGTCTTCTGCCACACGGTGAACCTGCCCGCCGAGCGGCTGGAGGAGGACGACCGTGTACTCGGACAGCGGGTGCTCCGCCGCGTCGACAAGGGTGTCGATCAATTCGTCGGGCAGCTCCGGGTACATGTCGGCTTTCCAGTAGTTGCGCCGGCCGGGCGGGTTGCCAGCGGTCAGCATGTCCTGCACGGCGACGTACGGCATCGGCTGCACCATGTTTAAGACCGGATTCAGGTCGAGCAGCGGCTTAATCGCGGCCGGGCCGTCTTCCGGCTTGCCGGTGTAGCAGACGACGATGCCAAGCACCGGCATCCCCTGCACAGGCGGCGGCACCGGATCCATTCGCGGCGCCGAGACCAGTGCGACCGCGCCGCCGATGTCGTCGGGAGCGGTTTCGATGAAGTCGCGGTAGGCGCGGATCACCTGCTTGGCCATGAACCGCGGGAACGCGAGCTGGCCGCCGTAGACGATAGGGCCGATTGGGTGGAGCTTGTACTCGAACTTGGTGACGACGCCGAAGTTGCCGCCGCCGCCGCGGAGCCCCCAAAAGAGCTCCTTGTTCTCCGTCTCGCTGGCGCGGATCGCTTTGCCGTCGGCAGTCACGATCTCCACGCCGAGCATGTTGTCGACGGTGTAGCCGAGTTTGCGCTCCAGCCAGCCGGAACCGCTACCGAGCGTCAGTCCGGCGATGCCGGTGGTCGGGTTGCGGCCGCCGGTGACGGCCAGGCCGTGCGCCTGCGTGGCGGCGTCGAACTCGCCCCAGCAGACGCCGCCTTCGGCGACTACGGTGCGCTTTTCGGGATCGACAGTGATCGCCTTCATCGACGACATGTCGATCATCAGACCATCGTCGCAGACGCCGTAACCGGGCGCAGAGTGACCGCCGCCTTTGACAGAGACGAGCAGACCGTGCTCCTTGGAGAACTTGACGCACTTCTCCACGTCTGCGGTGTTGGCCGGCTGGACGATCAGGCCTGGCTTGCGGTCGACCATGCCGTTGAAGACGGCGCGCGCGTTGTCGTAACCAGCATCGCCGGAAGTCAGGACTTTGCCGTTCAGGCTGGATGCGAAAGCCTTAACGGCATCGTTGGCAATAGACTTGCCTTTTGTGTCGACGAGCGACTGCACCATGGGGGACCTCCTCACAGATAGGGCGTCAATACGGGGACATTCTACCGCTGGCGCGCCGGTTGTGCGATCCGGAAAAGTCCTTCCGCGCCAGACCCAGAACTTAGAACCTGGAACCCCGCGGAGTCCCGTTTTGGCGGCAAGTTCCGCCGGTTCTGGGTCTGGTTCCAGGTTCTTCTCGTTAGCGGTGGTCAGCTTCCCAGTTGTAGGCGGCACCCACAGGGACGCGCTTGCCGCCGCGGCCGGGGCGTTCGAAGACGAGCTTGTCGAACTCCAGCTGCACAGGCATCGGGTAGTCGCCGGTAAAGCAGGCCGTGCAGAAGCTGTCCTCCGGCTGCTCGACCGCCCGCATCAGGCCCGCGATGTCCAGGTAGTGCAGGCTGTCCGCGCCGATGTGCTGGCGGATCTCCTCCACGGACTGCTTGGAGGCGATGAGCTCCCACTGCGTCGCCATGTCGATCCCGAAATGACAGGGGTGCATGATCGGCGGCGCGCAGATGCGCATGTGTACTTCACTGGCGCCGGCGTTGCGCAGCATCTCGACGACCTTCGGCGTGGTCGTGCCGCGGACGATGGAGTCGTCGACGACGATCAGTCGTTTGCCGGCGATCACTTGCTTGAGGGGGTTGAACTTCAGGTAGACGCCCTGGTCCCGCAGGCGCTGGTCGGGCTTGATGAAGGTGCGGCCGACGTAGCGGTTCTTGACGAGCCCCTCCGCGTACGGGATGCCGGACTCGTTGGCATAGCCGATCGCCGCCGCCGTCGCCGAGTCCGGCACGCCGATCACGAGGTCGGCGTCCACCGGCGACTGCCGCGCCAGCTCGCGGCCCATGTTCATGCGCATCGGATGCAGAAGCTTGCCGCGGATCACGGAGTCCGGCCGCGCGAAGTAGATGTATTCGAAAACGCAGAGCGCTTTGCGCTGCGGCTCGACGGCCTGGCTCGCGTGCAACCCCTGCGAGTCGATGACAACGACCTCGCCGGGCTCAACTTCACGCACGAAATCGGCGCCCAAGTGGTCGAGCGCACACGTTTCGGAGGCGATGATCCAGCCGCCGCTGGTCATCCGGCCGATGCACAACGGGCGCACGCCGTAGGGGTCGCGCATGGCTATCAGCGAGTCCGCCGTGATGCCGATGAAACAGTAGGCGCCGGCCATCGCCTGCATGGTGGCAGCGGCGCGCTCCAGCCAGTCTTCGCCGGGAGCGGAGGCCAGCAGCCGTGCGGCGGCCTCGGTGTCGGTCGAGCCAGTGAACTCGGAGCCTTCGTCCTCCAGTGCGTCGCGGATGACTTCGGCGTTGATCAGGTTGCCGTTGTGGGCCAGGGCCAGCGCGCCGTTGGCGCCGGTGACGTGCACGGGCTGCGCGTTTTCTTGCTTGCTGGAGCCGGTGGTCGAATAGCGGGTGTGACCGATGGCGATGTGGCCGGGCAGATAGCCCAGGTCGGCTTCATCGAAGACCTGCGAGACGAGCCCCATCCCTGTGCGAATGTGGATGGTCTGTCCGTCTGCGGTGGCGATGCCGGCGCTTTCCTGGCCGCGGTGTTGGAGGGCGAAGATGCCGTAGAAGGTGGTGCGGGCTACGTCTTCACCAGGGGCGTAAACGCCAAAGACGCCGCACTTGTCCTTCCAGGCCTCGCTATGCACGGATAGACTCAGGCCCTGAGGAATGGCAACACGGCAATGGTGTCTTCATCAGTGGTGAGTCTAGCGCGCGGGACGCCGGCACACCCCGATTTTAACATCCGGGTTACACAGGCGACAATCTATTGCGTCAACGTGAGGATCGGATGGACGCCCTCGGTGTGGGCGAATTCCACCCAGTCCAGCGCCTTCAGCTTATCGATCCACTCCTGCTCGTGCCCCTTCTCTACGCAGACTATCGCGCTTTCGCGGTACGGCAGCGGCATGTAAAACGTCGTACCCAGGCCCTTAAGGAGCAGCGCCGCCTGCGTACTGCTAGGCCCGGGATTGATACCGATCGTGACGATTCCCTTGATGAACGGATCGTGGACGTTCGCCGCTTTCGCGTTCGCCAGGGCGTACTTCTGGCAGTCGTCGGAGACGCTGCCCGGCGGCCCGGACGAACCGCTATCGAAAGCGCCGACCGCGAAGGCGACGCCAAGTCCGACCAGCGTAGCGGCAGCGAGCGCGATCGCGGCTGCGATGACGCGGTCCAGGGTCACCGCCCGCCGTCCCGCAGCATCCGCTGGTGCTCCGTGCGGATGCAACTGTCCATGATGACTTCCAGCCCCGCCGCGCGCGCCTTCGCCGCCGCCTCTTCGTTGACGATCCCCTGCTGCATCCAGATCACCTTAGCGCCAATGGCGATCGCCTTATCGACGATGGCAGGAATGTGCTCCGGGCGGCGGAAGATGTCGACAATCTCGACAGGCTCCGGGACCGAGGCGAGGTCACGGTAGGCCTTCTCGCCCAGCACCTCGGTTTCCTCGGGGTTGACCGGGACGACGCGATAGCCGGCGGCCTGCATGTACTGCGAAACACTGTGGGAATCGCGCGTGCGGTCGTTCGATAGGCCGACGACGGCGATCGTGCGATACGCACGGAGGATCTCCGCCTCCGTCATCGCAGCCCCAGGATGATCACAGCCGTCGTGAGGAAGCTGATCACAAGGCCGATCGCCCAGACCCAGGCAAACCCCGGCTTATCGACAGACGCCGCCGTGGCCGAGGGAGAAGGAGTCTTCAGTTCCGGGCGAAGCAGATCCTTCGCGCGGCTGAGCGCGCTGCCCGGCACATAGACTTCATAGGTGCTTGGGCCAAACGCAAGCGGCCCCTGGAGTTCGCCGATCGTCACGCCCGCGTCTCGTAGGAGGCAAGGGATGTTGTCGGCTCCCAGCCTCGCCTCCCACGTCATCGCGTCAACGTACGTGCCCGCGACGCCAAGCAGCGCGATCCCCGGCTTGCGCGGCGGCTTGCGTGTCATCTCGCAGCAGGCTCCGTGTGGCTCGGCGGCCGCTCCGCGAAGGCCTCCGTGACCGGCGCTGCCTCTGGCTCGACGGCCGCCGGGACGAGCGGTGGGTCGGCGACGCCATCCGGCTGCGCTACCGGCTGATG
>DAINDD010000003.1:60760-67857 GCA_036732045.1 Chloroflexota bacterium
ACGGCCGCCGTGATCACGACGGTGCTCTTCGACATCGCCGCGATCGCCTCAGCGGCATCCAGCGCGCGGCCGAACCCCTCGTCGATCAGGTCCGGCGAATTCGCAGCGACGACCTGGCCCACCGACAGGCGCTTGCCGCTCTTCTTGACAAGGACGATGTCCCAGGCGCGCAGATCGAGGATCGGCGGCGGACCGTTCGGGGTCACATCGCCCAACGCGAAGTCCTCGACGGCGATGTGCTCGATCTTCCAGAACGGCACCAGCTCCATCGTCCCGATGCCGAGGCCGAGCACGCCCTGCTGGAATCGCACGGAATGCTTCTTCTTCTCGACGACGACGGAGGCGCCGATCACCGAATAAACGAGGCCCATGCCGGAGAACGGCGCAAGGAGCAGCCCCGGGATCAGGATCAGCAAGAGAAGGCCGGCAGGCAGGCTGTTAGCGAAGAGCACGACGATCCCGAACAGCGCCAAGGCGATCGCCAGGCCGATCAGCGGGAACAGCACCGCGCCACGCTCAGGCCGCAGGTCGATCCGCTGCTCGCGGACGACGAGCACACGCCTGTCCAGCGGGATACGCTTGACCGCGTCTGACATCTCGCTCCAATTGTATCCTTGGAGTCCCTCAGGGTGAGCCACGAGCCGCGCACTTTGACCACTCCGGCGGCGGCGCATACAATCGGAATCGCTGATGCGAAAAGACTTGATCGAAATCCTAGCCTGTCCGATGGACAAGAGCCCGCTCACCCTGCAGATCGACGAAGAGAACGGCGACGAGGTGATCCAGGGCGCGCTCGTCTGCACGAAGTGCGGCGAACGCTACCCGATCGAAGACCGGATCCCGAACCTGCTGCCGCCGGAAGCGCGCAAGGGGGTCTAGGCGAGCCCGTGGAAACGTCGCAGCGGACCGGACTCATCATCATGATCGTGGCGGCGTTCCAGTTTGTCTTTTTCTTCTGGGCGATGACGCGCCGCAGCTACCTCGCGATCGCGATCCCTGTCGGTTCCGCGCTCGCCGCTGTCTCCGCGCTCGCCTTTTGGATCGGCTGGACGATGTACACGGGCGAACAGGACGAGATGGACGAGGGCGAGGGCGCATCCTGAGGTCGAGGTCAGGAGTCGCTCGGGTTACTCGCCTTTCGGCCGCATCCCCAGGAACCAGCCGAGTTCCAGCACGAGCGCGCTGATCGCCAGCGCCTGCCAGGAGATGCCGCCGGTGTACGAGTCGTTGCTGTGGCTCAACCCCATGATCTGACCGATCACCAGGGCCACGAGTATCGCGCCGCCCGCGATAAAGCCCACTGTGATCGAGTTCACCGTGCCCAAGGCTTCAGGCACAGGGCGGGAGATGATCAGCCAGCCGAGCGCGAAGAAGGCGAAAATCTCGGCGTACCGCTCCCAGGAGAGGGCGGCGTCGAAGCGGCCGCTCATCCCGATGATCACGCCGACGAACGCGAAGAGGATCGTCGTTCCGGCCAGTCCCAGAGCGACCCGGAAGTCGGGGTTCCGGACGTCGCTCGCTCGTGGGGGGATGCCGGCCTCCCTGCGGACCACGAGCGCTAGCACGGCAGCGGCAAGCGCCAGGGCGGTCGCCGTCGTTAGCCAGACACCGTCGTCGAGCTGCTTATTCGCCTCGGTCGCGCCAGCGGTGAGATAGCTGATGTGCGCGATAGTTCCGATGAGCAGAGCGAGAACGGCCAGCGCCATGACACCCACGAAGTACGGGGTCTGCTGGATGCCCCACCTGGCGCGGATGTCCGCGAGCATCTGCTGAACGTTGAGCGACGCCGGCGGTGGCGGTGCGGCCGTTGCCGGGCGCGGGAACTGTGGGCCAGCCACGGGGGCCGGTTCGGATGCCGGCTCGACGGTGAGCTTGTGGCCGCACCTGGCGCAGGCCATCACGCCGGGCGCCAGGGTGCTCCCGCAGTTCGGACAGTTGACCGGTGTCGCCATAACACACCTCCGTCCTGATTTGCTGATAGTTTAGCCGAACAATTTGCAGTTCCGCTGCCTTCTCAGGCGATCAGGCCATAGACAAAGACTCCCGTAACGAACTCGTTGCCTGGGCCGGAGATGAAGGGAATCATCACCGCCCAGAGACACATCCCGGCGATGACTGCGGCGGCCAGGTGCAGTTCGCTCGCCGCCGGAAGAGCCGCCCGTAACGCGAACAGCGACCAGTAGAAGACCGCGATCACCGACAGCAGTCCGAAAACGAAGCCCAACTCCGGGATGCACACGAAAAGACCGAGCGCGTACGGCAGATACCCCGCCGCAAGCAGCCGGAAGAGCGCATCGGGAGCGATATCGATGCGAAGGAGTGTGGTCAGGGCGACGTACGTGATCCCAAAGCCTGCCCCGAACAGAATCAGCGTGAAGAGGCTGCCCAGGAGGACGGTCTTGACGAACGAGAAGTCCTCGCCTTCCAGGACGGTGTGGCTGTAGAGCCAGGCGCCGAAGCCCGCGATGACAACCGCCGCCACCAAGCCGCCGGCCGCGATCAGCGTCAGGTGCGCCGTGTCGCGGAGCTCCTGGAATGCTGTGGCGTCCAGCATGACCACGCGCCAGAGAAGCCCGAGCACTTCGTTCGTAGAGATCGCCGTTGGTGTCATGTCTAGCAGAAAGCCGCCTCCCGGTGCGGGAGGCGGCTGTTATCGCTCGTCCGGAGCGATGCCCTACATGGTGGAGCCTGTGGAGCCGGTTGTGCCGCCGCCCATGGCGCCCTCACGTTCGGTCTGGAACAGGAGACCGCCGCCGGCCACCAGCGCGGCCACGCAGATGATTCCAACGAAGAAGCCAACGCCCATGTTACCGGAGTGGTCGATAATCTTCAGCAGAACACAGACGGCTGCGGCGATCCCCAGGCCGAGCTGCACTCGAGCCCAGGTTACGCCTGAGGGCAGAGCCGGCATCTGCATCGTTGTGAACCGGCTGACTACGATGATGGCGGCCATCACGAGGCCGAGCAACATCGCCAGGATGGACCAGATAGCCCCTGGAGACTGCCAGCCGCTGCGGTTGGCGCTTACCGAGCCGAGAACGCCGAGGGAGACGCTCACGTGGTACCACGGCAGGAAGCTATCAATGAACAGCACAACGGCCGCCGGGACGATGATCTTCTCGCCAAGCGGCATCTTCTGGATGCTTTCCTGAATGTTGATGCTCATGCTCTACTCCTTGTGGCTACCGATATTCGGTTTTGGAGCCAGGGCCACCGTCAATGTGTCCCATTTGATACGCAAAGGTCAGTATCCCTTGTCCGCGAACGTACTCTCAGCGGATAGCAGTGTCAAGTAGTTATGCGTAAAGTGCTTAATCTTATGCTCCTTCGCCATAAACTTTGAGTTGGATGGCTTCTGCTGATAAATTGTGCCGGACAGCAGGGAGGTTTTGGAAGTATGGCGGAGCCAAAAATCCATAACGAAGTCGGCTTTCTGGCCCGTCTGGCCGGATTAACCGTCCCGGAGCAGCGCCTGGCAGCGCTGGCGGCCGGTTTCGCCGGAACCCAGGCTATCTGCGAGGCGCTCTCCCGACTAGACCTCGGCGTGACCGAACCGGCAGCGCGGTTCCTGCCCCCGGCTGCGGAATGACCGGCGATCCCGCTTACCTGAGCATCGCCGAGGCATCGGCGCTGATCCGCGAGCGCAAGCTGTCGCCGTTGGAGCTGACCGACGCCTGCCTGGCCCGAATCGAACGGTTGGATGGCAAGCTCAACGCGTTCATCACCGTCACCGCGGACGAAGCGCGCAAGGCCGCCCGCGAGCTCGGCGACGAGATCGCCGCCGGGCGGAACCGCGGCCAGCTGCACGGCATCCCGGTCGGGCTCAAGGACATCTTCGATGTCGCCGGTGTCCGCACGACGGCAGCGTCACCGATCCTCGCGGACAACGTGGCCGCCGCCGATTCCAGCGTCACACGCCGGCTGAAGAAGGCGGGCGCCGTCATCGTCGGCAAGCTCAACCTGCACCAGTTCGCCTTCGGGGCCACCGGCCGCTCGTCTCACTTCGGGCCGCCGCACAACCCCTGGGACAGCGAGCGGATCACCGGCGGCTCGAGCTCCGGCTCCGGCGCGGCGGTCGCGACAGGTGAGTGCTTCGCAGCGATGGGCACCGACACCGGCGGCTCCATCCGCATACCCGCCTCGCTCTGCGGCGTCACCGGCCTTAAGCCGACGTTCGGGCGTGTCAGCAAAGCCGGTCTCCTGCCGCTGAGCTGGTCGCTGGACCACGCCGGCCCGTTGACTCGCACGGCGGAGGACGCTGCCATCGTCCTGCAGGCGATCGCCGGGCACGATCCCGCCGACGTCTCGTCCAGCGCCGAGCCGGTGCCGGACTACGCCGCGCATCTCCGGGACGGCGTCGCTGGCCTGCGGATCGGCGTACCGGACAACTTCTTCTTCGACGCCCTAGCTCCTGAGATCGAGGCCGGCGTGCGCGCAGCCGTGGCTGTCCTCGAAGCGCTCGGTGCGCAAGTCGAGCCGGTGCACCTGCCCCTGATGGACGCTATTCCAGCCGCGACTAATGCGATCCAACTGCCCGAAGCGCTGGCCTACCACCAGAAATGGATGGGCGAGCGCCCCGACGCCTACGCCGATGACGTCCGCTACCGCCTCGAGCTGGGCGCGATGTTCCCCGCAGTCGCCTACATCCAAGCGCAGCGCTTGCGGGAGAAGGCCGTCACCGCCTGGCGCGATGAGGTGTTCTCCCGCGTCGACATCATCGCTGGCGCGTCCACTCAGACAGCCGCGTTCAAGCTGGACGGCTCGGACCTCAGCGTGACGCTCAGCCTGATCCGGCTGACGAACCCGCTCAACCTGCTCGGCGTGCCGGCGATCTCGGTGCCGTGCGGCTTCACGGCGGACGGCCTCCCGTTCGGACTGCAACTGATCGGCCGCTGGTGGGACGAAGCAACGGTATTGCGCACCGCCCACGCCTACCAGCAGGCGACGGACTGGCACACGCGGCGCCCGCGGCCTTAAGCGCGACAAAGCGAAGAGCGCCCCGCGCGATGCAGGGCGCTCTTGTCTCGCTGGGTCGCGGCGTTTACGCGGGAGCGCCGTCCGGCAGGGGCAACTTGCTGCTGTTCGTGATCAACCAGATGCCGAGCCAGATCGTGAAGATGAGAGTTGTGATACCGAAGACGATGAACGAGAGGAACCCGGCGGCGCTCACGAACTGGGCCCAACCGAATAGCTGAGCGATTCCGTCCACGATGATTACCCAGCCGATGGCGCGTGGCGGATTCACCTTGCCGGCAGGCGCGCGGGCAATAAGCCATCCCAAGGTAAGGAATGCAATCGCTAGCATCGTGCTACCCCACTGACTGACTAGACTCGAGACAACCTTCAGCACGTGGGTTAACTCCAGAATCGCGGGGGCGCCAGCGTCTAATCCAGCGCCGCCGTGTGCGTAGTCTTTGGCGAGGACCAAGCCCGATGCATCGATGCCGTCGGTTACAGAAGACAGGACCGCGCTGCCGATGAATGCGATAAGAAAGGTGGTCGCTAGCAGGCGGCTGCGGTCGCGGAAGACAAGGTAGGTAAGACCCGAGATCACGAGCGTCAGTCCGCTATCAAGCAGGACGCTAAAGAGAAGTGAGATTACGGCGAGCGTGTGGTGGTCGTAGATGTCTTTCAACATTTTTGCGGTATCAGCTTTACTCGTTGGGTCAGTGCTGCTCACAGCCATGCCGAAACCGATGGTGAGCACCAGGCAGACGGTGATGGAGATGAGCACCAGTCCTGTGATGACGTAGAGGCGGTTGGATAGGTACACGGCATTCCCTCCTTCGAGATTCGCCCGATCTTTGTGCCAGTGTTACGCGCGTGTGGCCTAACGTCAACGCACCGAAGTTCGGTTGGAAGAGGATGCCTGAGACGGTCGCTTACGCGGCAGGGCCGCGCACGATCGGCGTGTCGTCCCGGTTGCCCCACTCGCTCCAGGAGCCGTCGTAGTTTGCCGCGCGGGGGTAGCCCATCAGGCGTAGCACGAAGACTGCCTGCGCTGCTCGAATGCCCGCCTGGCAGTGCGTGAACACTTGCTTGTCCGGCGTGACGCCGATCGCCGCCAGCTTGCGCGCGATCTCCTCCGCCGGCAGCAGTTGGCCGGAGCGCACCGGCGGCTGCACGGTGAGCTCGAGCCACTCCAGGTTGGCCGCGCCGGGAATGTGACCGCCGTGCTTGTTCTTGCGCTGGTCGTCGCCCGTGTATTCTGCCGGCGCGCGGACGTCCCAGATCGCCGCATCGTCCTTGCCGATCGCGGACTGCACCTGGTCGCGAGAGGCGCAGATCCCTTCGCGCACGGCGCGCACCTCGAAGCGGCTGCGCTCAACGTGCGGCTGGTCCAGCGAGACGGCGCGCCCCTCCTCGAACCACTTGCGGAAGCCGCCGTTCAACACTTTGCAGTTCGAATGCCCATAGTAGTCCAGCGCCCACCACAACCGCGCCGCGTAGAGCCCGCCCATGCCGTCGTAGGCGACGACGAGGGAGTCGTTGGAGATGCCGTGCCGAGACATCGTCTCCGCAAACTCCTCCGCCGGCATGACGTGCATGCCGATGCCGGGGCCGGAAGCCGAGTCGCCGGGCGACTTCAGGTAGTGGTGCACGCGCAGGCCGACGGCGCCTTCGATGTGGATGCGCAGGTAAGCCGGCTGCTCGTCGCAATCGATGATGCGCAGGTTCGGATCGCCTGCGTGCGCCGCGAGCCAATCCGTTTCGGCGAGGATGTCTGGGTTGGGGTAGCTGGCCATGGCGCAAACGATAGTGCACGCGGGGCGGCTATTCAATATCTAAGCGTTGCGCGGCGTGGAACGTGGGAGCAAGCGAGCATTTGAGCATCACGTCGCGATGTCCGCCGGAACGCCCCGGCCTGATGCTCTCATGCTCCCTTGCTCTCCTACGTCAGCGTCCGCCATCATTACGCCGATGCAGCAAGACACGGCAGTCCGAAGACCCGTCCCGATGACCATCGGCGGGCGGGAGTTCGCCTGGGGGTCGCGTACTTACGTGATGGGCATCGTCAACGTGACGCCCGATTCGTTTTCCGGCGACGGTCTCGGCAACGACGCCGACGCCGCACTGCGCCAGGCCGTCCAGATGTG
>DAINDD010000003.1:67867-81198 GCA_036732045.1 Chloroflexota bacterium
GCGAGTCGCCGCGGCCGGGGTCCGCGGAAGTGACCGAAGAGGATGAGATCAGTCGCACGATTCCCGTCGTGGAGGCTCTGGCCCGCGAGCGCCTCATCGATGTGCCCATCAGCATCGACACCTACAAAGCACGCGTTGCCAAAGAAGCTATTGACGCCGGAGCAACACTCGTCAACGACGTGCACGGCTTCCTGCGCGAGCCTGAGATCGCTAGCGTCGCCGCGAAGGCGGGCGTGCCCGCGATCGCGATGTACTACCACCGCGGTCACGTCTTCAAAGACACGATTGGCAACGTCGTCGAGGGGCTGCTGGAAAGCCTGGCGGTGGCGCGCGAACATGGCCTGCCGGAGGAGCGGATCATCATCGATCCAGGCTTCAACTTCGGCTGGACTGACGGCCAGGCGCTGGAGATGCTGCGTCGGCTCGGTGAGCTCCAGGTGCTCGGCCGGCCGGTCCTGATCGGCACCTCGCGCAAGTCGACGATCGGCAACGTGCTCGGCGGGCTGCCGGTCGAAGACCGCATCGAAGGCACCGCGGCGACCGTCGCCATCTCGATCGCCAACGGAGCCGACATCGTGCGCGTGCACGACGTGAAGCAGATGGCCCGCGTGGCGAAGATGACGGACGCCATCACGCGAGGATGGACGCGATGAGCGCCCCCGAAGAGCACACGCCGTCGCCGTTCGTGCAGATGATCGGCGGGAAGGTCGAGGAGTGGCGCGAAGGTTACGTGCGGATGTCGCTCGTCGTCGAAGAGAAGCATACGAACCCGAACGGGGTCATGCACGGCGGCGTCTTAACGACGCTGATGGACGAAACGCTCGGCGCAGTCGTGGCGAGCGTGCGCGGGATGGAAGTGATGCGCGCCTCGCCACACGCCACGGTCGAGATGAACGTCAGCTTCCTCGCCGGCGCCCGCCCGGGTGAGGAGATCGTGGTGGAAGGGCTCGCGCTGAAGGTCGGGCGCTCCGTCGCGTTCGGCGAGGCGGAGGCGCGACGCCGGGGCAGCGACGACCTGATCGCCAAGGGCCGATTCACGTATGTCATTGCGGGGCCGCGCAGTGGCTGAACCGGTCCGCGCGCCGTTTACCGCTTACGTCGGGGCAGTCGCTGAGCACGTCAGCGAGGGCTACGTCCGGCTCTCGCTGATCACCGGCCCGCAGCACGCCGACTCCGCCGGCCGGGTCCACACCGGCGTCCTGACCACGGTCATGGACTCGGTGATCGGCATCGGTCTCGGGAGGCTGCGCGATGCCAACGCCCGCCAGCGCCTCGGCCCGCACGCGACGATCGACATGAGCACCAGCTTCTACGCGTACGCGGCGCCCGGCGACGAAATCGTCTGCGAGGGCCGGGTCACCCGCCTCGGCGAAGCGGTGGCGTTCGGCGAGGCGGACGCCCGTCGCCGGAGTGACGGCGAGCTGCTGGCCAAGGCGCGGCTCACCTTCGCGATCCCGGAGAACCGGGAGTGACCGAGGTCTACCTTGGCGTCGGGGCGAACCTCGGCAACCGCAAGGCCAACCTGCGCATGGCCCTCAGCGCGATGACGCGAATGGTGCGGGTGGAGGCCGTTTCCGCGCTATACGAGACTGACCCCGTCGGTGGCCCGACGCAGCCGCCGTTCTACAATGCCGCCTGCACGATCGACTGCGGCCTCGACCCGTTACCGCTGTTGCGCTTCCTGCGAAGTATCGAGGAGGAGGTGGGACGACGGCCGGATGGCGAACGTATGGGCCCGCGTCCGATCGACATAGACATCCTGCTTTTCGGCGACGTGACGCTGGGCGATCCACAACTCACGCTCCCGCACCCACGCCTGCATGAGCGCGCATTCGTGCTCGTCCCGCTGGCCGAGATTGCCGCCGAGATCCGCCATCCCGTGCTGGGCCGCACGATCGCGGAACTGGCCGCTGAGGCTGAAAGCACCGGCGTCCAGCGCATCGGCGAAATCGGCTGGGACGGCGTCGCCACCCGCGAGGAACGTGGCGTGCTGGGCCGCGGCCCGGCCGTTTAAGCGCCCGCGGTTTTGAGGCCCCAGCCGACGAGTCCTACCCGGTTGTCTGCTCGATCGGGTCCTCCGTGACGACGCCGTCTTCGATTCGGAATGCCCGGACGACGGGCCCGGCGGGGTCGGCCAGCGAAATCAGCATGTAAGCCGCCTCCGGCCAGAACGCGAGCCGCACATCCGTCGGCGAGGGGTAAGCCTCGCTGGCGGTGTGCGAGTGGTAGATCGCGAGAAACGTCCAGTCGTGGTCTTCGCACTCATGGAAGATCTGCAGCAAGTCCTTTGGATCGACGTTGTAGCGATAGGGGCTGGCCTCGGAGTTCTTCGCCCGGAAGAGCTTGGTCGCGCGGCCGTCCTTGCCGGCGATGATGCCGCAACACTCGTTGGGCGCATCCTGGATAGCGTGGGCCACCATCTCGTCGACGAACTCCTTCGGCAGTTTCATCGCCCTAAGCCCCCGCCGCCGGCGAGGCTGCCGGGCGCACTGAGTCCGCCTCGATGTATACGCCCACGCCGCTCTCGAAGCCGAACAGACCACTGACAGTCACGTCTTGCCCCACCAGTGAGGCGAGGACTCGTTCGTCAAACTTGCGGATGACGACGGGGTAATTTTCGTCCGGCGCACCAATCTCGTAAACGTTCAGGTTATCGTTGCGAACGAGCTTGCCGCTGGTCGAGACAACTTCGCCCTCGTAGTTGTGCGGGGTAAGCGTCAGGCCGTGCAGACTCACCTCCTGGACAGCGGCGATCTTGCCGCCGCCGTGCTCCAGCAGGAAGTAAGTTGACAGCACCAACGTGATCAGCGCGACGAGCGCGGTGTACATCAGCGCGCGGCCCACGCGAAGCCCCCTACCACCAGATTTTGCCCTGCGTCTCTTCGGGTGATCCGCCGTAGTCGCGGCTCCAGAGGCCGGTCGACAAGTACTTCCAACCGCCGTCCGCCAGGAGCGCGACGATGTTGCCGCGCTCCAGCCGCTCGGCCGCGCGCACGGCGACGGTGAGCACAGCGCCGGCGGAGATACCCGCAAAGATTGCCTCTTTCTCCATCAGCTCCTTAGCCATCCGAAAGGCAGAGACGGAGTCGACGACGATGCGGCCATCGAGCACGGACTCGTCGAGCACCGGTGGGATAAACCCTTCCTCCATCGCACGGAGCCCCTGCACGAGATCGCCCGGGTGCGGCACCGCGGCGATGACTTTGACGCCGGGCCGGTTGTCTTTCAGATAGCGGCCGGCGCCGGTCAGCGTGCCACCGGTGCCGAGCCCGGCCACGAAGACGTCGGTGTCCGGGAGATCGCGTAGGATCTCCGGTCCGGTTGTTTCGTAATGGGCGCGAGGGTTGTTCGAGTTGCCATACTGATACGGCATGAAGTAGGCGCCCGGGTCTGCCTCCAGCATGCGTTGGGCCTTGAAGACGGCGTCGTTCGTGCTTGTCGCGTTCTCAGCATAGACAACCTCCGCCCCGAACGCGCGCAGCAGGGCCTCGCGCTCTGGCGTGACGTTGTCGGGCAGCACGCAGAGCAAGCGGTAGCCCTTGGCGCGGCAGACCATCGCCAGGCTGATGCCGGTGTTACCACTCGTCGGTTCGAGGACGGTCTTGTCGGGGGTCAGCTCGCCGCTCGCCTCGGCTGCTCTGATCATGTAGACGGCGATGCGGTCCTTGACGCTGCCTGTTGGGTTCTGGCCCTCAAGCTTGGCGTAAACATGAACGCCCGGCTTCGGGCTGAAACGGACGAGCTTGACCAGCGGCGTATTGCCGATCGTATCGAGGATGGATTCGGCCAGCATGGTACTCGCTAGCCGCCGGCGAGCGCGGGCAGGACGGATAGCACGTCGCCGTCCTTCAGCTGCGTGTCGAGCTGACTGAGGAAGCGGACGTCTTCGTCGTTCAGGTAGACGTTGACGAAGCGGTGGATCTGCCCGTCTGTCATCACCAGGTCCTTGAAGCCGGGATGCCGCCGGTCGACGTCGTCGATGACCGCGCCGACGGTGCGACCCTGCGCCTCCACGGACTTCCGGCCGCCGATCGCCTTCTGCATGCTGCCCGTGACCTTGACTTCGATGGCCATCGCTAACCACCGTTCTCGTGGCCGCCGGGGAAGGGCGCGCCGCAGAAGCCCTCGTAGTCGATCAGCTCGGTGATCGTTGGATCGTCGCCGCAGAGCGGGCACTTTGGATCGCGGCGCAGCTTGACGACTCGGAAGTCCATCGTCAGCGCGTCCGCCAGAAGCAAGCGGCCGACGAGCGGCTCACCGATGCCGAGGATCTGCTTGATCGCCTCGGTGGCCTGGATCGAGCCCATGATGCCGGTCAGCGCTCCGAGCACGCCCGCCTCGGCGCAACTCGGCACGAGGCCGGGCGGCGGCGGCGCGGGGAAGAGGCAGCGGTAGCACCCGGTGCCGGGCACGAAGACGGTGGCCTGCCCGTCGAAGAGGAGGATGCTGCCGTCCACCAGCGTCTTGCCGGCGAAGTAGCAGGCGTCGTTAACCAGATAGCGAGTCGTGAAGTTGTCCGCGCCGTTCACGACGAGGTCGTACTGCGGAATGATCTCCATCGCGTTGTCGGATGTGATCGGCGTCTCGTGCAGGACGACGTTGACGTCGGGGTTGTAGGCGTTGAGCGTCTCTTTTGCGGAGACTGCCTTTGATTTGCCCACGTCGTCGTTCTGGTGGAGCACCTGCCGCTGCAAATTCGAGAGGTCGACGATGTCGAAGTCGACGATGCCGATCGTGCCGACGCCCGCCAGAGCCAGGTAGAGCGCGGCCGGCCCGCCGAGCCCACCCGCGCCGATGACAAGCACTTTCGCTTCCATCAGCTTGCGCTGTCCTGACGGCCCGACCTGCGGCATGATGATGTGCCGCGAGTAACGGTCCACCTGCTCCGGCGTCAGCGCACCGATCACGCCGCCGGCTATGGCCGGGATTACCGCCATCTCATCGCCGTCCTTGACGACTGTGGCCTTGCCCTGCAGCGTGTGAATCTCAGTGTTGTTCAGATAGATGTTGATGTGGCCGGGTATCTCTTCCTTGTCGTCGTAGATCATGTGGCGCAGCGACGGGTAGTCCTGCCCGAGGCGGTCCAGCACCTCGCCGACGGTGTTACCTTCCGTCTGCACACGCGTCTGGTTGCCCGCGAAGCGGCGGTAGGGCGTCGGTATGTAAACGGTGACTTTCATCTTTGTGTCCTCGAGAACCACGTTAGGACTCCATTTGCAAGTATCGCTCACCGGTATCACAGAGGACAGTGACGACGCGCTTGCCCTCGCCGAGGCGCTTCGCCACCTTGATCGCCGCCCAGACGTTGGCGCCGGACGAGATGCCAACGAGCATCCCCTCCTCGCGACAAAGGCGGCGCGACGTGTCGATCGCGTCCTCATCGGTCACGGCGATGATCTCGTCGTACACATCGCGGTTCAGGATGCCGGGCACAAAGCTGGCGCCGATGCCCTGGATCGCGTGCACTCCGGCGCGGCCGCCGCCAAGGACGGGCGAGCGCGTCGGCTCCACGGCGACGATGAGCAGCGCCTTGCCGAGCTTCTCGCGCAGCACTTCGCCGACGCCGGTGATCGTTCCGCCGGTGCCTACGCCCGCGACGAGCGCGTCGATGCGGCCGTCAGTCGCTTCCAGGATCTCCTGCGCGGTGGTGCGGCGGTGGATGTCCGGGTTTGCGGGATTCTCGAACTGCTGGGGCATGAAGTATTGCTTGTTCTTGGCGATCAGCTCCTGGGCGGCGAAGACAGCGCCGGTCATGCCTTCGATCGCCGGGGTCAGCACGACCTCTGCACCGTAGCGAGCCAGGAGATCGCGCCGGGCCAGGCTCATGTCCTCCGGCATCGTCACGACGAGCTTGTAGCCCTTCACCGCGGCGACCATTGCCAGGCCAATGCCGGTGTTGCCGCTCGTCGGCTCGATGATCGTGTCGCCGGGTTTGAGCTTCCCTTCTCGCTCGGCTGTTTCGATCATGTTGAGGGCGATGCGGTCCTTAACGCTGCCGGCAGGGTTCAGCGACTCCAACTTGCCGACAACTTCAGCCGACCCCGCCGGGACGACGCGGTTCAGCCGGACCATCGGTGTCTTACCGACGAGGTCGAGGACGCTGTCTGCGATTTTCTGACCCATCTTCTGCTCCTAGATGTTATAGCGGGCGCCGACTGGTTGGGCCGCTCGATCCCGTGCTGCCAGGTCGGCTATCGTTGTCGTGTCCAGTACGCCGAGGATCGCATCACGCACGGCCGCCCACATGTCTGTCTGGGCGCAGCCGCCACCTTTCGCACAAAGGCCGCCGTCGTCCAGGCAATCACTCGGCATTATCGGCCCTTCCAGCGCCTCGATCACCTCTGTTACACGCAACTCTCGCGGGTCGCGGATCAGGGCATGGCCGCCCTGGGGACCCCGCACGCTGCGGATGAAGCCGGCCCGGCGCAGCGTCGTCAGAAGCTGCTCCAGGTACGATTCCGGCACCTTCTGGCGCGCGGCGATCTCGCTGCTCTGAGTTGGGCGGGCCTCGCCGTAACGATTCGCCAGTTCAATCAGAGCGCGGATCCCGTAGTCGCCTTTGGTTGAGACTTTCATCTGTATTCCTGATATTCTCCATCAACAATCATAACATACCCCGGTGGGGTATAGAAGCCGGAACGCAAGGAACGTTCAGACATCCTCACACCAGGAACAACACCAGCGGCACTATCAGGATCACACCGAGGAACACGGCGAAGCCGCGCTTGCTTTGCGTAATCCGGTTCGCCAGCCCAATAATGACTGTCGAATACGGCTTGTAGAGAAAGATCAGCACGAACAGCGAGATGCTGGCGCCAACGACCATCTCCGTAAAGACGATGGTGAACGCGCGGGGTGCGTTCAGCAGTAGCGCGGCGACGAGCGTATCGACCCAGGTCGAGATGTTGGCTCCCATGACGTAGGGGATGATGGCATTCCGGCGAATGTAGCCCTTCAGCGAAAGCGGGATCAGCAGCGTCAGCGAGAGCGAGACCGACAGCGTGACGGCGGTGACGGCGAGCCCGATGAGGAACATCACCAGCGGCTTTTGGAAGCGGTCCCGCCACTTGTCGAGGTTGCCCCCCTGCGTGCTCTCCAGGTTCGGGAGCGCGCGGTCGAAAACAGCGAACGCCGTCAGCAAGATACCGATCCCGATCCCGAAGACGACGATCGTGGGAACATTGTCGGCGATGCGGTTGACGATAGGGTCGTAGACAACATTCACGAGCGACGTTATCGGCCCGGGCGAACCCATGCGGATCGAGTCGAACCAACCTTCGTGCAGAATCAGCAGGCCGATCGGAAGCACAGGCAGCCACAGGGTGAACGCAGTAAGCAACGCGACGACACCGATGTACAGGCCGTCCGCTGACTTCTTGCGCATGATCCAGAGGATGAACCCGACGAACAGCACGATAAACGACGCGCCCAGCCGTGAGCCGTTGATCATCGCGAACGATTCGACGTCCGACGTCGTGCCGGATGAGTAGAGGCTGAGAGAAATGGCGGCGACAGGCGAGCCGCTCATCACCGTGTACGCTCCCAGCCAGCCAAAGCCCATCAGGTTAATCACACCGTGCGCGTGGAACTCCGTGAGGACCGGCTTGAGTCCGCGCGCGCCGGCCTTCAGTAGCTGCATCGCGAGGATGAAGATGAAGAGGCCGGCTACGCTGTACGCAACGCGTGTGCCTGCGTGCGTTATGACACGCCAGCGCGGCACGTGAACGGGCAGCGAGATGCCGTCCGCCGCAAGGCTTTCCGTCAGCCGGTCAGATTGCATGATGCGGCGTCACCCGCTCCTGCATCGCCTCGATTAGCACCCGCGCCACTTCGGGTCGGGAGAACTCAGGCGGCGGCGCGATGCCGCCCTTCAGCATGTCCCGCACCTGCGTCCCAGAGAGGCTGACGCGGACGCCTGCGTCGTGGGGGCAGGTCTTGGCGCTGGCCATCGCGTCGCACTTCTTGCAGAAAAACGTGTTGTCGAACATGAGCGGGATGATGCCCAGCGCCGCCAAGTCGAACTCGCCGAACAAAAGCTGCGCATCGAACGTGCCGTAGTAGCTGCCAACGCCGGCGTGGTCCCGGCCGACTATGAAGTGCGTGCAGCCGAAGTTCTTGCGGACAAGCGCGTGGAAGATCGCCTCACGCGGGCCGGCGTAGCGCATCGCCGCCGGGTTCACCGAGAGGATCACCCGGTCGGCCGGGTAATAGTTGGCCATCAGAACTTGATAGCAGCGCATGCGAACGTCGGCCGGAATATCGTCCGACTTCGTATCGCCGACGAGCGGGTGAAGAAGCAAGCCGTCCACGATCTCCATCGCCGACTTGGTGATGTATTCGTGCGCGCGGTGGACGGGGTTGCGCGTCTGGAACCCCACGATCGTACGCCAGCCGCGGTCAACGAAGGCCGCACGCGTTTGCGCGGGCGTCAGGCGGTGGGCCGGAAAGTCGTCGTGCCCAGGCACCTCGAGCACGCGCACCGGCCCGCCGAGCAACACGTCGCCCTGCGCGTAAAGCGCCGCCACCCCGGGGTGCTTCTCTTCGTCGGTGCGATAGACCTTCTCCGCCTCGGCCTGCTTGTCGTAACCAAACTTCTCGCGTACGTGCATCGAGGCCAGGATACGACCGCTTTCGTCGGCCAGCGCGATGTCGCCGCCCTCGCCGACGCCATGAGCGTCCGCTTCGTCGACGGCGAGCGTGATTGGCATCGGCCACGGAAGTCCGCTGGCCAGGTGCATGTCGTCCACGACGGAGCGATAGTCGGCCTGCGTCATGAACCCTTCGAGGGGGCTGTAGCCGCCGACGGCCAGCAGCTCGAGGTCAGACAGCGATCGCGAGTTCAGGCTGACGACCGGCATCGTCGCGGTCTGCTCTCGCAGCACCTGCGCTTCCTCGCCGTGGACCAGTAGGTCGATCAGCCGCCTGCCGTGGGCAGGGTTGGTTTCAACAAAAGTCATGCGGTAGATCCATTCCAGTTACGTCGTAGAGACGCCCCGGCGGGGCGTCTCTACAGATAGTTTCTGCCGTTGAAACGCAGGGTCGGCCTACTCGTGTAGTCCGCACTCCTTAAACTCGGGATTCTCCCACCACCAGCGGCCGGCGCGGATGTCCTCGCCGGGCTTGATGGCGCGCGTGCAGGGGGCGCAACCGATACTGGGGAAGCCCTTGTCGTGCAGCTTGTTGTACGGGATCTTGTTCGTCCTGATGTAGGCCCAGACGTCGTCGTTGGACCACTCGATAATCGGGTTGACCTTCATGATCCCGTTGCCCTCGTCCCACTCGATAGCGGGCGTGTCGGTGCGGGTGATCGACTGGTCCCGGCGAAGGCCGGTCATCCAGGCGCGGGCGTCGGCGAGGGCGCGCTTCAGCGGCTGGACCTTGCGGATCCCGCAGCACTCCTTGCGCAGTTCGACGCTGTCCCGAAATGAGAAGAAGCCCTTCTCGCGGGTCAAGGCCTCGACCTTGCTGGCGTCCGGGAACATGACCTCGATTTTGATGTCGGGGTACTTGAAGCGGGTCGCTTCCATCACCTCGTACGTCTCGTCGTTGAGACGGCCGGTGTCCAGCGTAAACACCCGGATCTGCGGCGCGATTCTCGCGATGATGTCCATCATCACGACGTCCTCAGCGCCGAAGCTGTTGGCGAACTTGATGTCCAAGCCGAACGCCTCGCCGGCCCAGCGGACGATCTCTTCGGCCGACTTGCCACCGAGCTCCGCGTTCAGACCATCGACGTCCGCCGCTGTGTATTTAACCGCTTCTTTCATTTCTGCCTTCCCCTCCCGGTTTTGTTTTGCTATTTGGTGTGGCCCGGCCCTAGACCGAGCACTCGCCTTCGCCGCGGATCACTTCGAAGAGCTCTTCCTTGCCCCAGTCCATGTACATCTGGATGTCTTCATGGATCGGGCCGACTTCCTTGAACTCGTCCAGCAGCGGGTCGAGCGTCTTGGCGCCAACGCGGTCCACGAAGGCGACGAATTCTTCGCCCTCGTTGCGGTTGGCGACGTAGTGGTCGATCAGCTTCTTGATGGCCTGCGGTGCGCGCTTGGAAGGCACGCGGGCGACGCGGACGCCGAACTTGCCGCCGCCTTCGGTGTTGTAGTTGCCGCCGCCCAGCGAGATGTCGAAGCAGGGGATCGAAGTGCCATTGGCGGCGAAAGACGAACCCTGCAGGCCGATCGCCGCCAGGTGGTGCTGCGCGCAGCCGTTGGGGCAGCCGCTGGCCTTGACGTTGATGTTCTGAACGAGCTGGTCGTCGTCGTAGCCCCAGGTCTCGGCGGCCTCGCGGATGGCGTAGCCGACGCCCTGGGACGATGTGATGCCCATCTTGCAGGAGTCTGTGCCGGGACAGGCGACCGTGTCGGCCAGGAAGCCCGCGTCCGCTGCGCCAAGCCCGAGCGTCTTCAGCTCGGCGTGGAGCGCCGGCAGGCCCTCTTCGCGCACCCAGCGCAGGACGAGGTTCTGGTTTTGCTGCGTGCGGGCGTTGCCTCCCGAGAAGCGGCGCATCAGCGCACCGAGCCCGCGGAACTGCTCCGGCGAGAGGTTCCCCATGGGCACCGTGATCGTGACCGCAACGTAGCCGGGCTGACGCTGCCGGATCACGTTCGTTTTCACCCAGCGGTCGAAGCCGGGGCCGGGGCGGTGGCCGTTCGGCGCTTCGCCCGGTGTTGGGCCTTCGGGGGCCAACTGCATCAGCGCAGGCATGTCCAGCGGCTCGAAGGCCCACGGCTCGGCGAGCTCTTCCTCCACCTGGCGCCGGAACTCTTCGATGCCCAGCTTCTGGACGAGGAACTTCACACGCGCTTTGTTCATGTTCTTGCGGAGGAACTGCGGGAAGCCACCCTCCTTGTCGAACACCTTGAGTGCGGCTTCGGCGACGCGGATGTAGCGTCCGTCGTCGGCCGTGACGAATTCGTAGAGGGTGGAGGCCTGGCGCGCCATCGTGGAGGTGCCGCCGCCGACGACCATCTTGAAGCCGCGCATTTCCTTGCCGCCTTCCTTCTTCACAGCGGCGACGAAGCCCATGTCGTGGAAGAGGCTGCCCGCGCAGTCCACCGGGCCGCAGGAGAACGACGTCTTCCACTTGCGCGGCATGTTCTGGCAGATCGGGTTGCGGAGCATGTTGCGGGCGTAGGCCGCCAGGTACGGCGTCACGTCGAACAGCTCGTGGTCGGAGACACCAGCGTAGGGGCAGGCGGTGACGTTGCGAACGGTGTGCCCGCAGGCTTCTCGAGTGGTCAGGCCGACGCTTGCGAGCAACCGCATGACGTCGCCCGCTCGAACGAGGTCGACGAAGTGGAACTGTATGTTCTCCCGCGTGGTGATGTGGCCGCGTCGCATGCCGGAGTACTTCTCGGCGATTTCGCCCATCACGTCCATCTGGTCGGCGTCGATACCGCCGTAGGGGAGCTTGATGCGCATCATCTGCTGGTCCATCTGGCGTTGGCCGTAAGTGCCCATACGCAGGCGGAATGGGGTGAACTCGCCCTCCAGTTCCTCGCGGTTGGCGCGGTAGCGGTTCGCTTCGACCTCGTAGTTGTCGATCTCCTCGTCGAGCGTGACGAAGACGCGGCCCGGCTTCAGGTCGCGCGGGACCTTGGGATGCGCTTCGAAAGTGAAGGGTTTGTCCTGGATAGTCACATCTGAGCCTCTGAAGTCGACTTTGTCGGTCTACTAAGTCAGAATTATAGATGTGGATAACGTTCGAGTCAAGAATACCCGCGTTTGCCCGAGATGTAAAACCGCCTAATCCGTGCGGTGCTCGGTGAGGTCGTCGAAGCGCTCCTGCAGGAACTCGCCGATCTCATGGAGAGCCTCCAGCGGGACCTCGATAGCGCCTTCGGCGGTGTCCTGGAGGGTCGCTGCCAGGTAAAGCAGCGGCAGCAGCGTCGCCGCCACGTCCGGGAAGCGTTCGATGATCGACTCCGGCGCTTCGCCGGCGTCAAGCATCGCGAGGGCCTCTTCCAGGATAAGCGCCAACGCCGGGTCTTGCATGGGTTCGCCCCCGTGCGTCCGCCAGAGGCGGACGGTCGAATGTGGTTCTGGCTACCCCAATTATGCCCGCAAGCGCAGGAGCGTCAAGGGTTGCGAGGGCTAACGTAGGAAGCGGCGAAACTCTTCCTGAGTCAGACCGGCCTCGCGAATGATCTTCAAGAGCAAGTTCCGTTTCAGTTCTCTGGCATGCCTTGGTACAGGAACCGGGCGCGGCAGGCCTTCTTTCCAGAGGACCGTGTGGTTGGCTCCTTCGCGGACAATTTGCAAGCCAGCGCGCTGCAGCGCCACGACCAGCTGATCCGGTGTTATCGAAGGCAGCCGCGACACTAATTGAGGTCGAAGCTCGTCAATGCGACAGGTATGTCGAGGCCGAGTTCGCGCGCGGCGAGCAACGTCTCCCGCAGTGCGTCTTCAACGCTCTCAAGGGCTTCTTCGAACGTCTCACCTTGTGATACACAGGACGGATAAGCCGGGACGCTGACCACATAGCCACCCTCTTCGGCGACCTCGAACTCATATTCGATACCCTTGTGGATCACGCGAAACTTATCGCGCGCAGCAATGCTCATGGCAAGTCGATTGTATCAGCCGCCCGCCACGGCGGGCACGATGCTCACCTCGTCGTTGCCCGTGAGACGCGTGCCGAGGCCATCCTGGAAGCGCACGTCTTCGCCGTTCACATAGACGTTGACGAAGCGCCGAAGTTCGCCAGTCTCGTCGCAGAGGCGCTCCTTCATTCCGGGGTACTTCTGCTCCAGCGTCTCGATCATCTCAGCGAGCGTGTCGCCGCTAGCCTGGACGACGTCCTGCTCTTTGGTCAGCTTTCGTAGCGGCGTCGGTATGCGTACGGTGATTGCCATGGCTAACCTTCCACGATGTCTTCGTATACCGGATCCACGCGAACGCCATTCTCCCGCACCCACTCCAGGCTGCGCTCGATCTCGTCCCGGTCGCCGTCCAGCTCCAGGATGACCCAGCCGCGCTCATCGGTGACGTCGGCTCGGCGGATGTTGGTGACGACATCGAACTCCTTGGCGAGCTTCCAGATAATCGGCTCCTTGATCAGCTCTTCGACGAAGGTGAACTTCACGCGCTGTCGGGTCATGCTACACTGCCTTCGCCAGCGGAAGCCCGCCTTCGCGCGCTTCCAGTGCCTGCTCGAACGAATCGATTGTCGGCTGGACGTGGAGCGCGGGCAGAAGAGCGGGCGCGACGGCTTCCTGCGTCTTCAGCCCGGCGCCGGTGATGAAGGCGACGACGACCTCATCCTCGCCGACGTGACCATCGCGGATCAGCTGCCGCAGCCCGGCGATAACGACGCCGCCGGCGGTCTCGGC